>CASICI010000001.1 GCA_949373145.1 uncultured Phycisphaerales bacterium
CGGGGTCGAAGAGTGGGTTCACTTCACCAGGTGCGTTCTGCAACCAGGAGTGTTCGAAGTGTCGAAGCTTCAGATCAGGGAAGGTCGCCGCACCGACGGGAGGACTCTTGAAGCCACCGGGGTAGGTGCAAGGGGCGTCCATGTTGGGTTCACCGTCGCCGGTGCAGTTGGCTGGATTGTCGCCACCACCCATGGGGTCTGTCGCAATCATCGCCGAGGCTGCATAGGCGTAGCTTGACCATTCGATGATCTGATCTTCGGAGTTGAACTCGTCGGGACTGTCGAAGAAGACCTCGACCTTTTCGATCTTTCTTCGGTCCTTGGGAGCGTAGAAGACCTTGTCGTAGAAACGGTCGTTCATGTACTGGGCGAAGATCTTCATGTTGGTGAGTCTGAAGAAGCCGACCTGGCCTGCAGAAGCGGAGTACGGGAGGGCGATGGCGATGTTGCCGCAACCGCCGACACCGGCGCATCCGGGCGCGCTGTCGATCCAGTATCCCCAGAGAGCACGTCCGCCGTCGAAGTTGGCCCAGCCGAGAATTGGCTGTGTCGGGCAACCGATGTTCTGGATGTACGCGGCACAGTTTCCTTCAGCACCACCGCTTTGGCAGTAGTCATCCGGGATCAGGGTGGGCTGTCGGTCATTCCAGTCGCCTGCATAGGCTGCGAAGCCCGCTGAGATCTGCCTCAGGTTCGAAAGGCTGGTGGACTGCAGGGCGGAGTCTCGAGCACGACCCAGGGCTGGCAGCAGGATGCCGATCAGCAGGGCGATGATCGAAACCACCACGAGCAGTTCAATGATCGTGAATCCGTTTCGTTTGGTCTTTGTCATATGTTTTCCTTTAGTACTCTCGTGAAGATCCGTCGTCTGTGGCCGAGCTTATCTGAAGACTTGCAGTGGTCATGATGATCCGAGTGGGGGTGCGTCTTGGTTGTCTCTAATTTGAAATCAAAGACACTCGAGACACATCATGACACTCTCGAAGTGTCACCCTGATCATCATAGGAGCTCATCCTGAAATGAGCTTTGAAACCATTGAAGGCTCTGAATTGTTCGGTCAACCACGGGCAAGATATGATTTGGTGGCCCGTGTTGTACGACCATGTGCGAACCGCCACAATGACGGCTCATAAGTAGTGTAGCCTGCTTTTTCCTCGACTCAAACTCGGGTTTGGCAAAAAAGAAAACCTCTTTCCCGTTGTGAGATGTCCTTGGAGTTGTGAAGTCCGGTAATAAACAGCTCTGGCCCCCTCTGTATGGCCCACTTCACTCTGATTCCGTGTCGTTTTTCCAACTCCTCCTCATCCATAAGGTCAAACAGTGACATCACCTCTGCTCGTAGGCACCTGGTCATTTGCGCAGGCAGGTCTTGATCTGGCGCTCCCTGACCTTCTTGAGGGTGGCGATCCTTTGGATGCCTGCGTTCTGGTGTGTGAAACCGCCGAGCAGGACGAGCATGTTGATTCGGTCGGGTTCGGTGGTCTCCCGGATGCTTCCGGAACCATGTCCCTCGATGCCTGCGTCATGAGATCACCATCGGAGTGCGGAAGCGCGTGTTACGTCACCCGCCACCTCCAAGTGACCAGACTTGCTCGATTGATCATGGAAGAGACGCCCCACGTGATGTTGGCCGGCGCGCCCGCGGATCACTTCGCCACTCAGAGGGGACTCAGCCAGTCCGATCTGCTCTCCCCAGCGGCGCGAGAAGCCTGGTTTCAGTGGTCCCGGACCGGGGCTGGTGGTCATGCACCCGATGTCCCCCTGCGGCCGGTCGATCCCGGAGCGGGTGGGGGTGGAGCGCTCTTTCAAGGTCAGACCGGCGGCTCTCACTCCACCACCGGGAGTGATGATGAGCGTCGATGGCCAAGTCACGACACCGTTGGTGTGCTGGCTCTCGGGCGTGATGGTCGCCTTGCGGGTGCCTGCTCCACGAGTGGAACTGCATTCAAGGTCCCCGGACGTGTTGGTGATTCACCAATCATCGGCCACGGTCTCTACGTCGAACCGGGGGTTGGAATGGCCGTCTGTACCGGCGAGGGGGAATTGGTGATGGGTTCCTGTGGGGCCTTCGCAGTGGTTGAAGCGCTTCGGCGGGGGGCTTCGCCCGCGGAAGCCGCTGGTTCCGTTCTCGAGCGTATCGACGGTCTTTTTTCTCTCGAAAAGCACCATCAACTCGGGATCATCGTGTCCGACGCCACCGGAGGGCATATCGTTACGGCATTGCGGGACGGCTTTCGCGCCGTTCTCGGTGATCAAGATGGAAGCCGAGTGGTCGAGCCGGAACTGGTTCTGCACCCGGGAACATGAACCGTGCCTCGAGCACAGGGAAGAGATGAATGAAGCTTTACACCCGAACAGGTGATGATGGCACCACCGGTCTTTTCGGTGGGGACCGGGTCAGCAAGGACGATCTGCGAATCGAGGCCTATGGTGCGGTTGATGAACTCAATGCCCAGCTGGGCATGATCCTCGTCGTCTGCGAAGTCCCGCTTCTCAAAGAGCATCTTTCGCCTCTGCAGTCACGCCTCTTCGATCTGGGTGCGGATCTCGCCACGCCTTGTGGGTCCGAACATGAAGACAAGATCAGTCGCATGGTGGAACAGAATGTGACCAATCTTGAAAGATCGATCGATGCGATAGAAAGTCGCAATGAACCGATCAAGACCTTCGTGATGCCCGGAGGGACCGAACTGGCCTCCCGTATCCACGTGGCCCGTTGCACCTGTCGACGGGCGGAGCGAGCCATCGTTCGTCTCGCGCACCGAGACACGGTCAACATTCACACCATCGAATTCGTGAACCGTCTCAGCGATCTGCTCTTTGCCGCTTCTCGGCTTGCGAATCGCGAGGCTGGCGTCCCGGACGTTCCCTGGATCCCGCACAAGCCCTGAGTCGCACCGGCCCGATCACTGTGTTCCGAAGATCCGGTCTCCGGCATCTCCGAGCCCCGGAACGATGTATCCCTTTTCGTTGAGCCGTTCATCGAGAACCGCCGAGTAGACCGGCAGGTTCGGATGATCGTCTTCGAGTCGTCGGACACCTTCCGGTGCCGCGACGAGACAGATGAAACGAATCCGTTCGCACCCTCTCTTCTTGAGGAGATCCACCGCCGCCGAGGCACTTCCGCCGGTGGCGAGCATCGGGTCGATGAGCAGCACCATGCCATCCGCCATGTCCGGAGGGAACTTCGCGTAGTACTCGACGGGTTCGAGCGTCTCTTCATTTCGATACAGACCCACATGGCCCACTCTCGCTTCGGGCAGCAGCCCCAGCATGCCTTCGGTCATGCCGATGCCGGCCCGCAGAATGGGAACCAGTGTCAGCGGTTCGTCGAGGTAGCGACCGTTGGTCACGCCGATGGGCGTTCTGACCTCCGTGTCTCTGGTCTTCAGCTCTCGGCAGACTTCGTAGGTCATCAAACCTGCGATCTCATTGAGAAGCCTTCTGAACTGGGAATGCGGTGTGTCCACGTTCCGGGCTCTGGCGATCTTGTCCTGGACGAGCGGGTGCTCGAACACGTGCAGGTTCTTGAAGTCCTGATGAGCGATCGGCATGATTCATCTCCTACATGCGGCTTGGTGATTCGATCCCAAGCAATGCGAGTCCGTCTGCAAGGATACGTCTGGTCATCGAGCAGATTCTGAGTCGTGAGGCACGTACGCCCTCGTCATCGTTTTTCAGCACGGGACAGCCCTGATAGAAGGTGCTGTAGGTGTTCGCGAGGTCGTAGAGGTACGTGCAGAGTCGGTGTGGTTCCAGTTGATCCGCGGTCTCCTGAACGACCTGTGGATATCGCATGATCGCAAGTCCGAGCTGCTTCTCCTCCGAAGTGTCGAGAAGGATCCTCGCATCCTGCCATTGGATCTCCTGTTTCTCGGCCTTCATGAGTATCGAACTGATTCTTGCGTGGGCATACTGGATGTAGGGTCCCGTGTTTCCCTCGAAGGCGATCATTCGATCCAGGTCGAAGATGTAGTCGCGGGTGACGCCGCTTGAAAGATCGGCGTACTTGACGGCCGAGATTCCAACCGCCCGTCCGATCGATTCAAGCTCCTCCGGAGGGATTCCGTGGGTCGGTGCGTTCGGATCCTCCGCTCGGGCGACCACCTCGCGCGTCCCGCGTTCGATGGCTTCCTCGAGGAGTGCTCGCAAGGTGAAATTCTCACCTGATCTGGTCTTCAACGGCTTCTTGTCCCGACCCAGTACCGAACCAAACGGAAGATGGTGAAGATCCGACTCGATGCCGTCGGGGGTTCGGTCCCAGCCGATCCTTCTCGAACCATCGAAGACGTCCTTGAAGTGGTCCTTCTGTCTGGCGTCCACGACGTAGACCACGCGTTCCGATTTCAGATCGTGAACCCGGTGGCGAATCGCGGCAAGATCCGTCGTCGCATAGAGAAAACCACCGTCCGATTTCCTGATCAGAAGCGGTCTTTCCCGGTCCTCGAAACGGACCACGATCGCACCGTTGTCCTCGACGGCCGTCCCGGATTCGATGAATTGCTCGACCACCCCCGCAAGCTTGTCCTTGTAAAAGGACTCGCCCCGATTGTGCTCGGGTCCGATGCCGACGTTCAGAAGTCCCAGCGTGTCGAAGACCTCCCGCATGGTGCAGTCGATCAGCGCGTTCCAGTTCGCGACCAGCGCGGAGTCACCGGATTGAAGAGCGATCAATGTCTCCTTCGCCCGGGAGATGTTTTCGATCGCTCCCTCGTTCTGGGTCTCAAGCTCCGCGATCCGATGCGGTCCACACCCGTGTGCGATGGCGCCTGCGAGTCCCTTGACATCCGACCTTCCTGAGAGCTGTGCATCCCGGTAGGCGACATTCAGTGCGTCGAGCGTCAGCTGTTCGAGGTCCGCGCCGCTGTTCTCGAGGGCGGTCATGGTCATCGCGATCGGGAGGCCCCAGTCACCCAGGTGATTTTCACGGTGCACCGTCCAACCAAGTCTTTCGTGAAGATTCGCGATCGAGTCTCCGATGATGGTGGCCCTGAGGTGTCCGACATGCATCTGTTTGGCGACATTCACGCCACAGAGGTCGACCGTGATGACGTGACCATTCCCCTGTCGTGGAATTCCGAGCCGATCGTCGTCCATCTCAGCAACGGCTTCGCCGAGCACTCTGCGCCCGAGCGTGATGTTGATGAAACCCGGTCCTGCGATCTCCATCGCCTCAACCACTTCACCAAGTTCGACCTGCGCCAGAATGCGCTCCGCGAGTTCGCGGGGTTTGATCCCCCGGGACTTGCCCAGAGCCATCGCCGCGTTGCACTGGTAGTCACCGAACTTCGGATTCTGGGCCGCTCGGATCACCGGGTCGAAGTCACCCTCTTCATCGAGGGCGCGAGCGATGGCTGCGCGAAAGGCATGGTCGAGAACTGAGAGCGGGTCCTGTTTGATCTGTTTCGTCGGCATGCACAGGAGTATACGAAGCGTCAGCTTTCGAGCACGAAACTTCGATCCCGGTGGAGTCCATCCAGAAGATTTCTGATCTTGCCCTGATCATCATCCAGTCTGCTGGCGACCAGTTCGAGCATTCTGACCATGCCATGAAAATCGGCCATGGCGATCTCTTCGCGGGCCACACGAGCCGGTCTGGACCCGGCGGCCACTCCATCGATATCCGCCATGTTGTGGTAGTTCCCCAGCGGCAGGCACAGACAGGTCGACTGGAACCCATAGGTCGCGAAGGCGGTCGCTTCACAGGCACCTCCGGGCATCAGACGTCGTTGCCACTTGAAGTCCGGATCCTTCTTCGTGGCGTCCTGGCAGACCTGGGAGATCGTGTTCGTCAGTTCCGGGCTGAAGACGCTGATTCGATCACCCACCCTGACGATCGGTCCGCCACCGATCGGACTTTCCGGGAAACTGCGGGAGTTTTCCAGGCAGATCAGTCGTGCGGATTTCGTGATCAGTCCACCTCGGGATGACAGGGCGTTCTTCGCCACTTCGATCGCACCCACGAAACCGACTTCTTCAGCCACCGTGAAGAGCAGGCCCACGTGTTCACATCCCTTGCGCTTTCTGATCCGGTCGAAGGCGACCAATGCGGCCGCCGCCGCGGCGAGGTCGTCACACGCATTCGTCTTCAATCTTCCGCCCTTGATTTCGGCCGGTGCGAACGCCCATCGCCCGATGTCTCCAGGTGCCATGTCGCCGGGTCTCCGTGACAACCTGGCGGTCACGGTCTTGAATGGTTTCGCGTCCTTGTCGAGCGAGGTGATGCGAGCCCGATGAGCCACGTCGTTTCGATCGAATATCTCGATCTTCGCATCCTCGAAATAAGGGTCCTGCACACCGCCACGGAATTCCAGGGTGATGTCCCGATCTTCGACCGACGTGACCAGAAAAGCGGGGTGGTCGAGGTGTGCCGTGATCAGAATCGGGGCCTTGCGCGAGGGATTCCGTCTTCTGATCAGAAGATTGCCGGCTCGGTCCCTCTTCCATTGGAGTGATTTCGAGCGCCGGGAGAGCCAGCCGTCGAGAAAAGCCTGGACCCGTCCCTCATGGCCGGCCGCCGTGGGGATCGAGGTCAATTCCAGAAGAAGCTTTTCCGTTTTCTCTTGATTCTTGGTCATGGGTCAATCGTAGCCTTTTCAGAGTGGATCTTCCGTCATCAATCCCGTCGTTCTTCGCGACCCCCGGCTGACACCCGCTACCATTCGCCTATGAGCTTTTCAACGATCCCAGAAATCATCGAAGACATCCGCAACGGCCGCATCATCATCCTCGTCGATGACGAGAATCGTGAAAACGAGGGAGACTTCGTGGTCGCGGCCGAGTTCGCCACTCCCGAGGTGGTCAATTTCCTGACGCGTGTCGGTGCTGGCTACCTCTGCGTCGCTCTGGACATGGAGACCTGCGAACGACTCGAACTCGAGCCGCAGGGAAACAACAACACCAGTCTTCGACAGACGCCTTTCACCATCAGCGTCGACGGTCATCCGAGACATGGTGTGGGAACGGGCATCAGTTCACGTGACCGCGCCAAGACGATTCAGATGCTCGCGGATTCCGATTCCAGGCCGGACGACTTCGTCCGACCCGGGCACATCAATCCCCTCCGGGCCCGGGATGGAGGCGCCCTGGTTCGCACCGGGCAGACCGAGGGCTCCGTCGACCTGTGCCGCCTCGCAGGAATCCGACCGGCCGCCGCGATCATCGAGATCGTCAACCCCGACGGTGAAATGGCTCGCATGCCGGATCTCGAGAAATTCTGCGTCGAACACGAACTCAAGATGTGCTCGGTCGAACAGGTCATCGAATATCGACTGACCCAGGAGGCTCTGGTCGAGAGGATCCAGCCGCTCGACGGGCGCGAGGTCGTGACCTCGGTGGGCACGTTCAGACTGTTCGCATGGCGAAGCACGATCGATGCGCTTCCTCACGTGGCCTTCTGTGCGGGTGGAGTCGGAGATCGTTCACCGGATGGCGGCGTGCCGACCTCCGATCAGCCGACGCTTGTGCGCGTTCATCGCCGTGATCTTCTGGGCGACATCTTCGGGGTGTCTTCCTCACCGGACAGGTCTTCAAGTCGCGATGAACTGCTCGCATCGCTCGAGATGATTCAGAAGGAAGGTCGTGGGACCGTCGTCTACATGCGTCCTGAATCGGGAAACCTTGAGCTGACGCGTGGTTTGCACGAGCTTTCACGAGGAATCCAGGACGTCAACGCTCCCGATCTGGCACACCCGGAAGGTGTCGGCGGAAGAGCGATGCCCATGGATCAGCGCGAGTTCGGCATCGGAAGTCAGATTCTCAGAGACCTTGGTTTGTCCAAACTCCGCCTGATCACCAACCACCCACGTCCCTGGCCGACATTGAGCGGCTTCGGATTGGAAGTCGTTGAATCGGTACCCATCGAGAAGTGATCCGTGGGGGTCCGTCAGGGCACGACCAGCGCATCCTTTTTGTGAACCGTTCGTAGGATGACAGTCCATGTCATCCCGGACCTCGGAGAGACGCTCGTGACGAATCTGCTCATTTCCTTCCTCATGATGGTGACCACCCTTCCTTTTCTGCAGGAAACCCCTCAGAGCACGCCGACCGAGGTGGATCGCCTGCTCGACAGACTTGAAGACGCGCACGGTGCCATCCGATTGTTCTCTTCTCCCCTGACGTATCGCAAGGACTACGACCTCGAAGGAGACTTCGAGACCCGGCTGGGCGAAATCGCGATCACCATCCAGCCGCCCGAGCGAGACGTGGTGCTCGTCTTCGATCGAATCATCGATGCTTCTGGTCATGGAACCTCGAAATCGGAATACCACGCCTTCGAAGAGGGTTGGTGGGTCGAGATGACGCCTGATCGAAAGCGGATCGTTCGACGGCAGATCTCGAGACCCGGTGAGGATCTCGATCCCTTCAAGCTGGGGGAAGGACCGTTTCCTCTGCCTCTCGCTCAGAAAGCCGAGACCGTCCGGCGCCGTTTCGAACCGTCGATCGGAGTGGTTCCCGACGAACCTCTCTTTCGTGCTCTGAAGGATGTGGAGGTGCTCCACCTCGTTCCCCGACTCGGGACACCTGCGCACGAAGATCACGAATCGATCGATCTCATCTTTGAAAAGACCGGACTTCTTCCCGCAGGCGTCCTTGTTCGTCACCGCAACGGTGACCGAACCTCCGTATGGCTTCGTTCACCAGAGCTCCATACCGACGAGAAGGCCTTCATGAACGGACGCATTCAGAGGGAGATGATCGCTTTCCAGGATCAGGCGGTCGAGGAGGGGTGGTCGATCGAGATCAAGCGCCTTGCCGAACCGATTTCCGAAACGGAAGGTTCACGTCCCTGATGCATTTCGCCCGTCTGCTCGCACTTCTTCCAACGACACTTCTCGCCTCCACGGTCGCATCGGGACAAGCGAATGAACTTCCGCTGGTGCCCGAAGCCCCATCGCTGCGAAGTGACGTCGCGCAGGCGCTCGAAGCGGTCTGGCTCGATGAAGACGAGCGTGTCGAGGGACGACTTCACCACGGTGTCTGGACCGACGAGGATCTGGATCTGCCTGATCAGCGTGCCCGTGCGATGCTTCACACCGCAACATGGGACGACGACGTCTTCCTCGACGACGCTCTCTCGGTGGAGCGACGTGCGGAGGCACTCGTCCTTCGGGGTCGATGCGCCGATGCGATCGATCTCCTTGAGTCGAGCCAGACCGAATCCGCGATGATTCTGCGCGTGCGTGCCTTCGAATCCTGTGGACGCTGGGACGATGCACTCGAAGAGATCGATTCACTTCTTTGGTCGGAGGGCGGAGATCGACGCGCCGGTGAACGCCTCGTCGATCGTGTGGAAGCCCGAGCGGTGCGAGCCCGCATTCTTGGAAGACCATCCAGCGAATATCGATTGATGATGACCGAGCTCGCTCGAGTTCGCGAGGAGATCGATCGTTTCGACTGGCGGCCACGGCTCATGGAAGCCCGCCTGCTTGTGGAAAAACACAAACGTTCCGAGGCGATTCCCGCACTGCACGAGACGCTTTCACTCAACCCCAGATGTGCCGAGGCCTGGTTCCTTCTGGGACGCATCGCTCTCGGTGGCTTTGATTTCGATTCGGCCGCTCGGGCTTCACTCGCCTTGCGCCGACTCTCGAATCGAAGTGTCTTCGCCGATCTGCTGGATGCCGAATCGGCGTTGATCAACGATGACCCGGAGACGGCGATCGGTATTCTCGACACGCTGCTTGTGAGAGAACCCTTTCTTCGCGAGGCTCTCGCGCTTCGGGCGGCTTCGGACGCGGTCGCCTACGACATCGCTTCGGCACGCACTCGTCTTGATGCCATGGACGTGATCTTTCCCGGTTGCGCCGACGGATACCACACCGTGGGTCGATTTCTCTCCCAGAACCGGCAGTACGGGGATGCCGCGTTCTTTCTGGAAGAAGCGGTCTCGAGGCGACCGAGGTGGTCCGCGCCCCTGATCGAGCTTGGACTTCTCGAGATGCAGTCGGGTCGTGACGAACGGGCGCTCGCTGCGCTGCAACGTGTCGCTCGTCTGGACCCCTTCAACGAGCGTGCGGCATTCAGTCTGCGCCTTCTCGAGGAACTTTCCGTGTTCGAGAGCATCGAGACCGAACATTTCATCATCCGCTATCTGCCCGGAGAGGATGAAGTGCTCGTGAGGATGATGCCCGACGCGTTGGAGGCGATGCATCACGAGGTGGTGGCGCGTTTCGATCACGAACCGACTGCGAAGACCGTGATCGAAGTCATGCCAGATCACGAGTTCTTTTCCGTCCGCATCACGGGAATGCCCTGGATCCATACCGTCGCCGCCTGCACCGGTCCTGTCATCGCGATGGAGGTTCCGAGAAAGGGAGCGCCATCTCTGCACCTCGGCCTGTTCGACTGGCTGGACACGCTGCGTCATGAATACACGCACACCATCACACTGGACCGGACTCGCAACAGAATTCCCCACTGGCTGACCGAAGCGGCCTCGGTGACCATGGAGCTGGCCCCGCGGGATTACCCGACGGCCCGAATGCTCGCCACGGAACTTCAATCGGGCCAACTCTTCGACATGCAGGAGATCAACTGGGCCTTCGTGCGTCCCAGGCGTCCCATCGATCGGCAGCTGGCCTATGCGCAGGGTGCCTGGATGGTCGAATACATGAACGCGACCCACGGCTCCGATGCACTGGTCGATCTGCTCGACCATTATTTCGACGGGCTTCCCCAATCCGACGCGATGAACCGCGTCCTCGGTCTTTCCGAAGAGAGCTTTCATCGTGGTTTTCTCGACTGGGCGCAGGGAGAGGTCGCGGCGTGGGGTTTCTTCGCGTCACCGTCCGTCAACGATCTGATCGAAGAACACGTTCAGTCATCCGATCCCGACGGCGTTGATGATCCCCCGGGTGATTTGAAGGCCCGCGCTTTCGTTCCCGATGATGCTCAGATCGAACGGTGGTTGGAAGAGCATCCCGGTCATCCCGATCTCCTCGAGTTGATCGTTCGACGACGAATCGATCGTGATTCCAGAAATGATTCCGAGACCCTCGAGTATCTCAATCGATATCGTGTGGCTCGTCCCGTCGATCCCTATCCCGATCAGGTTCTCGCTCGACTTCATCTTGATTCCGATGAGCGACATCTCGCGGTCGCACCGCTTGCACGGCTTGAAGCACTCGAGACTCGGGATCCGCTGTACGCGCATCAACTCACTCTGCTTCTTCGTGAACTCGGTTCTTCCGAGGAAGCGCGATCCAGTGCCTCGAAGATGTTGCGAATAGATCCGTACCGACCCGAGTTTCATGAGCTTGCGGCGGCAGTCTCGATCGAGACCGGTCGTTTGGACGAAGCCCGTTCATTTCTCGAGGCATTGATCATTCTCGAACCGGATCAAAACAGGCATCCACGCCGACTCGAAGCTCTTGACCGGATCATTTCCAATCGGAATTCGAAACCATACGGTGAGATCTCCAGTGAGTCTCCTACCATGAAGTGATCATTCACCAGAGGTATGAGATGTCGTTCCACACCAAGAATTCGAGCATGCTGACTCTCATCGTCGCGACCTTCATCGCGTCCACTGGGTTCGGTCAGATCACGGACTTCGAATTCACTCTTGAAGACGTGGTCCTGCCGAAAGGCATCGGTCCGACCTGCGTCGATCTCCATGATCTCGATGGTGATGGAGACCTCGACGCCGTCGTGGCCGGCAGAAATCGCGAAGGCCGGGTGGTGATTCTTTCCGGAACCGCCGACGGTGCTCTGGCCTTTGATCGTGAGTTGGTGGGGTTCGGTCAGACCGACTGGGTCGAAATCGCCGATCTCGACGGAGATGGACATGTCGAGATCATCATGGCCATTCGAGACCTCGAGGGCGGCGTTCAGATCTTCGACGGCCTTCCCAATGGAGAGTTCGACGAGACGCCTCGCCGCCTGGATGCGGGCCGCGAATGTCGCTGTCTCAGAGTCCTCGACATCAATCTCGATGGTGACCTCGACATCGTGTCACTCGGTCATTACAGCGAGGATGTCCGTGTCCTCGCCGGTGACGGCACCGGGGAGTTCTCACTCCTCTCCCGACTCCGAATCGCGCCATGGCGCAACGGTTATCCGTTTCCACAGAGCTTCACACTGCAGGATCTCGACGACAATGGAGAACTCGATCTCGCGACGATCTCCCTCGGTACCAGTCGTCTGCACCTGAACCGTGTCGTCGACGGCCGCCTCACGGCTCCCACCAGATCCTGGAAGCCGCCAACCATCAACAACGGCGATCAAGGTGGCTGCGCCTACGGTGCCTGGGCTGATTTCGACGGAGACGGCAGTCTTTCCTGTGTGCTGCCTCAGACCGCGTTCGGATCTCAGTGGTTTGCTCTCTTCGAGCTGGATGAATCGGGGTCGGTCGGGGAGAAGACCATCCTTCCGGGATCTTCCCAGGGCCTTTCCTGGTATCCCGCCGTCGGTGATTTCGATGGTGACGGCGACCCCGACCTCGTGATCGGCCACGCCCTGCCCGGACTCGTCGTCTTCCTGGAAAACGAGACTCCGAAAGGGGGACCGGAGGAATTCCTGTTCGCACAGACGTTCTTCGGGTTCGGCTTCGTGCGTCAGATGGTCGTGTCCGACCTTGAAGGCGATGGTGATCAGGACCTCGTCGTCGTCGACATCAGCCTCGACAAGCTCGTTCTCATGCGCAACGGACTCATCGGGGGTCTTGCCGGCGAGACCTCGGAGGCCGACATCCCCGATCTTCAGCCGCTCGATCCGGCTCTGGTGCCCGCTTCGACCAGTCTGGTGAAATGGTTGAGTGATCTGATGCCGGCCGAAGCTCGAGCGCTGCACCGTGCCCAATCAGCCGAGCCACCCGTGACTTCCGATGAAAGGCGCCGCCGGTGAGCATCAGACGTCATCTGTTCCCTGCGCTGCTGCTCGGTCTCGCATGCGAATCGGCCTCGGCACAATGCCAGGAGGGTCCCTGCGACGAACCACACGGTGGCTTCGGATGCATCGTGGACGAATGCTGCGAAGCGGTCTGCGACGTCGATCCCAATTGTTGCGAGATCGGCTGGGATGAGTTCTGCGTGGTCATTTCCGAAGAGATCTGCGGCGGGCTTGCCTGTCCCGGTTCGCAGCCTTGTGATCAGTTCTCAGTCATTCCCGGCTGTGATGATCGTGATTGCTGCCGATTGACCTGTGACCATGATTGGTACTGCTGTTCGATTCAATGGGATGCGTACTGCATCGATCTGGCGACGGACATCTGCTCCACGCCCTTGTGCGAACTTCGAATTCCATCCGGAACCATCGATGAGTCCGAACCCTGCGACGAACGTCTCAACGATGGATGCAACATGCTTTCCGAGGAAAGCACTCCGATCATGCTTGGTGACGTCATCCTCGGGACGACCACCACGTCCACCCCTCGTGACACTGATTGGTTCTCCTTTCAGCTCGAGGAGGCCTCCACGGTTCGAGTCGTTCTGGAAGCTGAATTCCCCGCCCAAGTGACTCTGCAGTCCGGAGTCTGTGCGGGACCTCTCGTGTTTCACTCGATCTACGAAGCCCTACCGTGCTCGGGTGCCCGTGAGATCGATCTTGAATTGGGCCCCGGAGACTGGTTCCTGATCGTGTCTGCCGGGTTCGAACGAATCGGTCTTCGTGCGTTTCTGCCCTGTCCTCTCGATGAACTCGAAGAAGGAGAGGACCCTTCGCCCACGTATTTCGGTGTCCGATATCTGCTTTCCCTTCTTCCCGGCGAGACGTCCTGCACGGCTGATCCGGATCTCGATGGTGACGGTGTCGTCGGGGGAGCTGACCTGACTCGACTGCTCGTGAAATGGGGTTCGGACGATTCTGTGGGTGATCTCGATTGTGATGGCGTCGTCGGTGGGGGGGATCTCACGGTCCTGCTCTCCTACTGGGGCACCTGACACACCGATTCGAGGCCTGATTTCAGAGCGGTTTTTCAGTTTCTTGATCTTCTTTCATGCTCTTCGGGCTGTAGGGTTAGGTGATCCACCGGTCATGAAAGAAGGAAACAACCATGGCATTGATTCCCCGAGCCTCCTTTGTCCTTGCGTCATTCAGCGCGATTCTGCTTTCAACGATCGCTTCCGCGCAGAACTACGAGTTCTCGGTCGATCAGGAAGACAGTTTCATCCAGCAGACCCTGAACGTCTCGATTCCGCTGAACGGAACGTTGATCGGCAACTACGACGCGAAGACCACGCCGGACGGTACGTCGACGCTTCCGGGCTTCTTCGGTGGAAGTGGAAACAACCCGATCGATTTCAGTGCGACTCTGGTGTTGTCCGGATCGAACTCGGTCTCACCCGTCGGGTCATTCGGTTTCACTCTCGACCCTTCAGGAACCTCTGCCTCGGTCGAAGACTTCGTGCTGAACGTTCTCGGTGACGATGCCGCGACCGTGACGGCCACTTTGAACCTGGTCTACAGCACCTTCCGCACCGTTTCACCCTCTGGTCTCTTCATCGGTGGAATCGAACTTCCGATTCCCCTCGGAGAGATCGAGCTGCAGAGCTGGACATTGCAGCAGGCCGCACCTTCGACGGTCCTGGTGCAGGATGCTTCCAAGGGCTCTTCCCTACTGGGCGTGCTCGCTCTGGAGTCCAACTTCACCTTCATCTTCTCGGGGGAGGAGATCGTCACCGATCCGATTCCATTTCTGCTGCCACTCGACGGTTCGTTTCTTCAGACTGACTCCGGCGCCGAAATGGCGTTTCTCTCCGAGTTGGAATTCGATCAGGTGATTCCGGCAGCCGAGGCGGCCATCGACGACCTTCCGTTGCCGGTTCCCACGATCCTGCCTCCTGGTGGCACCGCCAATCTGTTGATGTCGGCTTCAAGTGCCGAAGGAACAACCTTCGGAACATGGAATTCGAGCCTGGTCGCCACGGGCGTGCCGTCAGTGTGTTCCGCTGAACCCGACATCGACGGGAACGGTGTCGTCGACGGAGCCGATCTGGCGTCCCTTCTGGCACTCTGGGGTGCGGTGGCTGATGGGTCGCCCGTAGATCTCAACTGCGACGGCCAGGTCAATGGCGCGGATCTCGCGCAGTTGCTCGCCTCCTGGGCGAACTGACGACCGCCGACGCACCAGACTCACCAGGGCAGTGCACTCAGATCCAGGTTCCCGCCCGAAAGGACGACCGCGGTCCGCTCCATGCCCGCGCGTGCCTTGAAGTCCTCCTGGAAGACGGCGGCCACACCGACGACCGCGCTGGGCTCCACGACCAGTTTGGCTCGTTCCCAGATCAGATGCATCGCACAGACGATCGCTTCATCCGAGACTGAAACGACTTCGTCCACGTTCTGCTGAATGATCGGAAACGTCAGTGTTCCGAGAGATGTTCGCAAGCCGTCCGCGATCGTTCGCGGGGGGCGTTGCGGCACGATCCGACCGGTTCGAAGTGATTCCGCGGCATCATCCGCCAGTTGCGGCTCGACTCCGATGATCCGAATGTCCGGGTTCAAGGCGCGCGCCGCGATCGACATGCCGGAAAGCAGGCCGCCACCACCAAGGGGAACGATCAACGCATCGAGGTCTGCGACCTGTTCGTGCAGCTCGAGGTAGGTCGTCCCCTGTCCGGCGATGATCCTGTGATCGTTGTAGGGAGAGATGAACGTCGCACCGTCACGTTCGACGATGACCTTCGCGTTGTGTTCTCTGGCCTCCTGCGTCGGTTCGCATTCAACCACCGTCGCACCGTATCCCTCGACCGCGGCACGCTTGACCCGCGGTGCATCGCTCGGCATCACGATCGTGGCATTGATGCCTCGCATCTTCGCGGCGAGCGCGAGTGCCTGGGCATGGTTCCCGCTCGAATGCGTCACCACGCCTCGGGCGGCCTCGGCATCATCGAGACCCATGACGGCATTGCAGGCGCCACGGAACTTGAAGGCACCGACCTTCTGCAAGTTTTCACACTTCAGAAAGATCTCTCGACCGGCAAGCCGGTCGAGCGTCCCGCAGGTTTCGACGGGCGTCTTGCGAGCGAATGGCTCGATTCGTTTCGCAGCATCTCTGATGTCTTGGATGTCGACCATGAGCGCAGACCACCTTCGGTGGGATCACTCCTTGTCGGGTGCCGTCTCGGCAGGCATCTCTGCGGTGTTCTCCGCCGGAGCACTCTTCATTTTCTCATTCGAGTCCGACGCCGGGTCGCTGTCCGCGGAAGAGGGCTCTGCATCAAGGTCGGCGGGGGGCGTTCCAAGGATCACATGGGTTTCCCCATCGATCTCGAGGGTCGCCCAATCAAGCTTGTTGAGTCCCTGGGTCCCCTGGCTGATGGTGACCAGGCCGGTGCCCTTGGGGCCGCTCACATCGAAGGTCATTCTTTGTTCGTTGCCCGGCGTGCTCCAATCCGCCATCGAGTTTTCCCAGCTCAGCGTGCCGGAATCGATGGTTCCGATGTACTGATCGATGGTCGGGGTGCCATCGATCTGGACCTTCACCGGTTCGAAAGTTCCGTAGTACATCATGTAGTAGCCGGTATAGACGCACCCTCCGCAGCATCCGAGGAGAAGAACGATGACGATTGAAATGATGGCGAAGATCTTCATTCTGGAGCTCCTTGGACCCCTTGGCCCTGGAATGATTCGGATTTTCAGAGCAAACATTTCATCTGCCCGAAAACGCTACGATAGTATCAATCGCTCGGGGCGTCCTGCTTTCTTCAGGACTGAGAAGAACCCGTCGAACCTGATCCGGTTGAAACCGGCGTAGGGAAGCGTCAGACCGTGCACTCAACCGCCGTGTCCGGACTTCCCCTCACCCAAGGAGGTCTTTGGACCAATGATCGAACAAGCCCCTCACAATTCTTCGAGTGATGATGACCGTGGCTGGCCACTGCCTCTTCACGGAGCCTCGAATCCCTCGACCGATGCGCAGGGAACCTCACCCGGATCATTCGCTCAGGCCGCCCAGGTCGGTCGACCTCTGACATACGCCTCGCCCGACACGCCTGGCATGCCGCCGGCGAGTGACAAGACGGCCTGGGATTTTCTCCCTCAGGGCTGGACCATTCGTGCGACCGAATCATGGGACACCGGATGCGCCGGTCATGGCCGAACGGATGGCACCTGGATCCGCTGTGAGGCGCCCGAGGGATTCGAACCGATCACCCAGCTCGAACACGCACGTCTGGGAGTCATCACGCCCGAAATGACGCGTGTCGCCGAGCGGGAGGAACACCTTTCGGCTGAAGAGGTTCGTGACGAAGTCGCGTCCGGACGTCTCGTCATACCCGCCAATCGCGTGCACCTGGAGCACGAACTCGACCCCATGGCGATCGGTCGAGCTACCAAGACCAAGATCAATGCGAACATGGGTGCTTCGCCCGTGTCGAGTTCCACCGACGAAGAGGTCGAGAAACTCAAGTGGGCCGAACGCTGGGGCGCCGACACCGTCATGGACCTCTCCACCGGTGGTGACCTCGACGCGACCCGCCTTGCGATCATCAAGAACAGCAGCGTTCCGATCGGAACGGTTCCCATCTACTCGATGATCATCGGCCGGAAGATCGAGGATCTCGAAGAGTCGATGATTCTCGAGACACTGGAACACCAGGCGGCCCAGGGTGTCGACTACTTCACGATCCATGCCGGCACGCTGCGCGAGCATCTTCCACTGGTCCGCGACCGTCTGATCGGAATCGTCTCTCGTGGTGGTTCGCTTCTCGCGAAGTGGATGATCCACCACGGCAAGCAGAACCCCATGAACACGGCCTGGGAGAAGATCTGCGAAGTCATGCGTCGTTATGACGTCACGTTCTCGATCGGAGACGGACTTCGTCCCGGTGGACTTGCCGATGCGACCGATGCCGCGCAGATCGGTGAACTGACCGCACTGGGTCAACTCACCGAACGAGCCTGGCGATGCGGTGTCCAGGTCATGGTCGAAGGTCCCGGACACGTGCCGTTCGACCAGATCGAATTCAACATGAAGCTCCAGAGACGTCTCTGTCACGGCGCACCCTTCTACGTCCTCGGACCCCTGGTCACCGACATCTTTCCCGGGTACGACCACATCACCTCCTGCATCGGAGCCACTTCAGCCGGTTATCACGGAGCTTCCATGCTCTGCTACGTGACCCCGAAGGAACACCTCGGTCTGCCCAAGCGTGATGACGTGAAGCAGGGGTGCATCGCCTACAAGATCGCGGCGCACGCCGCCGACGTCGCTCTCGGCATACCCGGAGCGCGTGACCGGGATGATGAACTGACCAAGGCCCGTGCCGCGCTCAACTGGCAGAAGCACTTCGATCTGTCCTTCGATCCCGACACCGCACGTGCGTATCACGACGAAGATCTCGACGTGGATACCGACTTCTGTGCGATGTGCGGCCATGACTGGTGCAGCGTGCGCATCTCGAAGGAGATCCAGGAGTTCACGAGCGGCAAGGATCCGGAGTATTTCCGTGACAAGGCCGTTCGTTCGGATGCCTTGACTCCCGAGCAGCAGGAGATTCTCGAAAAGCGAGGCGTGCTCAGCCCCGATGAGATTCACAAGCTCGCCTCCAAGACCAGCAAGAACGCCAAGGCCGTCGCTGGTGAAGAGGGCAAGGCCTCGTGTCATTCCGACTACGTCGATCCCGACTCGGCGAAGAAGATTCAATCGGAGAATCTCGTCCAGCTGAACACGGCTCCCGCGCACAACCTGCCCACCCATGACCCGCTGATCTGATCTCGTCATGCCGCAAACGACCAGAGAATCCCCTGATGATCATCCGGAACTCACCGATGTTCCCGAAATGAGATATCAGAATGCCTATCTCTGGTTCATCTTCGTTTCGAGTCTCGACATCATTCTGACCTGGGTGATTCTGCGCAAAGGCGGGGTCGAGGTGAACCCCATCGCGGAACTGGTCATCGATTCCTGGGGTCTGCCCGGTGCGATCGGTTTCAAGTTCGCACTGATGCTCTTCGTCATCATTTCCTGCGAGATCGTCGGCCGCACCCGGGACGCTCTCGCTCGAAAGCTGATCCTTGTGGGAATCCTGATCTCGAGTTTTCCCGTCGTCTGGTCGGTGACACTGCTTCTGGTGAACCTGCTGCGTCCATGATTCGGTTGATCCGAACCATTCATGGAGTCACACCCGAGCGCTCTTCTCAGCCCGCCATCGCCTTCTCGATCTGAGCGATGGTTCTCGGAATGGATTTCGTGAGGTTCTTCGAACCATCTCGGGTGACGACGATGTCATCTTCGATTCGTACACCAAGATTCTCTTCGGGAAGATAGATCCCCGGTTCCACGGTGATCACCGAGCCGGTCTTGAGCGGTCCATCCGGCGTGATGTCATGCACCTCGAGTCCGAGGTGGTGTCCGATCCCGTGAATGAAATAGTCGCCGTAGCCGGCTTTCGTGATGATGTCGCGGGATGCCTTGTCGACCTGAGCCATGGTCGCGCCTGCCTTGACCTTCGCGATCGAGGCATCGAGCGCCTTCAGGACGATCGAGTAGATCTCGCGCTGGCGCTTCGTGAACGTGCCGTTCACCGGAAGGGTTCTCGTCACGTCCGCCGCATAGCCGCAGAATTCGCACCCCGAATCGATCACAATGAGATCACCATCCGCCATCGTCTGGTCGTTGGCGCCGTAGTGCAGCACCGTGCCGTTGAAACCCGACCCTGCGATCGTGTTGTAGGCGGGGCCGCGCGAGCCGTTCGAACGGTACGCGTGTTCCAGCATCTCCTGCACTTCGAATTCATTCATGCCGGGTGTCATGTTCTTCAGAACGGCATCGAAACCGAAGGCGGTGATCCTTCCCGCTTCCTTGATGCATGACTGCTCGGCGGATGACTTGATCGCCCGCATTCTGGCGGGGAGCTCGGTCCGGTCGACGATGCTCACGCCGGGAATGCGTTGCGCGACCTTCTGAAAGACGTCGAGATCCGCCGATATCGGCTGGGTGTGGTTCGAGAAACCGTGAAGGCACGCGAGCTTCTTCGATCTCTTCGCGGCAGCGGTGACCATCATCGGAAGACGATTGGTTCTTGCCAGACTCTTGATCCCGAGCTTCTTGACGAGCTTGGAGTCGATGAAGTCGCGTGCGCCATCCCATTTTTCGATTTCAGGATCGAGTGGCCTGAGAAAGACCGTGGCTCGCTTGCTTGCGATCGGATTGAGCGGGTCGAGCAGCAGAGCCGCCCCGGCTTCGTTGGTGATTCCGGTCAGGTATTCGAACGTGGGATCCGGCTTCCATCCACCCCTGAGATCATGCCCACCATCTCCCGAGAAGATCAGGCCCACCGAGTCTTTCAGTGACTTCAGGATGGCATCTCGTCGTTTTTCTAATTCAGCGGTGGTGATGGTCGGTGCGGGCATGGGTCGGATCTCCTTGAAAGGGCACAGTCTATCTTCAAAGAACGGCGTCGATCCCTCTTGGAATCGACGCCGTCGTAAATCAGTTGAAATGATCCTCTCGTGTCACCAGGCGAGGGTGCGTTCGCCAAGTGGTCGCACCCAGATGTTGGCGAACTTGACCGGATCGCTGTGATCCTGAAGCCTGATCTGACCGGTCTGATCGTGCTTCTTGTACTCGGCTTTCGAGCCGTGTGCCGTGATGCCCATGAACGCTGAATGGTTCTGAACCACGACACCGTTGAAGATCACGGTGACGGTTCCCGCCGCGGCCAGCGAGCCATCGGACTCGAACCTTGGCGCGGTGAAGATGATGTCGTAGGTGTTCCATTCGCCGTTCGGTCGGCAGGGGTTCACGAGCGGGGGGTACTGCCCGTACATGGAACCGGCCTGGCCGTCGGGGTAGGTCTGGTTGGGATTCGACCCGAGGATCTGGACTTCATACTTGTCGAGGAAGAACACCCCGCTGTTGGAGCCGACCTGGCCATCGCATGCACGGTCGGCGGGAACAAGCCACTCGATGTGGAACTGACAGTCCCCGAAGGACTCGTTTGTCTTGATGTCTCCGGTACCCGGAGTGACCTGGGCCACGCCATCGGCGTCGACCTTCCAGCCAGCGTGGTTCCAGTGCTTCATGCCCGTGCCGGGCCCGAGCAGCACGGTGGCATCGCTTGGGGCCGTGCCCGGCGCTTTCGCCGTGCCGGCCATTCCGGGATTCACCATCGTGGGCTGCGGTCGTTCCATGTCGTGGACCGGCCACTCTTCGGCACCCGCTTTTTCAGAGGCGCTGTCGGTGTTCGAGGCGGTCATCGAGAATGAGATCGAAAATGCGATCACGAACGCAATCAGTGAGGAGATGATCAACTTCGAAGGACCGAATGACATGGGTGTGCTCCTGGGAATCCTGATGATCCCGTTTGGGGTGTTTGTGCACATTCAAGACTCCCAAGTCAGGGTGCCTTCGTCAAGGTCATGAAGCCAATTTGAGAACCGGGGCCCTGAATGGGCCCCGGTGTGTCGATCCATCTTTTCAAGTGAATGGCTTCACTCGATTTCAACGGGCGAACCGTTGAGAATCATGTCGCTTGGAGCACTGATGGTGCCACCATGGCTGCCCTGCATTCCGATGGTGAACGATTCTCCCGGCGAGACCGCATTGAACCATTCGGGTGAGGTCACCACCACCCGGCCGTTTCCAAGGATCTGATACTCCGCGGGCCACAGACCGGTCAGGTCGAACGAGGTGTCGAACTCGAGTGTCCAGACGGCTGGAACAGGCTCTTCACTGTTGTTGACGATTCGAAGCTCGGCGGTGAATCCGGATCCCCAGTCATCGATCACCAGGAAAGTGGCATCGATTCCGTCGAGTTGGCAGGCATCCAGAACGCCGTCCGAATCGGAATCATCCGCGCCCGAATCGATGTCGCAGGTATCGGGGATTCCATTTCCGTCGCAATCCTCGACCAGTCCCTGGCCGATCGCACAGGCATCACCCACACCATCTTGGTCGCAGTCTGCGAATGTTTCACAGCCGTCGGGTACTCCGTTGCCGTCGCAGTCGAAGGCGCCCTGCGAGATTTCGTAGGCGTCAGGGACGTCGTCACCGTTGCAGTCCGGATCACACTCATCGGGTCTTCCGTTTCCATCGAGATCGGTCGCACCTTCGGCGATCTCTTCGGCATCATCGACTCCGTTGTCGTTGCAGTCGACGACACCTTCTTCGCCGTAGATGAGAACACCATCATCGTAGACCGAGATCATCTCGGTCTTGGTGATCGACGACAGGCCGAAGGGCAGGGCGGACAGTGACGGATCATTTCCCGCATCCCATGCCGTGGTGGGTGCGGACGTTCCGAGACCCACCGTCACCTGGCATTCACGACGATGACGTGTTCCCGGTCCAGGTCCGATGGTTTCGCCGTCATAGGAGATCTCGAAGTAGTACAGATCGTTTCCGGCATCGGCGACCTGCAGTCCACCGAGTGTCCCACCGTCGAGGAATCCGCTTTGAACGAGGACGTCCTGTGCCGTATAGCCGGCCGCGAACACTTCACTCAGGTCGAGATGAATCCGAAAGGAAAGTGCTTCACTCATGCGTGCCGGCCACGCGCTTCTGTTGTTCAACATGCAGCGGATGCGGGTCGAAGTCGCCCCGTTCTCGATGATGGAGGCTTCCACGAACATCTCGTTGCCATAGGAATCCCCACTGGGCGGAAAGACCTCGTCAGACAGCGAGTCACCACCGTAGATCATCGACATCCGTGCCAGCGCCGCGGTGAAACCGGCGTTGTAGTCGCAGGCGACCTCGTTCGCGATCCAATCGTTTCGATCATCCGACCAGTCATAGTCATCGGCGGAAGCGGGCCCGCCGACCAGTGCGCCCCAGAGCACGTGCCGATTGGGTCCTGGATCCTGAATCTGATCGTTCCATGAGCCATGTGCTCCGCGATGATGCGGCTTGACCGGAGGGTTTTCGCCGAACCCGCAGACGTAACTGGAATTCCTCGGGTTGTCTCCGAGGATGTAGTTGATCTGCTGCTCGCCGAACGCTCGGTAGTCTTCATCGGGCGTGTCACCGACCATTTCAGCGTAGGCGAAGGCGATGAACGCCGTATTGGCCGCATAGCGCAGTGATCCCCATTGATTCAGCCAGGCAAGACCACCCGTGGTGTAGGCGATTCCTCCACCCGGGAGCCAGTGTTCGAGATGTTGTCGAACGTAGTTGTTGTAGACGTCCTTGCCCGTCAATGCCGCGAGCAGACATGCCGCTCCGTTGATCTTGCCATCCCATGACTGAGCCCAGAAGGGGTCGGCACCGGAGTTCGCGTAATGAACCTCCGAGGCATCCAGATAGGATTGTTCTCCGGTGGCTCGATGAAGCCATGCAGCCGCCCAGCACAGTTCATCGTGGTAGCCCGACCAGGAGTTGTAGGCGGAGGACACTCCCGGAATCGATTCGGTGTAGTTGCCTCGGTGGGTGTTCGCGAACTCGTACAGCTGGCGGGCATGAAGAAGAAGTGTCGCTGCATAGGTCGGATCATCCGAAGCGAACAGCATCGATGCCGCAGCGAGAAAGGCCGCAGATTCCGCGGCGGGCTCGCTGCCCGGGTGCTCCGGGGTCAACCACCAGATCTTCGGTCGGTACCCGGTCGCATCCGTGTAGATCTCGGGGGCTCCCCAGAAGCTGTGTGCGCCATCACCCTGCCCGATCTGACCGCAGAAGACATCGGGTTCCGGATGTGCCGCGATGCACCAGTCGGCATGCCACTTCAAGGTGTTCAAGAGATCATCCATCTGACCCGAGGAGCGGTAGCCGTCTTCGAATTCGACACCACTCCATGCCATGGTGGTCATCGCGGAACTGATCGGAAGCACGAACGTCGGTGAGTCTCCGGCATCCATGTATCGATTGATGATCCCCGGATCGACGTCGTAGCTTCCGTTCACCTGTTCGAGTTCATAGTTGAAACAGTCGCCTCTCCACCCGAGGCGATTCCCATCTGAAAGGTCTCCAGCCCGTTGTGCCGCGTAGAATGCGATCGATTTCTGTATGGCTTCTCCGTAGTTGAATGGTCCGTCTCCCTGGGAACCTCCGCCATCGTCAGGACAGACACCCCACTTTGAAAGAAGAAGCGCGAGATCCGCGCCTCCGACCATTCCGTCCCCATCGACGTCTCCAGCACATGGACTCGCGCATGGACCCCACGTCGAGAGCATCCTGCTGAGATCCGCACCGTCCACTCCGCCATCGCCGTCGAGATCACCCGGGCATTCTGCGTGGGCGTATGAAAGCGTGAGCAACGTGGTCGCCGCTCCGGTGCACAACTTCAAGGAAGTTCTCTTCATCTGTGATGTCTCCTATGCCGAATGAATGATGCGATTGCATCGTTCACTCGAGCCCCACGTCTGAAGTACGCAGCATGGCGTGTCAGGGTGCGGAAACTTCCGGACTTCTCGCATGAAGATCGTTGTATCGATCCGCTGAACTGCCGCCTGAAGCGCGCGGGGTTCGTTTTAAACGTCGTTCTCGAGATCGATCCATGGGTTCATTGACTCGGAGATTCGATCCGGGTGTTGCTCGGAGAGAAGGCGTTCCCTGCGTTTCGAATCCACGACCGGATCCTGTTCGATGACCTTGATCAGCGCTTTCCTGAGCTTCGAAGGATCTCTCGCGTCAATGGTCTCGCCCAGCCCGTTCTCCCTGATGGTCAGGCCATTCGCACCGTAGTCGCCTCCGAGAATCGGTGTGCGGTACATCGCGGCCTCCATGCTGATGCCTGAAATGCCGTGGTGTCTGGGATAGAGCGTCGCAATGACGTCACTTGCCACGAAGCCCGCTTGAAACATCTCGTTCGAGATGAATCCCTCATGGACGATGATCTGTCTCTTCGAGATTTGATCCTGTCTTCGTGTCAGTTCTCTTTGAATCGAATCGGACAGGCTGCCCATGATCAGCAGGACCATGCCTCCCCCGGTCTTTTCCGGCCACGCTTGAAGAACTTCCAGGGTTCCCTTTCGTTTCGAGTGCTCTCCCAAGAGTCCGAGGACTCGTGCGTCGCGAGGTATCCCGAGCATGTCTCGCGCCCCGTCCTGATCGAGTTCGGTCCGTTTCGGGCTGGGAAAGGACAGCAAACCCATGTCAAGACCACTTCTGATCCCAGACTGATGGGTGATTGGATCCATGGTCAGCATTCGATGTCCGCATCGCCTCATCCGCATTCGAACGAGCTCACGACCCGCAGCGAAGCGAGGACCGAATCCCCCATACCCCAGCCTCGGCAGATGGACCACCGAGCGTGGTCGGCATGCACGCAACTTCGCAGCCTGCACGCTTCTGGTTTTCATGCTCACCATCGCATCCGCGGTCGGTAGGACAAGTCGTTCCGGGTCGCCTTGTTCGTACACCTCGAGAATCGAATCCGTGACGATCTCGGCGTCCTTGGAAAAGACCCTTCCGAAACCACTGGAAAACGAACGAAGATTCATTTGAAAATCTATTTCATCGTGAACCAGCGCACGCGCGACATCGACTTGTCTTCGATTCTCATCGGTCGCCACCGGAACGCACAGCACGACATGCCGACCCGTTTGCTGGATGGCATTCGCAATGTTGGCAGCGAAGACAAGTGAATGACCTTTCCAGCTCGGTTCTGCAACGACAATGTGTTTTTTTTTCAACGTCACACCACTGTTTTGGAAGCGTGGGCATCGAGAATGCGATCTGCATAGTTGTTCATGGCGTCACGGAGCTGTTCGAATGATTCGAGCACATAGAGAATCGGTTGGTAGTGATCGATTTCGAAGGATGTCTCACAGACTCTGTCGAGATCGAAATCACGCCGTTCCACGTCATCGCTTTCCAGTGCATGGACACTCTCTCCGGGTGAGGAGATCAGTCCCGAGCCGTAGAGTTTCAGCTTGCCTTCTTCTCGGATCAGACCGAATTCAACCGTGAACCAGAAGAGCCGGGCAAGCCGGTCGACATGGTGGGGGTCGTCGGTCACCGCGGCGGCCTTGCCGTAGGTCTGCAGGAAATCAGCGAACACCGGATCGGCATGCAGCGGCACGTGCCCGAAGATGTCATGAAAGATGTCCGGCTGGGGCAGATAGTCGATCGATTCCTTGGGCCGGATCACGATCGTGGTGGGAAATTCCCGACGCCCCAGACATGCGAAGAACGCCTTGGCGGGGAGGTAACCCGGCACCGCGCAGCTCTGCCATCCGGTCAGTTCCTTGAGATAGGTGTTGACGCTTTCCGAGCCGGAAAGGTGGGGGATGTGGGTGCGTACGAGGTTGATCGCCTTTGCGCCGTCCAGATAGACGTTCGAAGCCACCGACTGCAGGAAGTCCATCTGCTGTCCGTACAGAATGGACCAGGTCTCCTGATTCTCCTGCGTGTACCCCTCATACCTCTGGTCGATGTACATCTTCGTCGGATCGTCGAAACCCGGTTTCCCGAAGTTGTTGGCGTATTCCTGTGCCACCGACGCGGTCGCGTCGTCGATCATGTCGTGATTTATGCTTCCACCCATCATGGGACTGGCTCCTGTCTTGTAGGTCTGAAGAGTCTACCACGACCGATCTTTGTTTCGATCAATCATTCTCCACAGAGTCGGGCGAGAACCGACCTTGCGGCCTCCTCGTCGACCAGGGGTTCGGGTGAGGTCAATCGCATCACCTGAAATCGACCTCGGACGTCGAATCCAAGCGGATCGACGCCCACGAGCCTGGGGTCGTTCAATTCGACGCCATTCCGTTCGAAGCAGGCTTTCTGCATGCCTTCGACCAGTTCTTCGTTCGCCCAGCGACAGACCGCGGCCTCGCAGCCGGCAAGGCTGTTGGGAATCAGAAGAGCATCTCCGTCGTAGAACAGACCATCGAGCCTCGCCGCATCGATGTGCATGATCGCCCATCTGACATCATCCGGTTCACCGTGGTAGATCTGCCACCGGTCCGCCAGTTCTCCGTCCACACCGGTCTCTTCGAACGCCTCCAGGGTGACCATCACGTGGAGCGAGTCCTCCTCTTCATCGGGCATGTGCAGGACGGTGTCCCCCGAAGTCAGCATCGCGACCATGACCGGGGCGACGATCCGCCCTTCCTGATCGACCACGATCTTGATGGGGATGACGTTCTCGTCGAAGCGGATCAGTCCCTCGAGGTGGCTGTGAAGATATTCAAGGACGGTTCGGATGTCCGGATCTATTTCGTTGCTCATGGTCGGGGAATGGTAGCGTGCTAGGATCCGTTCATGACACTGATCTGCTGCCCGATCGCAATTGATTCCCCCTCGGACCTCTCAGAGGCCCTCGCCTGTGCCAATGAGGCCTCGGAACAGGGGGCGCGTCTCATCGAATGGCGCATCGACGGTCTGGCGGACGACCCCGATGCCGCTCAGGTGATCGAGGCTCTTCTTGAACAAGGACCGCTTCCCGCGATCATCACTTGTCGTTCATCTCGAGAGGGAGGGTCCTGGTCCGGTGACGAGACCGATCGCGTCTCCCTGCTCGAACGCATCGGAGTGTCGAAGCATCCACCGCGCTATCTCGATTTCGAACTCGCCGACTACCTTCGAAGCGCGAACATCGCTCAGAAGATCGATCTGGTGGTCTCGCACGACCGTCAGGCTCGCGACGTCTCCACCGGACTGATTCTTTCGTCCCATGATTTCGATGGTCGCCCTCGGGATCTCACCAGACGGGTCACGGACATGGCCATGCAGTCGTCATGCGCGATCTCCAAGATCGTCTGGTCGGCCCGTTCTCTTCGAGACAACCTCGAAGCCTTCGACCTTCTGCGTGATCGGGCCAACCCCACCATCGCGCTCTGCATGGGCGAGTTCGGCGGAATGAGCAGGGTGCTTGCGCCGAAGTTCGGCGGCTTCCTCACTTTCGCCCCCCTGGACGACGACGATGAAACCGCGCCCGGTCAGATCTCAATTCGCACCTTGAAGGAGACCTATCGCTTCGACGCCATCAAGCCGTCGACGAAGGTCTACGGAATCATCGGATGGCCGGTCGGTGCCTCCTGGAGTCCCTCCGTTCACAACGCCGGCTTCGACGCCATCGATCATGACGGGGTGTATCTCAGACTTGCGATCGCTCCGGGGTGGGAGCCCTTCAAGGCGACTCTGGGTGCACTCATCGACCATGACGGTCTCGATTTTTCCGGAGGCAGTGTGACCATGCCTCACAAGGAACACCTGGTTCGCTTCGTCCGTGAAGCTGGTGGCACTCTTGATTCTGTCAGCGAGCGTTGTGGGGCTGCCAACACGTTGGTGGTCGGTGAAGACCGCAGCCTTCGTGCCATCAACACCGATGCACCCGCCGCAGTCGGATGCCTGGTCGAGGCCATGGAGATCTCGACCAGCGAACTGGCTGGACGGCGAGTGATGGTGCTTGGTGCGGGTGGTGTCGCCCGAGCGGTCGTCGCAGGACTGCTCGAACATGGTGCCGAAGTCACGGTCGTGAATCGAACGCACCAGCGTGCCGTCGAGCTCGTCGAGGATCTCTCCGATGATCGCCTTCATGTCGGCTCGTTCTCCGATCTCGAAACAGGGGGGTTCTCCGCGCTCGTCAACGCCACGTCCGTCGGGTCTCCGGCGGGCGATCAGCCGGACGCCTCTCCGATCCCCGATGGCTTCTCTCTCGATGCTTCGATCACGGTTCTGGACACCGTCTATTCCGCGATGCCCACGCCACTGGTGATCGGGGCCATGCAGAATGGATGCCGCACGGCGGCGGGTGGTTCGATGTTTCTGCGTCAGGCAGAACTGCAATTTGAAATCTGGACGGGTCAGCCCGCACCCGAAGGTGTGATGACCGGGGTTCTTCTGAACTCCGCGCTCGGCTCCTCGGATCGTCCACGATCGTCCTGGTGTCGTGATCTCAGGTCTTCGCCGAGTCGTATCCACGCGCCTTGATCGGCTTGGGCGCGATTCCGACCACCCATCTTCGAGGAAGCAGGTGGCAGAGCGTCTTGATGATGGTATTCACCTTGCCGATGATCACCTGTGGCTTGTCCGCTTCACACGCCCTCCAGGTTTTCGAGACCACACGCTCCGACGTGCTCCACATCCATTTCGGCATGCGATTCATCGACTCACGATTGCCGAGAACGTCGTGGAATTCAGTCAGGGTGTATCCCGGGCAACTCGCGGTGACGTGGACGCCACTGCCTCGGCATTCGAGCCAGGCGCCCCAGGATGCGGAGACCATGAATTTCTTGGCCGCCACGTAGAGACCACCCGCCGATTCCGGTGCGAACGCCGCAAGCGAAGCGACGTTGATGACCCGCCCGAAATCTCGTTCCCTGCATGCCCGGAAGAACCCGGTGCATCAATTCAAGTTGCCCGAGCATCAGCACCTCGAGAAAGTCACGTACGTCCGACCACGGCGTCTGCAGGCTGCTCTTCGAAAGCGCGTACCCGGCATTGTTGATCAACACATCGACCACCACGCCCGTGTTCATCGACCGCCTGCATGATCCGATCCGTCGCGCCCTCATGCGAGAGGTCCTGTGTCAATGTCATGACCCTCGACGCCATGCTCCGTTCTCATTCGACCGGCGATCTCCTCCAGGCGATCCTCTCGTCTGGCGATCAGCATCAGGTCGAACCCTCGTTTGGCGAGAAAGTCCGCGAAGGCGGTCCCGATGCCCGCGGACGCACCGGTGATCACGGCGAGTTTTCGAGTGGATGCGGTCACAGTACGAATCTACCGAGGTCTTCGTCTTCCAGAACGGTGCGAAGTTTCGAACGAACGAAGTCTTCATCGATCCGGACCGAATCCTCTCCGCGTCCGACCATTTCAGAGGCATCGAAGGCGAGTTCCTCGAAGACCTGCTCCATGATCGTCATCAGGCGGCGTGCTCCGATGTTCTCAAGTCGTTCGTTGGCTTCCGCGGCCAGGTCCGCCATCGCGTCGATCGCGGACTCCTCGAATTCGATCGTCATGCCCTCCGTCGAGAGAAGGGCGACCTGCTGCTCCGTCAGCGAAGCGTGCGGTTCACTCAGGATCCTTCGGAAATCATCTCTGGTGAGTGCTTCCAGTTCGACTCGAATGGGAAAACGACCCTGAAGTTCGGGCATGAGGTCGCTGACCTTCGCGGTATGGAACGCGCCCGCGGCGATGAAGAGGATGTTGTCGGTGTTGATGACTCCGTGCTTGGTGGTCACGGCGCACCCTTCGACGATGGGCAGGAGGTCTCTCTGGACACCCTGTCGACTCACCTCGCCCGAACCGCCTCGTTCGTTGATCGCGATCTTGTCGATCTCATCGATGAAGACCAGCCCGGACTCCTCCGTGCGCTCGATCGCCCGTTCGACGATTCGATCCTTGTCCACGAGTTTTTCGGTCTCTTCTTCGGTGAGCAGTTCGATCGCTCTCCTGACCGTGGTCTTTCTGCGGTGTTTGGTCTCTGGAACGAGTTTTTCCAGCATCGAACCGAGTCCGGGGTCCATCTGGTCGGGACCCGGCGCCACCCATCATCGGAATCGTCGGTTTTTCTCGAACGAGGATCTCGAGCTCCTTGTCGTCGAAGAGGCCCTCGTCCAATTTCTTTCTCATCCTGTCTCTGACTCGATCATGGGATTCCTGCGAATCAAGGGATGCGGAGGTCTCATCTTCCGGTCGTTCGCCGTTCTGTGAATCACCAATGGCTTCTCCCAGCAGAAGGGAGACGACTCGATTGCGTGCCGCATGCTCCGCCGCGGGCGCGACCTCGGCCGCGTCCGCGGCCCGAAGCATCTTGATCGCGGCTTCCAGCAGGTCTCGCACGATCGACTCGACATCACGCCCGACGTATCCGACTTCGGTGAACTTGGTTGCTTCGATCTTGATGAACGGAGCGTCCACCAGCTTGGCGAGGCGTCGAGCGATTTCGGTCTTGCCAACCCCGGTCGGGCCGATCATGATGATGTTTCGAGGCACGATTTCAGCGGCGATATCCGTCGGCAACTGCATTCTGCGCCAACGGTTGCGAATCGCGACCGCAACGGCGTGCTTGGCTTTTCGTTGGCCGACGATGTGCTTGTCCAGCGCGGCAACGATGTCTTTCGGGGTTCGGTTGCTCATGGTCGAAAAGTCACTTTCACGGCTGGGGTGGCACTTGGGCCTACCGACTTGCTGAATTCTGCTTGGGGCTCCATACTCTACCGATCGAGAGGCGCAACGTACCGCCTTTCGTACCCCTCAGCGGGTCTAATCGAATGACCGGCGGTTTCAGCCATGCGTGTGCAGGCCGACAGCCCGCCTACCCACGTGATACGGAATCGGAAGACACCTCCATGAATAAGATCACCCTGTGCAGCGCCCTCGCAGTCTGCCTTACGGCACCAGCCGGATTCGCCGACGGAGATTCGGTCCGAGACCTTCTCGGCCTCTCCGTCTCCAGCGCCCAGGAGCCTGAAACGCCCATCGGCACCGGCCACGCAAGTGCTGAAGAATCCCCGTTCTATCTTCAGATCACGGCTGCCCCGACGATCGCCGGAACCATCAACTTCCAGCAGGGCGTGTCCAACGGATTCGCTTTCAACAACGGCAAGGCCCGGTTCGATGCCGGTGTGGGCGTCGACCTGACGTTCGGGTATCGAATTCCCGACAGCTACGTCATTCTTCAGGTCTGGACCGGTTTCTTCTGGAACGGGCTCGAGGAATTCAATGCGAATCTTCCTCCTCAGACAGCGCAACCGATCGCCACCGACCCCTTCTCCTCCGCGGACGGCAACCTCTATCAGATTCCCGTCATGTTCTCACCCGGTCTGGAGTTCGATCTTCCCGGCGGCTGGCCCTTCCTCAGTGGCGGCATCATTCGTTTCGGTCCTTCCGTCGGTGTCAGCTACAACGATCTTTCGATCAACAACATCATTGACGACGCTGCGGCTGTGAATGCTCAGTCCTGGAGCATCTCGAACAAGTCATGGGTGTTCTCATACGGTGCTTTCCTCGACATCGAACTGTTCCTGAACCACAACATGGCTCTGACCATCGGGTATCAGTTCCTCGCCACCGCGCCCATCGAGTACGGCACGATCGACGGTACTAATCCTGCAGACCGGAGTCACCGTCCCGGGTGCCGACGTCAAGTCCAACAACACCTACACGAACATCGTTCGCTGTGGTCTCAGCTTCTACTTCTGATTCCACGTTTCGAACGATGACACGATCCTGAACGGGGCCGGGTACGAATACCCGGCTCCGTTTTTTTTAGACACGGCAGCGAGCACACTCATGGACACCACCCCCATTCTTCTGGCAGGCGACTGGATCTCAAGCGACACCGATGGCCCTGTCTTTCAGGCGTTCAGCCCCGAAAACGGTGAAGCATTGCCGCAACGTTTTCCAATCAGCGCCTGGACCGATCTCGAAGCGATGGCGACGGCCTCGATCGAGGCCACCCGGGACGCTGGCGACGATCGACCCCGAGCGGATCGGCCGGTTCCTCGAACGGTTCGCCGAATGCATCGAAGCCGACGCCGATCGTCTCACGAAAATCGCTTCGCTCGAGACGGGCCTCCCTCAGCCGACCCGTCTGGCCGCGGTCGAACTTCCACGAACCACCGATCAACTTCGTCAGGCCGCACGTGCCGCTCGTGACGTGTCGCCCACCGGTTGGCGCCGTCCCCTGATCGACCACGAGACCAACATCCGCTCCTGCTTCGAACCACTGGGTGGCGCGGTGCTCGTCATGGGTCCCTGTAATTTCCCGCTCGCATTCAACGGTATTTCCGGAGGTGATTTCGCCGCCGCGATCGCCGCGGGCAATGCGGTGATCGTCAAAGGTCATCCCGCTCACCCTGAAACCACGCGGTGCCTGGCCGAAGCCGCGAGGATCGCCCTCGAGGACACCGGCATGCCGCCGGCGACCGTGCAGTGTTTCTTTCATGCGGAGCATGAGGACATCGCACGGCTGATCGAGCACCACGCGATCGCGGCGGTGGGGTTCACCGGAGGAGAACAGGCGGGTCGAGCGATCAAGTCCGTGGCCGACCGGTCCGGCAAGGTCGTCTCTCTTGAGATGTCCAGTCTGAATCCGGTGGTTCTGCTCCCCAGTGCCGATGAAGACGGTCTCGAAGCCTTCTCGGAAGCATGGTCGGGCTCGATCCTTCTGGGGTCGGGACAGTTCTGCACCAAACCCGGCGTCTGCTTCGTGATCGACGAGGCCGTCGCCCAAGAAGTCGCAGAACGAACGGTCTCGCACCTCGCCGGAACGGACTCAAGTCTCCTGCTCACCTCGGGGATCGTCGCGGGTCTCGAGAGCGGCGTACGCCTGCAACAGGATGCGGGTGCGATTCTCCTGACCGGCGGTCTGCCGGTGGATGAAGCCGGTTGGCGTTTTCAGCCCACCTTGTTGATGACGAATGGAATCGGCTTCCTGGAAATGCCCGATTCGATGCAGCATGAACTCTTCGGACCCGCCGCACTCATCGTCGCGTGCAAGGACCGCGCCGAACTGCTTGCCTGTCTGCGATCCCTGGGTGGACAGTTGACGGGGTGTCTCTGGGGTGATGAGGAAGCCATGCGTGGCGATGTCGCCGTCGATGTCCGTGCCGCTCTGCGACCGAAATGCGGCCGCCTGCTCGAGAACAAGATGCCCACCGGAGTGGCGGTGGTTGCTTCGATGGTGCACGGGGGTCCGTTTCCCGCGACCTCGCATCCCGGTTTCACGGCCGTCGGCATGCCAGGAGCGCTTCAGCGCTTCGCCGCCCTTCGTTGCTACGACGGCGTCGATGAATCCCGACTGCCCGCGATTCTCGTCTGATCGCCGACTTCTGGCGCGGGTCAGATCCTGGCGTGGTTCATCTTCGCTTCGGCGATGATCATGAGCGCCCGGTCGCGCAATTCACCTTCGAGTGCCATTCGTGGCATGCGCAGTCGTTCATTGCCGAGTCCGAATTCGCTCTGACACAGCTTGACGAGATGCACGAATTCAGGAACGGCATCCAATCGAAGCAGAGGCAGAAACCACTCATAGAGTTCCCGACAGGCGTCGCGATCATCACCACGGGCGAGATCGAAGAGCTTCACGCTTTCGACCGGCAGTGCGTTGACGAGTCCTGCGATCCATCCATCCGCACCGGCATCGACGGCTTCGACCACCAGATCGTCTATGCCGGCGAAGATCGCGAGTCGATCACCCAGCAGCCGTCTGAGTTCCGCGATCCTTCGGATGTCTCCCGAGGATTCCTTCACCGCATGAAGATTCGCGTGCGCTCCGGCCATTTCAAGCACCTGTTCCGGCACGATGTCCGTGGTGTAGGCGAGTGGATTGTTGTAGAGCATGCATGAGAGGGGGGTGGCTTCGATGATCGCCGCGAAGTGGGCCCGGGTCTCTTCCCACCGACCGTCGTAGGCATATGGTGGAAGGACCATCAGTCCCCTGCATCCGTTGGCCTCCGCCATTCGAGCCAGTTCGACGGCTTCCGTCGTGGACAGCGCACTGATCGCAGCGACCACCGGCGCACGCCCCGACAGTTCCTCCGAGAGTCCCGACCAGATGGTGGCCTTCTCCTCGTGGGTGAGCGTGCCACCTTCGCCGAGCGAGCCGGGTGTCACCATCGCGGTCGAGCCGGCTTCGATCATCTGGCGTGCATGGCGTCTCATGAATGCGATGTCGATGTCACCGGATTCATTGAAGGGGGTGGTGATGGCTGGCATCACGCCGATCCAGTCGTTGCGTTGCATCAAGACGTTCTCCACGGTCCGTTCGGACCAGTCAGTTTCTCAGTATTCCTTCGACGAAAGGGTCTTCCTCGTCGAAATGCAGTTCGTTTCGCCCGGTGATCCAGGCACCTCCGCTGATGGTCGGAACCACCGCATCGGGTCGGTCCTTGGCATCGTGGTATCTCCCGATGAAGCGACTGCCGATGATCGATTCCTGGACCCACCGTTGTCCGTTGCGCAGCCTTCTGTCCGCGGCAAGGCAGGCGATCTTCGCGCTCAGCCCCGTTCCACAGGGCGAGCGATCGTATTCTCCGCCCGGACACAGCACGAAGTTGCGACTGTCACAATCCTCCCGGGTGGGTCGATCGAACAGTTCGATGTGGTCGATCACCTGGAAGCTGCCCTCCTCGGTCGTCGGATCGACGCCGTGGATCCCGTTTCGTTCGAGCGCTCGACGGATCTCGCCGGCCACCCTGCAGAGTTCGCCCAGCTCCGTCGCGGCGAGGTCGAGACCGTGATCCTCCACCAGGAAGAACCAGTTCCCTCCCCAGGCGACGTCACCGGTGATGGGGCCCAGCCCCTCGACATCGATCTCGACGTCCTTCTGGTGCCGGAAACTGACGACATTCTCGACCGAAATCAGTGAATTCTCACCGAGATGCGCGGTGACCGTGCCGACCGGGGTGTCGAGTCGGTGGAGGCCGCGCGTGATTCTGCCCAGATGTGCCAGCGTCGCGATCACGCCGATGGTCCCGTGGACGCACATGTGAAGCGTGCCCACGTTGTTGAAGAAGATCACACCTGTTTCCGAGGAAGCGTCATCGGGTTCCACCAGAAGCGCCCCCACGATCGCATCGTGGCCCCTCGGCTCGCCGATGACCGCTCTTCTGAAGTCCTCATGACGCTTCCGAAAATCAGCCGCTTTTTCGGCGACGCTGTGCCCGTTGAGATGAGGCGCACCCTCGATCACGACTCGAGTGGGTTCCCCTTCGGTGTGGCTGTCGATCACGGTGACTGTTTCCATGTGCTGACGGTACCCGACTCCGGCGGGCTTCGCCTGCTCTCTTGCGGTATCCTGATCACAACAGGAGACTCACATGACGCTTTCGCTTCCAACCCTCTTCATTCGAGCACTGGTGCTCTCGTCGGTGGCCTTTTGCGTCTCCTGTTCCACGTCCGTGGACAGCCACCAGTCGGCGGTGGAACTTCGTGCGGCATCCAATTCCAGGATGAACGACTGGCAGCGACTGGATTACCACGTCGGCGGACTCGATACCTGGGTCGCTCCCGAGCCCACCATCGTCCTCGATGAGATCGTTTCAGCACGACGTTCGATCGATGATTTCGGACGACCCACGGTGATCCTGACCTTCACCGAAGAGGCTCGAAAGAAGATGACACGACTGTCCGTCGACCGGACCTCCCGTCCCGTCGCCCTGCTGGTCGATGGCACGATCATCGCCGCGCCCGTTCTGATGCAGGAGGTGAGCGAGACTCTGACCATCTCCTTCGGGACCAGAGAGAATGCGGCCATCGAAGCCACCGAACTGACGGATCGAATCAACAAGCGTTCGACTTCAGAGACGAAGTGATCAACCGAGACCCGGGGAGTGCCCGATCATGCCCACGCTGAGCTACACCACCGCCGGTGAATCCCATGGCCCCGGCCTCCTCGCCTGGATCGACGGACTTCCCCAGGGCCTGGAACTCGATCTCGAATTCATCGACAACGAATTGCTGAGACGGCAAGGTGGCTACGGTCGAGGCGGTCGTCAGAAGATCGAGACCGACCGAGCTGAGATCATCACCGGGTTCAGAAGAGGACATGCCACCGGATCACCTCTGGTGGTGCGGGTCGCCAACAAGGACGACCGCTTGGACGATCTTGAGAAGACTCCACCGGTTCATCGTCCTCGTCCCGGTCATGCCGATCTTGCCGGAAGTGTGAAATGGCTCACCACGGATTGCCGGGAAACGCTCGAACGCGCCAGTGCCCGCGAAACCGCGGCACGTGTCGCCGCCGGTGCGATCGCCCGTTGTTTTCTGCGTGAATTCGGAATCGAAGTCTTCGGTTTCGTGCGCGGCGGCATGGATGCGATGAGTGAAGTCGCGCCCGACGAGAACAACTGGCGTGAACTTCTCGCACTTCGCGATGCGAGCGACGTCTATGTCCCGGATGACGCCGTCGGCGAACGACTGCGTGCCGCCATCCGTCAGGCCAAGGTCGACAAGGACACCGTCGGTGGACTGGTCGAAGCGCACGTCTTCGGGTGTCCGATCGGGCTCGGCTCCTGCATGCACTGGGACCAGAAGCTCGATTCCAGAATCGCGGGTGCGGTCATGGGCATTCAGGCGTTCAAGGGGGTCGAGATCGGAATGGGCTGTGAATGCGCCCGTTTGAACGGATCCCAGGTGCATGATCCCATCGCGTACGACGCCGCTCTCAAGCGTCGCCGTCACTTGGATTCGTCCGTGCCTCCAACAACGCCGGCGGACTCGAGGGCGGCATGACCAATGGCATGCCCATCGTGGTCAAGGGGACCATGAAGCCGATCAGCACGCTCCTGCGTGGACTTCCCAGCGTCGATCTCAACACCAAGAGCGCGCAGGACAGTCAGTACGAACGCTCCGACGTCAGTGCGATCTCGGCCGCCAGCGTGGTCATGGAGAACGTCGTCGCCTTCGAGGTCGCGACCGCCTTTCGTGACAAGTTCTCCGGTGACTCGATGACCGAAGTCCGAGCCCAGTACGGCGCGTTCATGGAGATGGCCCGGGAGCTTCCGCTCACGGATCCCGCGTCGAGCTGATCGGACACCGCATCTGCTTCAGCCCGTCGCGCCCGAATACAACCACTGTCCGTAGCCGATCGTGAACGCCACGTTGCCGAGGACCGCATGTTCGAGGTCGGCCAGCCATCCCGATCCGCTCTTCAGGTAGGTGCGCATGAACGAGCGCACCCCCGATCGCGGTGATGACCGGTGCCACGACGTTTCCAAAGAGAACGTGTGAACACCCGAAAGCACAACGCACCGATGACGACCATCGTCCCGCCCGACCCGAGCAGCGTCGTGTACCTGAGTGCGAACCATCGTCTGAAGATGATTCCCTGCGGAACCACCGACAGAATCGGATAGAGGCACAGCACCACCAGCCAGACGATCGGCCGTTCTCTGGGAAACTCGAACATCGGGCTCGTCGAGATCAGCGGGTACAGGGCGAGAAGAAGAACGCTGCAGAGGCTCACCAGCAGCGCGGCTTCGATCAGATCCGCTCGACTTGCCTTCTTTCGGCGTTCTTCTGCATGGGACGAGCCTTCGGCCTCGTGCTTCCGGTGTCGTCTCATCAGGATCATGCAGGCGACTGCACCGATCCAAAGCAGGGGCAGGGGTGGTATCCGGATCCCGTTCGAGCGCATGACCAACAGGACGAGAGGAAGCACTCCGAAGAGGATGATCGGTTCAAGTGATTTCGCACGCATCGAAACACGATAATCCCTTTGCGCCCGATTCGTGTGACGTCATGGTTCGCCCACCGGGTCCAAGTGTTCTAGACTGCCCGCATGTCCGCACCCAACACCCTCACGGTTTCGTCCGCACTTCTCGCGGTTTTCTGTTTCGCATCCTCCTCTGCCTCCGGCCAGACCGCCACGGTCGATCCGACCGTCAGAACCGAGGGCGTCGCCGCATCCTCGGTCCTCGATGCCGACGTGACCATCTCCTACGACCGCTTCGGGGTCCCGACCGTCGAATCGGGGGGGCGTTTCGATGCCTATTTCGCCGAGGGTTTTCTGCATGCCCAGAACAGATTCGCCCAGATGGACCTGTCCCGCCGATTCGCCGCCGGTGAACTGGCGGCACTGATCGGCCCTTCGATGGTCGAACAGGATCGTGCCTCGCGTCGCTTTCGACTTCGCACCGTCGCACGTGACCTCCTGGGGCGACTCGACGATGATGATCGTCAGGCACTTTCCGCCTACACCGCGGGGGTGAATGCGGGGCTTGCGGATCTCGCCGCTCCGGCGCCCGAATACGCGATTCTCGGAGCGACGCCGTCGGAATGGGTTCCCGAGGATTCGGTGCTCGTGATGTTCGCCTTCATGCTCACCCTTGACTGGTCGGCCTCATGGGAAGGCACCCACGCTTCCTTCTTCGAAGCGGTCCCGGCCTCGATCCGTGAATTTCTGGTCGACCCGCGATCACGCCAGGACGCGCCGATCACGGAATTGAGAGACCGGAGAAATTCGATTCCCGGCATCCCGACGGATGCTCAGATCGCACTGCGCACCCTGCCGGAAGTGCCCGAGACCATCGAACATTCCTACGGCGGATCCGGTGACACCGATGGCATTGTCTTTGGTGACGGAAAAATTGGGAACGGTGGCGGGAACGACGATGACGAGGATGAGGAACGGGATGGGAACGGTGATGGGAACGGTGATGGGAACGAGGATCAACGGCAGCGATGCGCTCCGAGACCACGTCCGATGACTCCCGGGACGCCATCGGGTCCAATCAGTGGGCGATCGGCGCCGACCTGACCGCGGACGGCCGCGCGATTCTCGCCAACGATCCCCACCTCGGACTCACGCTGCCCGTGGCCTGGTACCGGATTCGTCTGCTCTGGCCCGAACACGATCTGACCGGGCTCTCGATCCCGGGCCTTCCCGGCATCTCGATCGGAAGCAACGGCAACATCGCCTGGGGGTTCACCAACCTCACCGGTGATCTCCAGGATCTCATCGCCCTCGAAATCGACCCGGACGATCCCGATCGCTATCGCACCTCCGAAGGATGGGAATCCTTCGGCGAGGTGGTCGAGATGATCGAAGTCGCCGGTGGCGATCCCGTCGCCTATCCGATCAGGACCACTCGCTGGGGGCTGGTCAACGGCACCTATCAGGACGCCTCCGGGGCGTCGCGTGACGCGGTGGTGGAGTGGGCGGCGCTGCATCCGGAACTCGTCAACTTCAACATCTTCAAACTCGAGGATTCCTCGAACGTGGACGAGGCGCTCGACGTCGTCGGAGATTGGTACGGTCCCGCTCAGAACGTGGTGGTCGCCGACTCCGAAGGAAACATCGGCTTCACGGTGAGTGGCTTTCTTCCGGATCGCCGGAACAAGGATGGACGGGCACCCTACGGCCTCTGGGATGGCTGCGCAAAGCTGGTCCACACGACCAAGCGCGAAGCGACCTCGAGTCGTCAATCCTGCCTCGGGGTTCCTCCACACCGCCAACAACCGGACCGCCGACATGATGACCTCGAGCAAGCTGGGATTCCGCTGGGCGAATCCGTCTCGCGCACGTCGCATCGCCGACGTTCTGATGGTCGCGGACAACGCCGACGAATCGGACATGCTCGATCTTCAGATGGACACCACCGTCCTCGCCTACGAGGCCTGGAAGGATCTGATCGTCCTGGCGATTTCAGTCGACGAGCCCGATGAGGATCTCGCGCGGGTCCGCGCCGCGCTGGTCGACTGGAATGGCAGAGCCGAAGGCGATCAGGTCGCACCGGCGTTGATCGGGTCGATTCGTTCGAAGATGCTTCGCGACATCCGTGAGTCCGTCGAGGTCTGGGCGATGAACGAGGGACTCGGTCAGGTGAGCGTGCCTCGCATCAGTGACGAACCCTATCTGCGCCTCATCGAGGACCAACCGATGAACTGGCTTCCCGAAGGTCCCTGGGACAGCTGGGACGAATGGATCACGATTCAGATTCTGGCGGCCATTGAAGCAGGCGCCGAATCACCGTGGGAGGAGACCAATCGCATCGTGCTTGAAAGCCCACTCGCTTCGATGGCACCCGATCCCATGAAGCCGATGCTGCAGATCGATCTCGGGCCTCAGTCCGGCCACTGGTTCGCGCCGAAGGTGCTCACACCGGGAATCGGTGCCAGTGCCAGACTGGTCGTCAGTCCCGGCCGCGAAGCCGACGGGATTCTTCTCACACCTGGGGGGCAGTCGGGAAATCCACTGTCACCTCACTACCGGAGTCTCACCGAAAGCTGGGCCGAAGGTGACGTCCTCCCGTTCCTGCCGGGCGAGACGGTCGCTTCCTTCACGCTCCGTGCGGAGTGATCTCATCGCGGGTCACGCCCGCCATTCGTGGTTCTGAAGACGAAGTTCTCGAGCTCGTAGTCGATCAGGATGGAATCACCCTCCCCGAATTCTCCCGTCAGGAGTCTCGTCGCGAGTGCGTTTTCGATCCGGTTCTGAATGACCCGCTTGAGCGGCCGTGCTCCGAACTGCGGGTCGTATCCTTCGCTGGCAAGCGCCTTCATCGCATGCTCGCTCAGTTCGATCGTGATGTCCCGATCGGCGACACGCCGGCGAAGATTCGCCATCTGGATCTCGACGATGCCGGCAAGGTCCTCTTTCCCAAGTTGATGGAAGATGACCGTGTCGTCGATACGGTTGATCAGTTCCGGGCGCATGTGCCTCTTCAAGAGCGCTTTCACGTGCGTTTCGATCTCGATGTCGAGTGCCCCTTCTTCGGTCATGGCGAGAATCTCGTGCGATCCGATGTTGCTGGTCATCACCACGATGACGTTCGAGAAGTCCACGGTGCGTCCCTGTCCATCGGTGAGACGGCCGTCATCGAGCACCTGAAGCAGGATGTTCGAGACGTCGGGGTGTGCCTTCTCCATCTCGTCGAAGAGGACGACGCAGTAGGGACGTCGCCTGACCGCTTCGGTCAGTCGGCCGCCTTGTTCGTAGCCCACGTATCCGGGAGGGGCTCCGATCAGTCTCGAGACCGCGTGCTGCTCCATGTATTCGGACATGTCGATCCGGACCATCGCGTCTTCGGTGTCGAAGAGGTCATCGGCCAGGGCCTTGCAGAGTTCGGTCTTTCCGACGCCCGTGGGGCCGAGGAAGAGGAACGAACCGATCGGTCGTCCGGATTCACCAAGGCCGGCACGGTTTCTGCGTACCGCCTCGCTGACCGAGACCACGGCTTCGTGCTGTCCCACGACGCGGCCTGTCAGTCGTTGTTCCATCTCGAGCAGTTTCTCTCGTTCGCCTTCGACCAGTTTCGAGACCGGAATGCCGGTCCATTTGCTGATCACTTCGGCGATCTCCTCCGAGTCGACCTCTTCCTTCACGAGTGCGTCGCCTCGTGCGTTTCGCTCATCGAGTTCGACCTCCGCCTTCTGCAGTTCCTCCGCGAGTTCACCCAGGTCCCCGTACTGGATGCGCGACGCGGTCTCGAAATCGCCGCGCCGTTTCGCCTGTTCGAGTTCGGTCTGCCGCGCGTCGATCTGTTCCTTGATCCTGCTGACCGCGTCGAGCACCGATTTCTCCTGCTCCCAGCGGGCGGAGATGCCGTCGTTCTCCTCCTTGAGGCTGGCGAGTTCCTGGTCGAGCGTGACCAGTCGCTTCTTCGAGGCGTCATCGGTCTCGATCTTCAACGCTTCGCGTTCGATCTCGAGCTGCATGATGCGGCGTCGCAGTTCATCGATCTGGACCGGCATCGAATCGTTCTCGATGCGCAGTCTCGAGGCGGCCTCATCGAGCAGGTCGATCGCCTTGTCCGGAAGAAAACGATCCGCGATGTACCGATGGCTCAGGGTGGCCGCGGTGATCAACGCGCCGTCCTGGATCCGAACGCCATGGTGCGCTTCGTAGCGTGACTTCAGACCACGAAGAATCGCGATGGTGTCGGTGACGCCCGGTTCGCCCACGTAGACCGGCTGGAAACGACGTTCGAACGCAGGGTCCTTTTCAATGTGCATTCGATACTCGTCGAGCGTCGTCGCACCGATCGCCCGCAGTTCACCTCGTGCCAGGGCGGGCTTGAGCAGATTGCCCGCACTGACGGCGCCTTCCGCCTGGCCGGCGCCGACGATGGTGTGGAGTTCGTCGATGAAGAGGATGATCCGCCTTCGCTGGCGGCGACTTCACGCAAGCACGGCCTTGAGGCGTTCCTCGAACTCTCCGCGAAACTTCGCGCCCGCGAGAAGCGCCCCACGTCGAGCGCCATGATTCTGCGAGTCGCGCATCGATCCGGGCAGTCGCCGTCGACGATTCTGATGGCGAGTCCTTCGGCGATCGCGGTCTTGCCGACACCGGGCTCGCCGATCAGGACCGGGTTGTTCTTGGTTCGTCGCGAGAGTACCTGCATGCAGCGACGAATCTCCTCGTCGCGCCCGATCACCGGATCGATCTTGCCGGCGGACGCCGCTTCGATTGAGATCGACCGCGTACTTGGCGAGAGGCTTCGTAGTTGCCTTCCGCGCCGGGGTCGGTGACGTTCTCGACCCCGGAACTCTTTCTGACCGCCGCGATCGCGGCACGAATCTGCGTCGCATCGGTTCCACAGTCGACGAGCACCTTCTTCGCATCGCCATCGACCCCGGCGAGACTCAGAAGCAGATGTTCGCAGGAGACGTACTGATCACCCATGGTCTGCGCGGTTCGTTCCGAATCGGCGAGCACCTGTTGCAGGGCGGTGCCGCCCTGGGTCGACCCGCCCTTCACGACGGGCATGCGGTTCAGTTCGGCTTCCGCCACCGTGAGGATTCTCCGGTCGTCTCGTCCCGCCTTGCGCAGGATCGATGCCGCGACGCTGTCGTCGTCTTCGAGAAGGGTGACCAGAAGATGAAGGGGGCTGATCTGTCCGTGTTCGGATCTGACCGCGCGTCCCTGAGCTGCGGCAAGCGCTTCCTGTGCGAGCGTGGTGAATCGTTCGAATGCCATGTGATGTCCTCTTTCCGTGCCATGATCGGTCCCTGACACATGAGAAGAGTCGCAATCTTCATGCCCGTTTCATGGCCCCTGAGCGGGGTACACGCCTGCCAGAAACGCAGTCTGCTCTGTTCCACCAGCCGAATCGGGTGGTGGGGGGCTTGATCGGGCAGTGCCCACTCAGAGGTGCCGAACCGGGAAGTCTTCGGGCATGACCTCGGGGCGATCCTGAAGCCAGGCCACCAGCCAGCGGAAGGCGTCGACCAATCTCGGACCGGGGCGGTTGAACATCGCACTGCCGTCGACGATCGCGACCTTGCCCTCCTGAACGGCGGGAAGAAGCGGCCACCATGACGTTCGTTCGAGCACTTCGATCTCCGCGGCGGCCCGCTCGAGATCGAATCCGCAGGGGCAGACGATGACACGATCGGGCAGCACTTCGATCAGATCCTCCGGCGCGACCTGGCGCGACGGTTTGCCTTCGGTGTTCAGACTGTGACGTCCGCCCGCGGCTTCGATCAGGCCGGGGGTCCAGTGACCACCGACGAACGCCGGATCGGCCCATTCGAGAAACAGGATCTCCTCCTGCGAGGCGTAGGGGTTCACGAAATCGACCGCTTCCCAGTAGCGCGCTCGCAGTGCCACCATCGCATCTTCGGATCGACTCTTCATGTCGACCGCTTCACCGACCTTCAACAGATCGTCGAAGACGTCGAAGATGGTCTTCGGATCGAGGTTGACGATTCGAGGCGCCTTTTCAAAGCCGGCAGCGGCGGCGCGTACCGCTTCGAGGTCGATCGAGCACACGTCGCACAGATCCTGAGTGAGAATCACATCGGGCTTGAGTTCCTCGAGCAGCTCGACGTCCAATCGGTACAGCGAGTTCTGCGTGTCGAGGGTGTCCCGCACCTCCTGGTCGATCTCCAGGCTGGTGGTGCCGTGCGTTCTCTGGGAAGTCAGCACGGGAAGTTCCGCGATCCCTGCGGGATGATCGCACTCGTGCGATCTGCCCACGAGAAGGCTCTCGCCTCCGATGTGGCAGAGTGTTTCGGTGGCTGATGGAAGAAGGCTGACGACGCGCATGAACTCATTCTACCGTGCCCGGGGTCCATAATCTGAATCGGAACCCCCTTCTTCCCGAGGTTCTGCCTTCGATGATCCGCATGATCCGCACAGACCGTCGCCCCACGGTCGTGGTTCGACCTAGTCGCTTGCCATCCGATCGGACCGGAGCATCTTCGATGGTGGATGGCAACGATCTGCACCGGAGTGAAGTCCACCCGCTCTGCACTCGTCCATACCGACATCGGGAGACCTCAAGAGATGATTAAGACACACACTGTCGTCATTGTCGCATCCACATGCGTGATGACTGCCACCGCCATGGCTGACGTGCAGATCGACCTCGGTTGCTTTGCAAACATGAACCCAGTTCCAAATTGCAGCTACGAGGGCGACTACCAGAACTACGTGACCTCCTGGGAAGTCGATGGATACACCTCATCGAGTGGATACACCATGATCGATCTCGATCTCGGAGGCATCATGTCGACATTGTCTGGTGAACGCCTCTTGAGCGTCTCGATCGTCGACTTCGGATCGAACAACTACGGATACTCCAGTCCGGGAGCGGACATCGATTACGTCGAATTCTTCGGTCTCACCGATGATGTCGAAGTGAGTCTCGGGTATTCCGGCCCGACCGCCCAGCATGCCGGCGAATCGGAAGAGGAGCTCCTCCAACGAATCGGATCGCTTGATGCCTTCTATGGCGCCAACCAGACCGATGACGACGTCTACGTCTCACTCGGCGAGCTGGGTGCGCTCACCTTCGCCTTCAATGGAGTTCCCCACGACGGCGGCGGATCCGGCGGCGATCCCGGTGACGATGGTGATGGCGGCGATGGTGATGGCGGCATCGGTTCGGGTGGCGGACTGGCCGGTCTGAGTGACTTCCACATGCAGTTCTCCGAAGTGGGGTCCTTCGAACACTTCAGCGTCCTCATCGAGACGACACCGATCCCGGCACCCGCCGGACTTCTGGCTCTGTGTGGACTCGTCGCGCAGCGCCGGCGCAGGAGTTGAACCACGATCTCCAGTCCTTTGGTGATCGGCGCTACCATTGAGTCATGGCGATGTTCGCATACAGCGCGCGTGACCGGGAGGGCCGCAAGGTCTCCGGCCGCATGGAAGCCTCGAATCAGCAGGCGGCTCTCTTCGAGCTCGAGTCTCAGGGGCTCGCTCCGATGGAACTGTCGACCGCCTCGGCGTCGGCAGGCAGCACCCGCTCGTCAAGCGCTCGGGTCATGTCCCGGTTCTACCGCCAGCTGTCCGATCTTCTGAAGTCCGGAGTGCCACTGCTTCGTTCGTTGCGACTTCTGGGCGGCATGAAATCAAACGCCCGATTGTCCGAGGTGATTCTTCGCGTGGCCGATTCCGTGGAAGACGGGGAACGTCTCGCCGATGCCATGACGCGACACGAGCAGGTCTTTCCGGACATACAGGTCTCCATGATCCGGGCCGGTGAACGGGCCGGTTTTCTCGACGAAGCCCTCGAACGACTGGGCCTGTTTCTGGAACGCCGTGCCGAACTCCGTTCGAAGGTGGTCGGGAACATGATCTATCCGATCGTGCTCCTCACGGTCGGCGCGGGAATCGTCATCGCGGCCCTGGTCTTCTTCGTACCCCGCTTCGAGGAGTTCTATGCGGACATGGAGCTGCCTCTGGCGACACGGATCCTGATGGCATCATCGGACTTCGTGATCGGGTGGTGGCCCGTGATCCTTCTGGCCTCTGCAGGCCTTTTCTTCTTTTTCTTCTCTCGGCGCCATGATCCCACGCAGCGCCTTCGTGTCGAGCGGATCAATCTGGGTCTTCCGCTCATCGGTCCTCTGACACGATCATTGGCGTGTGCGCGGTTCTGTCGCATTCTCGGAACGATGCTGGAAAACGGGATTCCACTCGTCGAATCGATGAAGATCGCTCGAAGCTCGATCGGAAGTGCCACCCTCGAGCAGGCTCTGGCCGACGCGGTCGATGCCGTCGAATCAGGTGAAACACTCGCCCAACCGCTCGCCCAAAGTGATTTCATGGAGGAGGACGTCCTTGAGATGATCTCGGTCGGCGAATCCGCCAACAATCTCGCGCTCGTCCTGGTGAAGGTCGCCGAGACACTTGAGGATCGAGTCGACCGCCAGCTCTCACTCGCCGTCAAACTGATGGAACCACTGCTTCTGCTTCTTCTGGCGGGTGTGGTTCTCTTCATTTTCATGTCCTTGATCGTTCCGATGCTTCAAATGAGTTCCAATCTCTGAGCGCATCGCCTCAATCCCATTGGTGGATCGGGCTTGTCGCTGTATCATCGGGCACGAGGTCACGTCCTCGGAAACGAAATGATTCGCCCCACGGAGAGCTCCCCATGACCACAGTCAATCGCCTGAACACCGAACGCCGTCGTCGAAACACTCGTCGCGGCTTCACCATCATCGAACTTCTGATCGTGATTGGAATTCTGCTCGCGATCGGTGGCATCGTGTTGGTCAACGTCATCGGAGCCCAGGACCGCGCCGACGTCGGAGTGACCAAGGTGCAGATGCAGGGCATTGAAGATGGCCTGCAACGATTCAGGGTCGACATGAAGCGCTGGCCCTCCGAAGAGGAGGGTGTCGCCGTCCTGTGGTCTTCGGGTGGACTCGAAGACGAAGAGGACTCCTCCAAATGGGGCGGTCCCTATCTGCAGAAGCCCGCACCGAACGATCAGTGGGGCAGTGCCTGGGTCTATCGAAACCCTTCCGAGATCGAGGGTCTCTCCTACGACCTGATCTCGATCGGACCTGATCGTGAAGAAGGTACCGATGACGACCTCAACATCCACGACTCGATCGCCGGTGAAGATGGTTCGCTCGATGATGAATTCTCCGACTTCGCCTCCACTCCGAGCGAGAACGGGTGATCCGATGGTTCGCGTGGCACGCGGACTGACGCTCATCGAGATTCTGGTCGCGCTGGGCATCGTCATCGCGCTCGCCGCTCTGGTGCTGCCCACGCTTTCATGGATGTCCCGCTTTCGTCCCCTCGACACTGCGTGTGAAGATGTTCAGGCGCTCTATCTGCGTGCACGTGCGCACGCCGCGGTCAATGGCCGTCCGGTTCGGATCCAACTCTCTCAATCCACGCTCGAAGCCGACTGGTTCGACGTCGAAGCACGCTCGCTCGACGGCACCGATGAGCCCGGCGGCTCGGGTGACGATGGTGGTGGGGCGTCCGAGTCATCCTTTCCACTGGCCACCTGGTCCAGGGTCGGCCTTCAGGACGAGGTGCGTTATCAGGCACGATCCCGGTTTCTTTCAGCGGCATCCGACGAGTCGTCATCCCTGATTGAGTCGGATGATCTCGTTCTCGACGACGTGCTCGACACCACGGTGCTTCTTGCGATTCTTCTTCCTGATGGAACGGCCATCTCGCGAGAAGAACTGGTTCTCAGCGATGCCATGGGTCGCACCCGGGGCATCCTGATCGATGAGTTGACCGGTCGGGTCACCATCATCGAATCGGACACGATGCCCTCCGAGAATGATCGGCCAGCGAGCGAATCCGAGAGTGCGCCTCTTCGCGATCCCGCCGACTCGACCATGGATGATCTCACGGTGTCCGACGGGCGGGTGGGTTCGTGAGTCGTCGTGGTGGGCTTCTGCTCGAGGTCATGATCTCGATGGCACTCTTCATCGGTGCCGCGCTCGTCGTGCTCCGGGTGATGGGTGATGCACGAACCTCCCTGCAACGCTCGGCGGTTCTTCAGCGGGCGGTCGATCTCGCGATGACACGCGTGGGTGAACTCGAACTCGGATTGGTCTCACTCGCCGATCTTCGTGGAATGGGACGACAGGAGCGTGGCGAGTTCGAGGACCTCGAGGCCAGCGCCGAGCCCCTCGGCATACGAGTCCGAACCGAACGAACGCAATGGGATGGACTGGTGCTTCTGGAACTCGACGTTCTCGATCCGGAACGAACCGATTCGACCGGAGACGATTTCGTGGTCCACAGCGTGCGAACGCTGGTGCGACTTTCCGAGGAGACCTTCGAAGACTTCGAGGATGATCCGATTCTCGATGATCTTCCTGAAACCGACGGCTCGACGCTCTTCGATGCCGAAATGGATCGCTTCGAGGGGGTGGTTCGATGATCAGTCGTTCCACCGTGCGTGGGTTCAGTCTGCTCGAGACCCTGATCGCGCTCGGGCTCATCGGAGTTCTGATCGGAACCATCGGTCTTTTCGTGAACCAGATCGCGGCCAGCCGGACGCAACTCCGTGCGTCGACGGGTCGGGACGCGTTTGCAACCGCGATCTTCGACGGTCTTGAAACGGCGTTGATGACCGCGATCGCCCGGACTGGAACGGGGTCCCCGGGGATCATCGGAACATCAAGCGGGGTCTCGGTCGCGCATGATGGTGTGGTGGTGTCTCGAGTCTTCGGTGACATTCCGCAGATGGTGTTCGCCCCTGAATCCACCCTCCGCTTCGAGTTCGATGAGTCTTCGGGAGCGGTCCGCCTCAGTCGTGATGATTCGTCCTCCCCCGTGAGCGAGACGCCACTCGGTGCCGTCAGGTTTCGGTATCTCTCGAACGGTGACTGGTTCAGCTCATGGAACTCATTCGACAGCGGAGGACTTCCTGCCGCGATCGAATGTTCGATCTGGTGGATCGCCCCCTTCGAAGACGAGACGTCGCTCGGGGACTTCGAATCCGATCTCGTCGGTTCGGATGGAGATGACCTTGGAGATGAACCTGGTGATGACATGCCATCGAATCCACCTGACCGAATTCGATTGATGCGTGTTCCAGACGGCGGTGTCTTCGAAACCGATGACGCTCTCGGTACGAACGCGGAGGCGACATCCTCGTTTCAGGACGAGTCGTTTGTCGGAGGTGATGAATGATGTCGCCTTCGCATGAAGTCCGTCGTGGATTCGCACTCATCGCGGTCCTTCTCGTGATCGGTGCGAGCACCCTCGCGGTGACGATCTTTCTCAGGTGGTCGAGCGCTGAAATCGCGATCGCCTCCGCCAGTGCGGAACGTTCTCGTTCCCGACTGCTGGTCGATTCCGGTGTCGCCATCGTTCTTTCGGAACTTGAAGCCCAGCGCGAAGTCATTCTCGAAGGACGGCGACCCCAACTCGAGCGGACCTACGTCGTGCATGAAGGGGCGGTCGTTTCGAGCATCATCCGTCTGCTCTCGGTCGGCCCAGAACGGGAACCGCTCGTACCCGTCGGTGGTCTTCTTGATCTGAATCGTGCGACATCGGATCAACTCCAGGCGACCGGGGCGCTCACTCAGGATCAGGCGGATCGGATCATCGAGACCCGTTCGACGATGTCCGGGGGTCGATATCGCTCGCTCGAGGATCTTCTGAGCATCACCTCGGATGATGGGAGCTTCATCGTCACTCCGGAGATGATCTACGGCCCTCTCGAGGATCTTCGTCCCGCGCGCGAGGTGCTCGCGCTGGAGGAGGATCGCGGCGAGCGGGCTCTTCGAGCACTCGGGACCACCCGCACCTCCCGCTTGTCCGATCTCCTGACCGTTCATTCCTTCGAGCCCATGGTGCAACGAGACGGCACCTGGCGCATCGACATCTCGGTGCCCTATTCAGAGGAGCTCGGCCTTCGTTTCGACCGGACCTTCGGCGAAGGTGCGGGGGAGGCTCTGCGCAGAATCAAGACGAGTGTCGATCTGAAAGATGATGTGACGCTCGGTGCGGTCGTCGCGCAGGTGGTGGACATCGCTGATCAGGCGCGCACCCTCGACACGCTCACCGCCGAAGGTCGTTGGGCGTCGGGCAGGATCGACATCAACACGGCGCCGTTGGAGGTTCTTCAGACTCTGCCCGGACTTGACTCGGAATCGGCGTCCGCGCTGGTGGACGTGCGTGATTCACTGAATGCCTCCGCCCAGGCGGACATCACGTGGCCACGCGATCAAAATCTCATCACGCCCAGCACCATGTACGGTCTCTACGGCCTCATCACGAATCGCACCTGGCTCTGGAAGCTTCGATTCGCAGCCGGCACCGTGCCTTCCGAGGACACCGACTCGGCACTCGAAAACCCGGTGATGGTCGAACTGGTGGTGGATCTCTCCGGACCACGTCCTCGTCTTGCTTCGTTGCGAGACATCGGAAGACTCGATCTCGCCGCTCGGCTGTTGGAACAGGATTCCCCTCGCCGAAGCCGCACCATTCGCGACCACTTCCGACGATGAACGCGTCCCGTTCGCAGCCGGTGATGACTCCGAGGAACCCGAGGCAGGGTCGCTTCTGGACTCTCTGGCGCGTTTCGAAGAGGGCCTCCAACCACCGGAAGAGGAGTCTTCCGAGGCTTCAGAGCCCTCGGCGGAGGCACCTTCCGCGGCGCCATCCGAGGAACAACGCCCCCGGGGACGTTGGTCTTCCGACTGAGGTCGATATAGGATCCATCCACGCGGAAAGGAAGCCGCGCCCTATGGCCACTCGAAACTTCATCGCGATCGATTTTCTCCCACCGCCGTCTCCGAGCGATCGAAGCGGTGGCGCATCGTGGTGGAATCAAGGTCCTGCGTTCGCTTTCCGACGAACTCCCCGAAGGAATCACGTCAGGATGATGCCTCCGCGCTGGGCCGTTGGATCGGACGCCGTCTTCGAGAGTCGGGCCTCCAGCGCGGACAACGCGATCTTCTCCGTCAACCGTGAACATGCGGTCACGCGCAGGCTCACCCTGCCCACCACGAATTCGGATGAACTCCCCTCCATGGTCGAATTGTCCTTGAAGAAGGGATCTCCCCATCGATTCCGATCAGGCGGTGATCGACTTCATCGAGGTGGACCGCCAGGAGACGACGAGTGTCGTCCTTGCCTGCGCGATTCCTCGCGAGGTCCTCACTCGTGTCTCGGACGTCGCGGAAGCCGCCGGTGTCACCGTCGCCTCGATCTCCCTCCGTTGTTTCGGAACGGCCAAGCTGCTCGGATCCCTTCCCGAAAACCAGGGACGCAATGCGCTTGCGATCGATCTGGGTGCCGGTGGATTCGAATTCGTCATCGCGAACGACGAATCGATCGGCTTCGCGCGCGGTGTCGAAGTGCTTCCCGGTTCCGAGGAGTCCGAAGAGGTTCTGGTCACCGAGATCAGGCGCACCTGGATCAGTCACACGCTTGCCGATGGAAGCAACGAACAGATCGAATCAGGCGTGCTTCTTGCCACATCCGATGTGGCGCACCGGCTGGAGCTTGATGTCAGTCGCGCTCTGGGTCTGGATGTGATCGCGCTTGACGCCCATCCCATGGTCCGCGTGCCCGCGGACTTCGACTCCGACACCTGGCCGCTCGCCGGGTTGTTGTTGACGCGCTTTCAGGGTTCGGCGGCCATCAACTTCGCGGCACCTCGCAAGGCACCCGATCTTCAGGCCCGGCGTCGACAACGCGTGCTGCTCGTTCTGGGTCTGGTTCTGGTCGCCGCCTTCGGTGGTTGGACCCTTGGAAACAGGTCTCTTTCGTCCACTCGTGGCTCCAATGCCGACCTCGCCGCCAAAGCGAAGTCCGCGTTGAAGGAGTACCACCGAAACCGCCGTGACGGGTTCCGCCTTGAGCATCTCGAGGCATGGGCCGCGATCGATCCCGACTGGTTGAGTCATGTCGAGTCGATACGAAGCTTCATTCCGGATCCCTCCCGAGTGGTGCTTGACGATCTTTCATTCGCACTCGTCACCGGTGGGATCGATCACGAGAAGCGCACGGGTTTCGGTGAAGTCGTTGAAGTACGCATGGAGATCGCCGGTGAATCGATCGATCGCGCGACCATCGATGGCGTGCGCGCCCAGCTGGTCGCTGAAGAGACCGTTCGATTGAAATCGAACGGCTCCGAAAAAACCGGAGGTCGCCGCTTGCAGGTGCCTTTCGACTTTCAACTTCGCACCGATGTGGAAAGTGCAACCGAATCGGGGGGTGGGTCGTGAGCGAATTCATCCGACCATTCACCCGCGGGCGAGGTCTCATTCTCACTCTGATTCTGATGTTCATCCTCGTCGGTGTGCTGGGCTACTTCCAGGGATCGGGTCGACTGAACGGGCAGTTGGACGCGCTCGCGGAGAAGCGTACGACCTACATCAACGTGATGAACACGGTCCGAGCTCAACGGGAGAACCTCCCGGAATCGCGTGCACGCGAAACCGCCCTGGTCGAGCGAACCCTGGGCCCCGACGTCGAATCCGTCGACAGTCGGATCAGGCAACGATTGTTCGCACTCGCTCAGTCGAGCGGACTCGGACGAATCTCGGTCTCGACTCAGGGCGTCACCGCTCGCAGGACCCCCGCACGAAGCGAATTTCGTCGAAGTGGTGACGAGAAGACGCTTCGGGACGAAGTTGATTTCGTGGAGTTGACCGCCTCCCTGTCCGGGCGCGGCACCTACCCGCAGGCCATCGATCTGGTGGCTCGAATTCACTCCGATGGGTGGTTGAAGCGAGTCACTGAAACGAACTTCAATCCGGATCCGAAGGGCGAATTCGTCGATGTCATGGTGCGGGTGACCACCATTTTCGTTCCGGATCGCGAGCATGAGGAAGCCATCGTCGAGGGTGTGTACGACGATTCCAGACTTCGCTCGATTCTGACTTCGAATCCCTTCGCGCTTCCGAAGCCACCCCCGGTCGAAGTCGTCTCGACTCCCCGGCCCGTGACGCCTGAGCCTGCGAAGGTCGCGCCCCCGGGATTCCCCTACGCCCTCTGGATGTTGACCGGTGCGGTGGTCGGGCCTGATGGACCTGAAGCCTGGGTTCGCAACACCAGGACCAATGAACGGCGCTCGCTTTCAGCCGGTGATCGTCTTGGAAAGGCTGTTTTCGTCGATGTGGACGGTGAACACGCGGTCTTCACGATCCAGTCACGGACCTTCAGGGTGCGAACCGGACGTTCCCTCGAGAACGCCTCGAAGCCTTCCCGGTAGGGCCCGGGGCGGCTTCACAGTGCGGCGTTTGTCTTTCGTCGAGTGTCTCATGGCGGGTGCCTTGGTCGATCGACTCGACCTCTCGCTGGCCACACGACCCCCTCACATCGGCTTCGAAGAACCCGACAAGACCATATTCATCGGATGAATCCCGCCCTAAAACGGTGCGAGAGGTGATTTTCCACGGTAATATCGGAACAACAAGCGACGGCAGGAGGCTGTTGCAAAGGAGATGCGCGATGTCGGATGCCCGCTTTGGATGGCTGGCCCGGTTGTTCCCTGTGACTGGAACGCTGTGCTGTGCACTTTGGTTCGTTGGTTCGTCGGCTGCGGCGTCTGCGTCGAGCGAGGTGCTTCAGGACGAGACCGCCGAGACCGAGGTCGTTGAGACCGACGGTCTTGATGACTCGGTCGAAGTCAGGTTCAACTTCAAGGATCAGACCTGGGACGAGATCATCGATTTCTTCTCACGGTCGACCGGTCTTCCGGTGGTTCGTGAAACGGAGGTCCCGCAGGGCACGGTCACGTACATCTACCCGGAGCCCTATCCGCTGCCCGAAGCCCTCGAGACCTTGAACATCCTGCTTCAGACCCAGGGTGTGATGGTCCGTCGCGAACGTGATCGCCTGTACCTTCAGAAGCTTTCCGAAATGCAGCGCGAGAACATTCCGACCTTCGTCGGCAAGCTGCCCTCCGAAGTCACCGACGACCAGGTCGTCACGGTCCTGATCCCGCTGGTGAACGCCACACCCAGCACCATCGCCGAACAACTCGCCAACCTCGTCGCCAGCTATGGCTCGGTGACCGCGCTGCCACGGCAGAATGCCGTGATCGTCGTGGAAACCGCCGCACAGATCAGGCGCATCCAGAAGATCATCGATGAGATCGACCGTGAGGATGTCGAGAACCTTCTCGAATACATCCCCGTTCGTCATTCCACCGCGGTCGAGATGGTGAAGTCCCTGACGTCGCTCATGAGCGAGCGGGTCGTGAAGTACGTCGTCAATGCCAAGGGCAAGCAGATCAAGGTCGAGGACGAGGAACTTCCCGGTCTGAAGATCACCCCCGATGAACGCACCAACGCGATCATCGTGAAGGGAACGCGAGCTCGAATCGACCAGCTGAAGGAGACCATCCTCCTGCTCGACGTCCCGCAGGGTTCCGTCGGTGGGGCACGGATGATGCGAACGGTTTCGGTGGGTCGAGTCGCCCCTCAGGCCGCCGCGACGAAACTGCGTGAGTTCTATGAATCGGTTTCCGAGGAGATGCGTCCGACCGTGGTGGCACTCGATGATGTCGACAAGATCACGATCGTCGGTGATTCCGTTCTGGTCGAGGATGGCATCACGCTGCTTTCCGATCTCGATGATCTCCCCGGCGGGTCATCATCCGCCTCCGGACAGAGCACCGAACTTCTGGCCATCACGCATGGGACGCCTGCTTCCGTGATCGATGCGATCAAGCCGATGCTCGGCTCCCGCACCTCTCGAAACCTGCTTCTTCTTCCCGGGCCCGATGGTGCATCGATCATCGTCACCGGTTCCTCCGCCGAGATCTCGAGAGTCCGAGGGATCCTGGATCTGATCGACCGACCTTCCAGCGTCGAGAGAGCGGTCGAGTTCCTCACCATCGAATCCAGCGATCCCCAGCGGGCGATTCGGCGTGCCACGGCGATCTACAACTCTCTTCACGGAGAATCCGATCCTCTCTATACGATGAAGATCGAATTCGATCAGTCGACGCGCGGACTCACCCTGACCGGTGGCGTCATCGCCATCGAGCGTTTTCGAAAGGCGCTCACCCAGGCGGAAGCGATGATCATCGCACCTCGGACCGTTCGTCAGTTGTCCGTGACGAATGTGTCACCAAGCGCGATCGAGGCGCGGATGCAGTCGATGGCGGCCAAGCTCCTCGACCCCAGAGACGGCACCCGATTCGAAGCGCCTCGCTTCGAATCGATCGATGAACTCGGACTTCTGATCGTGGAATCGGATCCGGATGATCTCGAGCGGATCACCACGCTGCTCGCGCAGTTGGACGTGATCGATGCCGGTCGACGTTCGATGATGATCGATCTCGAAGTCGCACGAGCGGCCGATGTGAAGACACAGCTCGAGGCGATGATCGAGGCCGCGCCCATCGTGGTGTCCGGTCGCACGATGCCTGCGCCCACCATCACCGAAATCGAACAGATCAACGCCCTGCGCGTCCTCGGTGACGAAGAGACCCTCGCCTTCATCGGCAGGTACGCCGCCCAGCTGGACACCATCGAGATGTCGGACATGCCACCGATGCGTTTTCTTCAGGTGCGGACCGCGGATGTTCAGAATCTCGCTCGCTCGCTGACTCAGGGATATGCGATGCGTTCCGCCGAGGAGCGAGCTTCGAAGCCGGTCCGGATCGAACCCGATCTGCAGACCAACTCCCTGGTGATCATCGCGCACCCCGAAGTGTTCGAGGAGATCGCGTCGATCGTCACTCAGCTGAACGACGTCAATCGTCTCGATGCGGAGGATCGGGAGATCAGAATCTTCCCGCTTCGTGTCGCCCGCGCGGAAGAGCTTGCTCGAACGCTGGATGACATGTTCCCGCAGCCACCTCTGCCACGTGATTCCCGTGGCCGGCCCCGTCCTGAACTCCAGCAGCCACGTGAAGTCGTGGTGCGTGCCGATCGTCAGACCAATTCGATCATCGTCGATGCCCCGACGCAGCGAATGGCCGGATTTCAGAAACTCGTCGATCAGCTCGATCGGACCCAGCTCGCGGACGAATCCGAGATTCGCACCTGGAAGCTCCTTCGAAGCGAATTGGACTCGGTCGCGAGAACGCTCACCCGCATCGCGGATTCGGGCGGGTTCGGAAGCACCGACGCTGCCGGCTCCGCATCGGTCATGATCTCGACCGAGCCAGCGAGCGGCACGCTTCTGGTGTCAGGTCCCCCCGAGATCTTCGCCCAGATCGATGAGATCATCACCGCGCTCGAGGCGGATGACGCCACTCCTCGCACCGGCCTGCGATTCTTCAGACTTCAGACCGCTCGTGCCATGGAACTGGAACCTCTCGTCCGCGAGATTCTTTCCGCACGTCTTCGCGAGGAGATCCCAGGTGGTGATGCTCAGGTCGACGGTCTGCTTGAAGTCAGCTCCGATCGCAAGACCAACATGCTCATCATCCAGGCGCCCGAATCGGTGATGCCGATCGCCGCCGAAGTGATCGAACAACTCGATTCCGGCAAGGGTGTCCTCGCCGATCCGGTCGTTCGAGTCCGGGCTCTGAATTTCGCGGATCCAGCGATCGTCGCCGAAGCCTTGCGGGAGACCCTGCCCACGGTCACCAGTCCGGTCACGGGATCCCCTATCGAGATGCGATTCGTCGCCGCTCGAGGATCGAATGCCCTGATCATGGTGGGACTGACCGAGGATCTCGATCTGATCGATGCCATGATCGAACCTCTCGATGCGACCCCGGCGACCGACTCGGTCGATGCCCAGACCTTCGAATTGAAGCATGCGGAAGCGCGTGAGATCGCACCCATCATCGAACGAATGCTCGTCGACCAGATCAACAACGACCCACGGGTTCTGATCGAACGAATCAGACGAAGTCGTGGTCAGGTCGCCGGCATGCCTCGAATCAAGGTCGACAGTGATCCGCGAACCAACAGCCTCGTGGTCAGCGGACCCAAGCAGATGGTCGTGCTCGCCCGGTCCCTGATCGAGAAGCTCGACCGTCCCGAAGATTCCGCCGGGCGTGTCCAGATCACCTTCACCCCGAAAAACGCTGATCCGGCTCGTCTCGTTCCCATGATCGAACGGGTGGCGACGGCTGCTGGAATCGGCATCGGTCGGCCGGAACTCGAACTCGTCGCCATTCCTGAAGCAGGGACCATCCTGGTCTTCGGTTCTCAGGACGACGTCACGCAGGTCTCTCAACTCCTCACCGAGCTCGATGCACGCTCCGCGATGCCTTCGGTGGATCTCAAGATCGTTGAAGTGACGCACGCCGATGGCGCTGCGATCGCATCCACGTTGCAGCGACTTCTTTCCGATCGCAGTCGCTGGCCGGCCACGCTGCGCAACGCCATCGCTTCCGGAATCACGGTCGATGCTCCGACGGTCAGCCTCGAGAACGGCACCAACCGACTGCTGGTGACGGCACCGGCCTCGCTCATGCCGGTCGCGGACGCCTTGATCGCCCAACTCGATCAGCCATCCGATCTCACTCAGAAGGAAGTTCGCGTGTATCCGCTGATGCAGGCTCAGGCCGTCGAGGTCGCGGGCGCGCTGGGTTCGGCCATGGAGGCGCTTGGTGCGTTCACCACCGGCAGAGAGAGGATTTCGATCATCGCGGAGCCCTCGAGCAACTCGATCGTGGTCACGGGATCACCCAACCGCCAGGTCGAGGTGGCCCAGCTGCTCACCGGATTCGAGTCCGGAATCAGCAGCGACGGAACGTCCGTTCGAACCATTCTGCTGAAGTATGCACGAGCTGAAGTCGTCGCCCCCATGGTGTCGAAGCTGATCGTGAGTCAGAAGACGCAGACCAATGAACGCGTTCCCTCCTACATGCGTCGCTACATGGCCAGCCTCAACGAGGACTCGAATCCCACCGTGAAGGTGGAAGCCGATTCCCGCCTGAACGCCGTGGTGGTCGCCGGCCCCGCATCGATGCTCGCCGTCGCCCAGAAGGCGATCGAGCAACTTGATGTCGATCCCGCATCCGATCAGTCCGCGCGTCGCAGCGTCCGCGTGCTCACCATCGCCAACGCCGACGCCGACCAGCTGGCCGAGAGCCTGCGGTCACTCTTCGCCGATGGTGAGGATGGGCAGCAGCCTCCCGTCATCGAGGTCGATCTCGCGAGCAACGCACTTCTGGTGCGTGCGACCACCGAACAGTTCGACGTGATCACCCGGGTCACTCGTGACGTCGACGATGCCACCATGACCGGATCGCGTGAGATTCGCACGATTCCGATCGACGGTTCACGCGCCGATGCGGATGACGTGGCACGACTTCTGGAACGCATGCTCGAACGTGGTGACGGTTCCAAGGACGGTGTCGAGATCATTCCCCTCGATGAGTTGCTGCGTCGATATGGAACCTCGACGACTCCGAAGACGACTCCGAAGACGACTCCGAAGACGAACTCTGAGACGACACCGGACTCCGAGTCCCGATCGCAGGCCGGCCTTCCTGGTGGGCGTGCGTCGTTGATCGCGGCGGTGCTGCTTGGATCGCAGGAGACCGTCGAACAGAAGGATGCTTCGGATTCAGACGTCATCATCGCGGTCGACCCCGAGACCAACAGCCTGATCGTCATGGGAAGCCCGCGCGCCGTGGAGCGCATTCAAGCTCTGGCGACCCAGGCACAGGACGAACTGCCTGATGCGGGCACCACGGTTCGGACGATTCCCCTCCCCGAGGGAGTCTCACCGACCCAGCTTCGGAATCTCGTGTCACAGACGCTCCGGTCGATCCGACCTTCCGGAGGAAACGCCGGCGACCTCGCTCGTCGAGTCGGTGTCATCGCCGATGAAAACGCTCGCGCACTGGTCATCACCGCAAGTGATGCCGACTTCGAGACCGTCGCGTCTCTGATCGCGGCCTATGCACGACAGCCTGCCGCGGAGGAACTCACCTTGCGCAGCTATTCCCTGGAGAATGTGTCGTCACGTCGGGCGGCCGACGGACTGTCGACGCTGCTCCGTCGAGGAAAGCGCCCCGAAGTGGAACCTGCGGTCCGGTTCACCCTGGACGGACGCGAGACCTCGTTCGACACCCGCGACGTCCACGTGATCTCCGATCTCGCCACGAATTCCCTGATGGTGCTCGCGCCGGTCGAGGCGTTCGACTTCATCGACGACTATCTGAAGATGCTCGATCAGGAGACGAGCATCGCCTACAGCACGATCAAGACCTACGAGATCCGATTCGCGCAAGCCAACGAGTTGTCACGCACGCTCGACAGGATCTTCAGTGCGAGGGTCCGTGGTCAGCGAAGCACCGGCACCAGGTTGATCGAACCCGAATTCGTGACCGATGCCCGCACCAACTCCTTGATCGTCACCGCGTCCGCGGATCAGTTCAAGGAAGTCGAGGCGCTTCTGGGCACGCTCGACCGGGAGACCGGTCTCGAGAAGGAGCCCTTGACGGTGCTCGAACTCGCCGCCGCTCGCCCCAGTTCGATCAGCCGTGTGCTGGATCGGGTCGTGATCGGCGACGACCAGTCGATCCGTGCCAGCACCATGATCGTTCCCGATGACGAGGCCGGCGTGCTCGTGGTCCGCGCCACGGCACCTGTTCTTTCGGAGATCAGGACGCTCCTTTCGGAACTCGATCGCGGTTCCGCCGCGGAGTTCCCCGTTCGTTCGATCGTGCTGGAACGTGCCGACGCCGGCGTCGTGGCCAGTGTCATCCAGAGGTTCTACGACGACAGAGCGCGGATCGCATCCGGTGCCCGGGGCCGGAAGCTCAAGCGTGAGGTCGCCGTGGTCGGTGACTCCGCCACTTCGACACTGCTGATCTCCGCAACCGAGGAAGAGTTCGACGAGGTTCGTGATCTGGTCGCCAGACTTGATTCGGTCGAAGCCACCAAGGGTCTCGAGTTTCGTGTGTTTCCTCTCAAGCACGCACGTGCCACCGAGGTCAACTCCATCCTCCAGGAGGTCTTCGAGCCCATCATGTGGATGCGACGTGAAGGCCGGGGATCCGATGATCAGGTCATGACGGCCGTGATCGAACAGATGAACGCCATTCTCGTCACCGGAAACGGCGAAATCTTCGACACCGTCGCACAGGTCTTCGCCGCGGTCGATCAGCCCGCGACCCAGGGGACGCAGCAGGTGGTGCGCGTCTACACGCTTCGCTCCGGCGAGGTGCGGGTTGCAAGAGACATGGTTCGTGAGGCGCTCGGGGTGAACACCAAGTGGTGGAACCAGGAGAAGAGCGGCAATGCCGTGATCGAAGCCGACACCAGCTCGCGCGTGCTCATCGTCGCGGCCTCCGAAGATGATCAGGCGCTGGCGAAGGAGGTCGTTGACACTCTGAATGAAGCAGTCTCCATTCCCGAGCAGAGCGTCACCGTGCTGGCACTCGAGTACGCACCAGCCCGGGAAGTGGCCAGAACCCTCTTGAACTTCCTGCGTCAGCAGGCGGAGACGAGCGGAAAGCCTCGTTCCACCGTTTCGATCTCATCGAGCGACTCGGCGAACACGCTTCTCGTGTCGGCCTCCAAGGATGAGACCGCGACCATCAAGGACCTCGTCTCCCGCATCGACATGCCTGATTCCGCCGGTGATCGCTCGATCGAGATTCTGCCTCTCGGACGCGGTGAAGCCGTCGAGATCGCCCGACTCGTCACGCAGCAGTTTCCCCGGCGATCGGGAACGCCCGGCGTCCTCGTGACCGCTGATGCCCGGACGAACTCATTGATCATCAATGCGCCAAAGGTGGAGTTCGCCCAGGTGCAGGCGCTCGTCGAGAAGCTCGATGGTCCACCCATGCGTGAAGAGACCCTCATCAGAACCTTCGCGTTGGACACCGCGGATGCCGATCAGGCCATGAGTGTCCTGAAACAGGCGCTCGCACTCGACGCCGAAGGACGAACGACCGGTGCCACCGTGAAGGTGGAGGGTTCGGATGACGCCGCGGTCGAGGTCATCGCCCGAATCGTCTCGGACACCCGCTCCAACTCTTTGGTGGTGGCGGCCACGAGCGAGTCCTTCCCGGTGATCGAACAGCTCATCGAACGACTCGAAGGTGCCCCCTCGGTGGCTTCGGTCGAATACCGGATCATCCCCCTGAAGCATGCCGAAGCCAGAGAGGTCACGCTCAATCTCGACATCGTCTTCCGAAATCGCGCAGGCCGCGATCTTGCTCCCTCCATCGACTGGACCCGGGACAATCAACTGGTCGTCGGCGCGACACCGGAACAGTTCGAGATGATAGAAACCATTCTCGACCAGCTCGACAAGCCGGGAGCCGTGGCGCGTCTCACGGAGTTCCTGCCGCTTGAATTCGCGGAAGCCGAGAAGGTCCAGAGCGCCTTGAGCTACTTCTACGGACCCTTCGCGGTCGGGGTCGACGATCCGGCGAAGAAGAACGTCCAGATCGCTGCCGACCTCGCCACCAATTCACTGGTGATCAGTGCCGATGCGAACGAATGGCCTGGAATCAAGTCCCTGATAGAGAAGCTCGACAGCGAGCTCTACGACTCCTCGTTGCAGCTGACGGTGCTTGCACTGAATTATGCGGATGCGCGAAGTGTCGCTCGTGCGATCAATGGTGCGTTTCGTGGCCCCATCGAACGAAAGTCCCAGCGGGAACAGGGGCGTCGGCAGAACGACCGTGGCGACCGCGGTGATCGCGATGAACCGACCGCGCCCACGATTCTGGTCGAAGCCGAGGAATGGGTGAGTGCCGCTCCGGAAGAACAGACCAACACCATCGTGGTTTCCGCCAGCCGGAAGAATCTGGAAAAGATCAAGGGCATCATCGCGCAACTCGACGTCGCGGACTTCATGAAGCTGCCTCCGCCGCGCCTGATCCCCGTGATCAACGGGTCACCAGCTCAGCTGGCCGACAGTCTCCGGGAACTCTACGCGGCGGGTGACAACCGAGGTGGTGCCACCACCCGGATCATCGCCGACGATCTGAGTGGGACCATCATCGTCCGTGCGGATGACCAGGAATACGCACAGATTCTCACGCTTGCCGAGGCCATCCAGCAGAAGGCCGATGCCCACGGGCTTTCAGTCCACGTCCTCGCGCTCGAGAATGCCGACGCTTCGAACATCGTCGGATCGATCCGATCCGCCTTCACGGCCCAGGCCCAGCGAACCGAGTCACCACTCTCCCTCGAAGCGGACCTCGTCAGCAACTCGGTGGTGGTGGCCTGCACCGGTGCGATGTGGTCGGAGATTCAGGACACGATTCGACAGATGGATCGAATGCGCCCCTCCGGCGGGCAGGGTGTCTTCATCATCGAACTCGAGAACGTTCCCGCGGTGGAAGTTCTCCGGGTGATCGAGTCGATCGGACTCGATGCGTCCTCCGCGGACGGCGCAGCCGGTCGCCTGGTGGTCGAACCTGTGCGAGCCACGGCGCTCGAAGGACGGAACGCGCTTCTCGTCGCCGCGAATCCCGCCGATCAGGAGACGCTCGTCTCGATCGCACGCTCCCTCGACCAGACCACGCCGAGGGATGGTGAGACCAGTCGTGTCGCACTCGTTCCCCTGAAGAACCTTCCCGCAAGCAATGTCGCGGACACGCTTCGTTCACTCTTCGATCCCAACGCTTCCGAAGCGGGTCATCCCATGGCGGAAGCCCTTCGAGAACAGGCCCGCAGACTCAAGCTGGTCGCACGAGATCTCGGATCCCCCGAAGCGGACATTGATCTGACCCAGCCGGTCCGACTGGTGCCCAATGATGAGTCAAACCTCCTGGTGGTCGTTTCCTCCGAAGGAAACGTGCGAGCCGTCGAGCAACTTGCCGGATTGCTCGACCGGCTCCCATCAAGTGGTGCCGCAACGGTCCGACTCTTCCCGCTGGAGAACATCGGTGCGAGTGAATTCCTGCGCATCGTTCGTGACCTCTATGCCGAAGGCGAGAGTCTGGGGGATGCCCCCGGCGGTCTGGTCCGAGGCGTTCCATCGGGTGCGGTGGGCCAGGCGCTCATGGAGAACATGGCGCTCACCACCGATGATCGAACCAACTCAGTCATCGCAGCCGGAAGCGAGGATGGCGTCGCCTTCATCGAGGTCCTCGTCAAGCGACTGGACTCCGAGATCGGACTGGGCTGGGTCGAGGCTCGAGTCCTGCCGCTGCGATTCGCCGATGCCGAGGAGATCGCGGAACTCATTGAAGAGGTCCTGGTCGACGGTTCCACGGAACTGCCCGCTGCGGTCCCACTTCAGAATCAAGCAGCGAGATTGCGTGTGGGTGGCGGCGCCTCCCGACGCGAATCCGAGATCTTCGTGCCCATGGCGCGGCTGGTGATTCGACCTGACAAGGGAACCAATTCACTGCTGGTGGTCGGCACTCCTTCGAACATCGGTGTGATCCAGGGACTTCTCGCCATGCTCGATGTCGAAGCCGCGTTCCCCGGCGCACTGGTTCGTATCTATCCGGTTGAGAACGCCTCCGCGGCGCGCCTCGCCGTGGTCCTGGAACAGCTCTTCGAATCTCAGATCCGGGCGGGGACGATGCGGGAGGACGACCGCGTCGAGATCATTCCCGACGAGCGGACCAACGCACTCGTGGTGAGCACCACTGGTCGAAGCTTCGCGATTCTCGAACAGCTCCTCAAGACGCTCGATACCAGCATGCCTCCCGACCTTCGTGAGATCAAGACCATCGAACTGGTCAACGCCTCGGCGACGCGAATCGCCTCGATCGTCCAGCGAATGATGGATGCACGGGTCGATCGTCTGCGCGAAGTCCAGCCTGAGACCGCGGAACTCGAACGTGTGCTGGTTCTCTCCGACGAACGTACCAATGCCCTGATCGTCGCCGCAGGTGAGGACACCTTTGAAACCGTGAGTCGTCTCGCCCGCGATCTCGATGAAGCGCCCGACATGATGCACGGTGACATCGCGGTTCTTCCCGTCGAGACCGGTGCGGTCGATCGACTCTCTCAGGCGATCGAACGACTCATGGAACGCCGATACGCGGAACTGCCCGGAGACGTGGCCCGCGGTCGTCGCCCCCTGGTCATCCCCGATGCCAGAACGAGCAGCCTGCTGGTGGCGGCCGATCCCGAGGATCTGTCCTCCATACGCGGCCTGATCTCCCAGCTTGCCGAAGTCCCCACGAATCCTGCGGTCGGTCTGCACGTCCTTCCGATCGACCGAGGTGATGTCGACCAGCTCGCCGGACGCCTGGAGGGTCTCATGCAGGACCGTTCACGAAGCCTCGGGGATGGTCAGTCGCCCTCCGATCAGGTCTCCATCTCGGCCGACCCGGTCAGCCGTTCGGTCATCGTGGCCTCCAACGATGAGAATCTCGCCGCGGTGAAGGATCTTCTTGATGCTCTGGTACGGGCAAGCGCCGAGAACGCGGAGATGGACGACATCGAGATCATCACCCTGACCAATCAGGATGCTGAAAACGTCGTCGAACTTCTGGAGGACATGTACGTCGAGGACGAGAATCGTCGTCGCGGTGAAGTCGTCATCCGAGTCAGCTCCGAAGAACGGCTCAATGCGGTGGTGGTGAGCGCTCCGACCGACGATCGCAAGGCGATCCGGCGGCTGGTGACCCAGCTCGATGAGACCAAGCCATCCCAGGTGGTCGAGATCAAGTACATCGCTCTCGGTGCCGCCAATGCGGTCGAGACGGTGTCACTGATCGAGAACGTTCTCTCCGGAAACACGCTTGCCGGCGGACGTGGCTCGGAGCAGTCCACCGTCATCCGTTATCTACAGAAGATCGACGGCGACATCGGTGAGGGGATCGAAGTGAAGACCGAAGTCTCCTCGGCCATCCGAGAGTCGATCAGTCTGACTCCGGACGTGCGGACCAACACCATCGTGGTCCGTGCACCTCGGGACGCGATGCAATTGATCGACAGCATGATCCGGGACCTCGACTCGTCGACCACCGGTAATCAGGACATTCGTGTGTTCCGGCTCGCCAACGCCGATGCCGAAGCGATGGCGGACATCCTCGGGGACCTCTTCAATCTGCAGCAGCAGGGTGATCTCTACGTGCTCAAGCCACGCGATTCGGGTCAGGCCGAAGCGGAGGGTGTCGAGGATGCTTCCGCGCTCGGCACGGATCTCACGCTGGTCCCCGATCAGCGTCAGTCACTCTCGATCACCGTCGACAACCGGACCAATGCCTTGCTCGTTTCGGGAACGCCGACCTATCTGGAACTGGTCGCCGGGGTCGTTGAGAAACTCGATGCCGAGAAGGCCAACGAACGTGACACCTTCGTCTACCCGCTTCGAAACGCGCAGGCCAGTGAGATCGCACGGGTGGTGGGGGAGTTCGTCGCCGAAGATCAGCGCAAGCTCATCGAGACGCTCGGATCCGATCAGCTTCCCTCCGCCAGCCGTCTTCTCGAACGTGAAGTGACCATCGTCGGGGACGAGAAGAGCAACTCCGTCCTGGTCAATGCCAGTCCCAGATATCGCGAAAAGGTCATGGACATCATTCGCGAGCTCGACATCGATCCGCCTCAGGTCCTCATTCAGGTGCTGCTTGCGGAAATCACTCTCGACGACGATGACGAATCCGGAATCACCGTCAACGACCGGGTTGGCGTCATTCCGATGCGGGCGGACTTCGGGTTCATCGGAAGCATGCTCGGTGGATCGATCTCAGCACCCTTCGAGGTCTCCGCGAGGGATCTGAGTCTCACCCTCGCTGCGGTCGAGGCCCAGAGCCGTTTCCAGCTTCTCTCGAATCCCTCGATCACGGTGGCCAACAACGAAGAGGGCTACATTCAGGTCGGTGAGACGCTTCGACTGCCCGAAGCGGTTCAGACGTTCGAGCAGGGTACGCAGAACACCACCGTGACGCCCGAGGAGGTCGGTACCATTCTTCGGGTCACGCCCACGATCAACCCCGAGGGCTTCGTGCGAATGGTGATCGCTCCCGAGATCTCGAAGCTCAGTGATCAGCAACTTCAGATCTCGACCGACTTCAATTCTCCGATCATCAAACGGCGAACCGCCACCACGACCGTGACCGTCCGTGACGGAAACACCGTCATCATCGGTGGTCTGATCCGCGGTGATTTCGAACGAACCGATCAGAAGATCCCCATCCTCGGAGACCTCCCGTTGATCGGTGGACTCTTTCGAAGTGAAGAGACTCGGGCCGTTCGCACTGAACTCGTCATCGTCCTGACTCCGCATGTGATCAAGGATCCGACCTCCCAGGTCTGGAAGGATCTGACGCAGCAGGCGATTCAGACGCTTCCGATTCCAGATGATTTCAAGAAGCAGATCGAGTCCGGCCGCCTTGATTCCTCCAGCGGCATTCTCAATCAGAATTTCGAGATCGACGGTCTCGACCGGCTCGAAGGAACGCCACCCGAGAAGACCAGGGACGACCCGCATCGTGATTGATCAACGTAGAAAGATCGGATCCGTCATGGTGTGGTGCTTCGCGGCCTGCAGCCTGCTGGGGTGTCAGTCGGAAAAGACGATGACCCGGACGGGTGATCCGCTTCCACCTCTTCCGGTGGCGGGTCGAGCCACCCCGGCTGATTCCGTGGTTTCCGACATCGTGGTCCTCGCCCCGTATTCTCTGAGCGATCTCGATGGAAACGGACTCGCGTCTGAATTTCCCATCGCGATCTACTTGTACGCCTCGCCGTTCCCGCTTCCGTTCTGGCAGCCCGGAAACATCGCGGTCGAACTCTTCGATGAGACCGCCGAAGGCGAACGCCCGCTTCTCGATCGGAGATTCACCTCCGACGAGCTTGAAGGATTGAAGCAGTCCAACGTGGTGGGGGAGTTCTATGCCCTGCAGCTGACACTGTCCGATGACGAACTTCGACAGTTGTCCACTGGCGGTGCCGGCTATCGAGTGAGCTTCCAGTCCCTGCGTGATGATTCGAAAGTCACGTCTTCGGTGAAGCGAATCAACGTTCGCTGAACGCCTGGTTCGAACGTCGCACGCGGACAAGGCGGATTCAACACAAGACGAGGACCGCATGAAGCGGTCCTCGTCTCTTGTGTGAACTGGGGATCCAAGATTTGAACTTGGACTGAGGGAATCAGAAACCCTAGTGCTACCGTTACACCAATCCCCATTCGGGTGAGAAAGAAGTATAGAAAACGTTCCGAGTTCAGCAAGTGCTTTTTCGCTGGAACGAGGTTTGTCCGTCAAGAACGGCCTGCCTGCTCAGGAAAGCAGCTTTTTCAATGCGTCCCCTGGATCATCGCACCGCATGAGGTGCTCACCCACGAGCACGATTCGAACCCCGGAGTCACGAAGGCCCTTCAGGTCCCCGGGGGTTCTGATCCCTGATTCCGAGACCACACCGTTTCTCTCGAGGTTTTTCGCCACGTCCATCGTGAGGAGTTCCCTCGTCCGGCTCAGATCGGTCTTCATGCGAGCCAGGTCCCGGTTGTTGATTCCGAGAAGAAGTTCGGGATCACCGGCAAAGTCGTTGAGACGAAGCACCCGCTCCAGGTTCTCTTCGGCATGCAGCTCGATCAGAACCGAAAGTCCGAGTTCCCGAGCCTCGTCCCGGCAACGTCTCATCATGTCGTCGTCGAGGCATTCGGCGATCAAAAGAATGGCATCAGCACCCCACACTCTGGCTTCGATCACCTGATAGGGATCGATGATGAATTCCTTGCGAAGAACGGGCAGGGAGGTGGCGGCTCGGACCATCCTCAGATACTCGAGACGACCTCCGAATCCCGGTCCATCGGTGAGACAGGAAATCGCCTTGGCGCCGGCTTCTTGGTACCTTTTGGCGATGTCGACCGGATCGAAATCCTCGCGAATCACACCTGCTGACGGGCTCTTTCGCTTGATCTCCGCGATCACGTTCGTCTCGTGGGCACTTGGTTCCGCGCGAAGTGCGGCGGCGAAGCCTCGGATGGGTGGAGCATCTGCAAGTTCGGCCTCGAGTTCCGTGCGCGGATGCGCCGCCATCGTTTCGGCGACCTCCAGTTCCTTGCGTGCGACGATGTCATCGAGAATGGTCTTCAACTGTACGCGTCCCTTTCAAGGGGTGCTGGTCGGCATGGTCGTCCTCTGTCTCTCCGTTATAGCCTCCGCGCAGGAGGTCGCGCCAGCCGAAGTCGCTTCAGCCGAGATCACGCCCACGGATGTCATCGAGGCCGCACCACCGGTCGATCCCGTGGCGACCGGCCTCACGTCATTTCTGATGTTTTCGATCGTCGGTGTGGCGTTGGTGCTCGTGGTCTACGTCGTTCGTCGACGTTCCTGGCGATTGGATCCTCAGATCGGCCCGATCTGGGCGTCGCGGCCCGATGTCCTTCTCGGTGGATGGATCCTGCTTCTTCTGGCCACCCCCGTGGCCGGCTGGCTTTCATTGAACTTTCTGCCGGCGAGTACCGAACTGCAGGAACAGGCGTATGCGATGCTGGCCAGCTACACCGTTCAGGCGCTGGTGATCATGGTGCTGCTGATCGAACGCAGGCATGCCCTGAATGAACGCACGTCCGATCCCCGGATGCGATCGGTGTCGAAAAAGTTCTCTCTGGGCCTCGGACTCTGCGTCTTCTTCTTCGCGATCACCGTGGCCATGTCCGCCGGAAAGATCGTCGGAATGCTTCAATCGCTTCTGGTGCAGATCGAACCGGAGCAGCTTTCACATGACACCCTGAAAGCCATGAATGACGCACCATCCGACCCCTGGTCGATCGTGATCATCGTGCTCGTGGTGCTCATCACCCCCCTGATCGAGGAATTCGCCTATCGAGGTCTTCTTCAGCAGGGGTTTCGGAAGCTGGGATCGGGTCGTTCCAGTGCCATCTTCCTGACGTCGATGCTTTTCGTGTTCATGCACATTCCCGTCATCCCAGGTGCGTCGATGGCCTCCGCGGCGACCACGCTTCTGGTTCTTTCGCTCTGTCTGGGATGGGTCTACGAGCGCACCGGCCGCCTGCTGGCACCGGTTCTGGTGCACGCCTTGTTCAATGGATCCAACCTGCTGCTCTTCCATTTCGGCGGCTGAACCGCTCTCGTGTTACATTCGAGACATGTCGAGCGCACCCAATCAAACGCAGCGAATTCTCACCGGCGACACCCCGACCGGAAAACTTCATCTCGGTCACTGGGTGGGATCCGTCGAGCGTCGTGTCGAACTTCAGAGTTCCCACGACTGCTTCTTCATCCTGGCCAACATGCACGCCTTCACGACCCGGGCCGACCAGCCCCAGGCGATTCGTGAAGACACGTTGGGAATCGTCCGTGATCTGCTCTGCATGGGCATCGATCCTGAAGGCGCCTCCATCTTCCTTCAGAGTGAAGTGCCCGCGATCGCCGAACTGACCTTTCTGTTCTCGATGCTTCTCCCCTTCAATCGCGTGATGCGCAACCCCACGCTCAAGGACGAGATCAAGGTCAAGGGCCTCGGCGAGAACTATCCGTTCGGCTTCCCGCTCTACGCGGTGGGCCAGACCGCGGACATCCTCGCGTTTCGACCGGTCGGCGTTCCCGTCGGTGAGGATCAGGTCCCGCATCTCGAACTGACGCGCGAGGTCGCCAGACGTTTCAATCAGAAATACTGCGGTGTCGGTGACAAGATCGATGATCATGATCACGTCGCCGAAGGGGGCGTCTTTCCCGTTCCCCTTGCCGATGTCGGCAAGGTCGGTCGTTGGTCGGGATCGACGGCCAGAACAAGATGTCGAAGTCGCTCAACAACGCGATCTACATCAGTGACACCGCCAAGCAGGTTCAGAAGAAGGTCAACAAGATCTTCACCGGTCGCCAGAGTCCGACCGAACACGGTGATCCCGAGAACATCCTGATGCAGTACTGCGAGATCTTCATTCCCGATGCGGATCGGGTCGCCGAGATCAAGCGAAGTACGCCGCCGGTGACGACATCGGCGATGGGCACATCAAGCAGGAGCTGGGTGCGTGCATCAACGAACTTCTCGATCCCATGCGCGAGCGTCGGCTCAAATATGAGAACGACGACGACGTGATCGATGTGCTTCGTGAAGGCACGCGTCGTGCGAACGCCGTCACCGAGGACACGCTCGCGCTCGCGAAGGAAGCTTCCGGGCTTGGTTTCTTCAAACGGACTCTGACGCTCGACTGAATGTCCATCACCTCAGACCATCTGGATTTCATCGATGAAGGGAACGGACCGTCCACGGTCGTTCTTCTTCACGGCTGGTGTTGTCGAACCGGCGATTTCGCCGCGCAGGTGAACACCCTTTCCTCCGGCCATCGCGTGGTGGCCATCGACTGGGAGGATCGGATGCGGGCTCGTGGATCCGACCGATCATTCGATGGGATCTGCAGGGACATCGTCGACCTGCTCGCGGAGATCGACGTTCGGAATCCCGTCGTGTGCGGGCACAGCATGGGGGGCTATCTGGCATCGCAGCTGGTGACCACGTACGGAATGGACGCCCGTGCCGTCCTCTGTCTGGATACCACCATGCCGGTCACCGATCCCGTGAAGACCGCGTTCGGGGCATGGATCGATCAGTTGACGCCGGAGAACCTGGTTCAGTTCTATCGCACCACCGGATCGATGCACTTCTTCAAGCCCAACGAGATCAGTGACACCAGTCGATCGATCATGGCCGGGATGATGTCACGTCCGCTTGATGAGGCACGTGATCTTCTCGCGCAGGTCTGCGCGCCGGAGTTCGTCCAGGACTACGCTTCGCTGACCACGTCTTTTCACTACGTGTCGTCCGGACTGAACCCGGTCTCGACCGAATCGGTGATCACCGATCTGATTCCGCATGCGACCTACGAGCGGCTTGAAGAAAGCGGTCACTTCATGACGATCTTCCATCCCGATCGAATCACCGGGATCATCACCGGGATCATCGCCGGGTCGCTGTGATCCTCGGCCTCAGAAGGCGAAGATGAAGTCGGCGATCTGGGTGAGAATCCCCTTGTTGGCGGCATCCTTCACGAAGCCCGTGTTCTGGACGTTGAGATCCAGATCGTAGAGTCTCCAGTGAAGAATGGTGTCGTCGGGAGCCACGTGTCTCGGATCGCAGATGCCGGTCACGGTCTTGACCGTCATTTCGTTGTCGGTCTTGGTCGTGTGTCGGGACTCGAGGACGAGGTTTCCGTTGGGAAGAACCTCCAGCACGGTGGCGGTGGTTCGAAACGTGATCTGTTCCTTGCTGCCGTAGTCGCCTTCACCGTCGAAATCCATCGCGCCCGCGATCTCGACCTTGGGAAGATTCACGCCGGTGTTCTGGGTGAAGAGCGAACCGTTGCTGAAGAAGTCCGACCAGGCGGCGACCTCGGCGGCGAGTTCGGATTCCTTCTCGGTTTCGAGTTCCTGTGTTCGTGACACCGTCGAAGACTCGATCACGATGATGGTGATCTGGTCGTGTTCCTTCCAGGTCTTCAGCGGCATCGGCTTGAAGAGTCCGTCGAACGCGGGTCCCATGCCTTCCATGGCAAGGCGCGCCCTCGAGGCTCGTCCGGGCGGAGCCTGTTCCACCGAGAACGTGTTCATGCTGGCTTCAGCGGTCTGCAGCCTGCGGGTGTTCGATTCGCGCACCACCTTCTCCAGTGAGATGTCCCGCTCGAGAAAGGCCTGGCGTACCGGACTGTCCGCGCCCTGATCATCACCATCCTGTGCGAAGGTCGCACCTGCGGTGGTCGCGAGAAGCGTGGTGAGAAGAAGCGTTCGTCTGGCGTGGGTGTTGGTCATCAAGTGCTCGTTTCGTCTGGTCGTCATTGGTGTCATGCGATTCGTTGCGGTCGGTCCATCAGTCGATCAGTTCGGCGGTCATGCCGTCGATCACTCTGACGTGCATGGTTCGTCCGTTCTTCTTGCGTCGTCGGTCCGGAGTGTTGGTCTGAACCTCGATGGTCTCACCCACTCGGCCGTCCTCGAGACAGATGCAATCCAGTTCGAGAACCCAGCCTTGTCCACCGGAGCGGACCTTGATCGGGTTGTTTCGGTGGACGGCGGGTTCGAAATGTTCGGGAAGCAGCAACGTGCCCGCCTTGACGTTTCGTTCGAGTCGTCCGCCGATCATGCTCAGGCCGTTCATGTTCTTCTGGTGATCCGCCAGAGGGATCCATTCGAACTGGGTTTCGAGATCCTCGTGTGCCACACGAGTCCCCTTGTCCGTCGTGATTCGAAGCCTCGGTGCCATCGTCTGAATCTCGACCGAAGCCTTGATTCGAAAGGGCGCATTGCCCTGCAGGAGTGACGTCGAATGCAATCGATCCTTCGCCCGTCTTGCCCACGCTCTCGAGTTTCGGTCGCAGATTTCCCGCTTCAAGCAGCGCGCGCTCGTCAGTCTGAATTCTGATTCGGACCGGACCTTCGATGTCGCGCCAGAATTTGGCCATCCGAGTGGCGATCAATCCTCGTGCGGTGTCCTCGCCGCCCACGGATCGTGGATCGACGAACACGAAATTCTCGATCTTGTCCTGGGCGATCTGATTCGATTTCCTCTTGCCGGCTATCGGAAACGACTTCCGTCTCTCCGATCTTGAGTGGAGCACATGCGGAGATTGTGCCATGGTCGTTCATCGAGGCATGCGGTCGTACGATCACCTTGCCACCCGAAAGATCGAACCGTGCTCGATTCACCCGCGCTTGATCGAGCGCCTTCTCGATGCGTGCAAGGGGGATCTCCATCGCGCTTGCGCGATCTCCGAATCGAGCGACGACCAGATCGGCGTATTCCAACACGTACTCGCCTTCGAGTGTCGCGATGTCTCCCAGTCGGATGGTCTCGTCCGCATGGCGCATGCGAACCGAGCGACGAACCGTGATCTCGTCCGCGGCCGCGGAGGCGCATGCGGCGCATGCCAGCATGGTTCCGAGGATCTTCAGTGATGTTCGAGAGAGGGTCTTCATTGGTGTCAGTTCCCTTCAGATCAGAAGCGACGGAGGTTGACGATTTCCTGCAGCGTTTCGTTCGCGGCCTGAATCACCTGGGAGTTCATCTCGAACGCACGCTGCGTCTTGATCAGTGACACCAGTTCGGTCACGGCTTCGGCATTCGAGGTTTCGAGGTTGTACTGCTTGATCGCGCCGTAGCCACTCTGGTTCGCTTCGCTGATCTCGGCATCACCCGAGGCGTAGGTCGGGGTGTAGATGTTTCCACCGACGGCCTGCAGTCCGGCGGGATTGATGAAGCGTGCCAGCGTGATCTGTCCGCCCTGGACGTTCTGTCCGTTCTCCTGATACTGCACGTAGCCCCATTCATCGATGGTGAGGTTCGTGGCATCCTGCGGAATCACGATGTCGGGTGAGAGGCGATAGCCTTCGCTGTTCGACATCACGATCTCGCCGTCCTGGTTGCGAGTGAAGTTCCCCGCTCGGGTGTAGCCGTAGCCGTCTTCCGAGGTTCCGGGTGAGACTTCGACCTGGAACCAGCCATCTCCAAGGATGGCGAGGTCGAGATCACCCGAGGTCGGTTCGAGGGCGCCCTGGCCCACGTTGAGACTGGTGCCGCTGACACTCACACCCAGTCCGACCTGCAGTCCGGTGGGGTTCGAGTTGCCGTACTCCTGTTCGATGCCGGGCTGACCGCGTTCGAGATAGAAGAGGTCTTCGAAGTTGGCGCGACTCGACCTGAAACCCGTGGTGTTCACGTTGGCGAGGTTGTTCGCGATCACGTCGAGTGACGTGCTGAGCGCGTTGAGTCCGGTGGAAGCCGTGTTGAGTGAGATGGTCGACATGGTCGAGTGCTTTCCTGAGTAGAGATACCGAAGGTCTGGTCAGACCACGCGGCCGAGGGACGTGACGGCCTGGCCGATCATGGCGTCCTGGTACTGGATCATGCGCGAGTTCATTTCGACTTCACGCGTCAATTTGATGAGGTCGACCATGCCGGAGATCGGATTCGAGCCACTCTGTTCGAGTGCCGAACCGACCACGCTGGTCGTGGTGTCGGAGGTGAGTGCTTCCTTGGTCTGAAGCACGTTCTGTCCATCAGGTCGGAGTGAGTCGGCGGGTGTCTTCACGATGCCGACCATCGCCAGCGGGCTGGACGGATTGCTTCGATCGAGCATTTCGCCGCCATTTCCGAATCCCTCGAAGCGAAGCTGTTCTTCGCCGCCGAGGTTGATCTGGTTGCCATCACGATCGAGAACGGCAAGGCCACTGGCTTGATGGCGAAGGGTGCCTTGCCCGTCGAACATCAGACTGCCGTCGCGGGTGAGGTTCTTCTCACCGTTCTGGCCGTCTTCAAGTCGAAGAAATCCTTCGCCTCGAAGTGCCAGATTGGTTCGAACGCCGGTCGAGTCGATCGCGCCCTGACGCAGGTTCAATCCGCTGTAGGCGATTCTGGTGCCGCCACCGAGTTGCTCGAGCAGTTGCTTGCTGTCGGTCAAGGTGTTGAGCGCCTGAGGTTCACGGGCTCGTTCGCCCAGGACGACTTCGGATGGCTTGAAGCCGACCGTGTTGGCGTTTGCCAGGTTGTTCGAGAGGACGTTCATGCGGTGCTGAGCACTCGAAATGCCGTTTGCACTGAGGTAGAGGCCGTAATTCATCGAATCCCTCCCATGTGATCCTCATCCCGAAGGGTGATGGCATGTGCCGCTGACAGGCGCGCGGCAATTCGGTCGATCTCCTGCGTCATCTTGCGTGACGTGATGAGATCGATGGTGCTGTGTTGTTCCGGGTCCATGCTTCGTTCCTGCCTCCAGGCATTCCGAAGCAACCGGCGTATCGAACTGGTCCGCATAGTGGCACTCCTTGCCTTCGGCGGCGCCTCTCGCCGAGGTGCAGGAGACAACATGCAACCCACATGCCTGTTCGAACCCCCTGCAGGGTCCTCGTGGGGAGGTCTGCGAGACCTGTTACAGGGTGATGCGCGCAGAAATTGCGCGTTTCATTTCAATGGTTGCCGATTCTGCACCAGCGACTCACTCTGGGTCGATGTGAGCAGTGACCCACATGTGAGACCCCCCTGATGTCCAACAGCTGCCCACATTTAGACCACGATGATCGACGCTGTGCACACCGGTTCAACCTGTCGCATCTTGAGTCCTTCTTCGATGTCTGTTGCGATCGATTCGAGAGCTGCAGCACCTACCACAGTCTTTCCCGGGAATCCCGTGAGGGCGTCACCCGCGTCGGAGGGGGTGCCACGGCACCGTCTTCAACGATTCGATTGACCATTGATGGCTTCAGCACACACCTTTGAACGCCCTGTTCGGGCGTTTCTGGCATTCGCACGCGTGGAAGCCGGTCTTGCCGCCTCGACTCTCGAAGCGTACGCACGGGATTTGAATGACCTGACCGAAGAGCTTGCCAGTCGAGGCCTGACCTTGCCGGCGGCGATCTCGGTGGAAGATCTCGCCGCGCATCTCCGCTGGCTCTCTCGGGAGAAGGAACTCCAGGCAAGTTCAGTCGCCCGCCACCTGGCCACGATCCGGGTGTTTTTTCGCTGGATGTGCGCCAACGGGATCATCGAATACGACCCAGCTCGGATTCTGGAGCGACCAACGCGGTGGAAGAAGCTGCCCGGTGTGCTCAGCCCCTTGAAGATGCGAGCCCTGGTGGAGGCACCTGCCCCGGAGCATGGAAAACTCTGGATGCGTGACCGGGCAATGCTGGAACTCATGTATGCAGCAGGGCTTAGGGCCTCAGAAGTCGGTCGCATCAGGTTGAATGAATTCCACGAACAGACCATGCTGGTGACGGTTCATGGCAAAGGAGAGCGCACTCGGGTGGTTCCCATCGGAGAGCCTGCCCGCGACTGGACCAACCGGTATCTCGCTGAGATGCGGCCAGAACTGGCTCGTTTTCCCGATGGCCGTGACGAACACAGGTTGCTGGTGTCCGGTGGGGGCAGGCCTTTGGAGCGAGTGGCGGTCTGGCAGATCGTCAGAAAGTACGCCCGCCTCGCCGGATTGGAGGGCATCCACCCTCACATGCTCCGGCACAGCTTCGCCACGCATCTCGTTCAGGGTGGTGCGGACCTCCGAATCGTCCAGGATCTGCTCGGGCATTCCGACATCGGCACCACCCAGGTCTACACCCATGTCGATCGAACGCATCTTCATGAAGTGGTCCGGGCTTGCCTGCCTCGTTCGTGATGCTCTAATGCGAACATGCATGCAGACCCCGCCGTCATCGTGATCTTCGGAGCCTCCGGAGATCTCACGCGCCGAAAGTTGATTCCCGCCTTGTACGAGATGTTCGTACGCGGTCTGCTTCCAGACAACGCGCGTATCCTGGGAACCGCGCGTCGGGACAAGACCGACGCCCAGTGGCGTGAGGAATTGCTGCCCTGGATCAAGGATCATGCGATCGGCTTCGAAGACGACTCCTGGTCTCGATTCGCCGAGATGGTCCACTACCACGCGTGTGACGCCACCAGGCAGAGTTCCTACCCCACACTGGAAGCTCGAATCAACGAACTCGATTCACAGCATGACTGCCGTGGCAACGTGCTCTTCTTTCTCTCGGTCGCACCGGCGTTGTATCAGCCGATCATCGATTGCATCGGCAACGCCGGCCTGGTGACCGAAGGACGACGCTGGTGCAGTCTCGATCGTGATTCAAGATCATGGCAACGAGTCATCGTCGAGAAACCATTCGGCAACGACCAGAAGAGTGCGGAATCGCTCAACCGCGTGCTGGGCCGTGTCTTCGAGGAAGAGGCGATCTATCGGATCGATCACTACCTCGGCAAGGAAGTCGTGCAGGGAATTCTCGCGTTTCGATTCGCCAACACGATCTTCGAACCCGTGTGGAATCACACCTACGTCCATTCGGTCCAGATCACCGCGGCGGAGTCCGTGGGCGTCGAGGACCGTGTCGGGTTCTACGATCAGACCGGTGCGATTCGTGACATGATCCAGTCGCATCTCTTTCAGATCCTCGCCTTCGTCGCGATGGAAGCGCCCACGATCTACTCGCCCGAGAGCATTCGTTCCGAGAAGATCAAGGTGATCGATGCGATTCGAATTCCCGAAGACGATTCACTCGATGCCTACGGTGCACTGGGTCAGTATGCCGCCGATTCCGACGGGACGTCCGGCTATCACGATCTTGAAGACGTCGATCCCGACCGCTCCACGGAAACCTACGCGGCACTCGCCTTCTTCGTGGACAACTGGCGCTGGACCGGAACGCCCTTCTTTCTTCGAAGTGGCAAACGACTCAAACAGAAGCTGACCGAGGTCGTCATCCAGTTTCGTCCTCCGGCAGCCAACATCTTCCGGACGTTGCCCGGTTTCCAGCAGGGACAGCAACTGGTGCCCAACCGCATCGTGATGGAGATCGCCCCCCGGGAATCGATCAGAGTCCGTTTCGAGTGCAAGGAACCGGGGCTTGGATTCGATCTCGATACCATCGAGATGGACAGTGATTTCAAGCGTCGCTTCGCTTCGGAGCCCATCGAAGCCTACGGCCCGCTCATCATCGATGCCATGCGGGGGGACCAGACGCTCTTCAAGCATCGGGCGGAAGTCGAGGGCGCCTGGAAGGCGGTCATGCCTTTTCTCGATGAACGTTCCCGACAGCTTCGGGACGGTATCACCGCCAATTACCCACCCGGGAGCTGGGGGCCGACGACATCGGACGATCTGCTCGCCCGATACGGTGCGGTCTGGCACAATCAGAATGCGTCCGAAGGAGATGCCAGATGAGTGACGAACACAGAATTCCCGCCGGTGAAGGACTCGAACCGATCAGTCTCGATGACGACGGCATCGTGAAGGATCCGCCCGCGCTTCCCGGTGAGGTGATCGCTCTGCATGATCCCGACGAGGTTCTTTCCCGGCTTGCCCGTGACATCGTCGAGCATGCACTCCAGTGTGTTCGCAAGTTCGGTGATTTTCACATCGCACTGTCGGGTGGCCATACGCCGTTTCCCCTGTACACGCGGCTCATGACGGATCCCGCCTACCGCGCGCTTCCCTGGTCGAAGACGCATCTCTGGATCGTCGACGAGCGACGTGTTCCCTTCGATGACGACCTCAGCAACTTCAAGCACATTAAGTCGATCATCGGTGACCACTCGGGAATTCCACCTCAGCAGATCCATCCGATGGAGGTCATGAAGGATGATGCCGACACCCTCTATCAGAAGGCGCTCGAGGACACGCTCGGGTGGCGGGAGAAAGGTCACGACCGACTGGACTTCGTCCTGCTCGGCATGGGTCCCGACGGACACACGGCCAGTCTCTTTCCGAATTCACGTGCGTTGGACGTCGATGATCGTCTGGTGACCACGAACTCCGGGCCGACCGTCGTTCCCCCGGATCGGGTCACGATGACCTATCGACTTCTCAATGCGTCACGATTGATCGCCGCTCTGGTGATGGGCGACGGCAAGACCGAGATGCTCCATCGCATCGCGACCGGTGATGATTCCTCTCATGATCTTCCGATCAAGGGCATCAAACCTCTGGGCGGTGTCTTTCGCTGGTACCTCGACGGTGCGGCCTGCGGTGTGCGAGACGAAGAGTCCTCTGATCAAGCATGATCAGCGATTTCCCTCGCCTGGATCGCTTTGGTGACACGTTCGATCATTCCCGGGACTCCATCTTCTGTTCAATTCCGCCCCGCAAGAAAGTCTTCGAGCAAGGCGGCGGCGGCGATGGCATCTCGAATCTTCTTCTTGCCGCCATGCGTCCTGCCGCTTCGAGCCATTCTTGAATTCGCTTCGAAGCTCGTGAGGCGTTCGTCGTGCAGGTGAACCGGAATGTCGGTCGCGGCAAGGACCTTTTCCGCGGTGAGACGCATCTTCTTGGCGGCGGGTCCCTCGCTGTCATCCATGTTCAGGGGAAGTCCGATCACGATCTCTTGCGGACGGTGTTCCTCGCAGACTCGTTCGATGGCGTCGAAGAGTTCCCGTTCATTGGCATGGACCACGACCTCGAGTGGTTGCACCATCGACAGCTCCGTGTCGCCGATCGCGAACCCGGTGCGTTTTCCTCCGATGTCTATGGCCAGCAGTCTCATGGGGGGCTCCTTCGTCTCAGCGGTGAGAGTCCGGTACGTCACCTGCGAGGCGCTTCACGTCTTCCGCTCTGTCCGCGGGACAGACCATGACCGCATCCCGGGTCGCGACGATCACCAGATCATCACACCCGATCGCGGTCACGATTCGCTCCTCGGAGTCGGAGACCGCGAGAACGTTTCTGCAGTCCTGAAGAACGGATGGTGCGTTGGCCCTGTTGCCGTCGGCATCGGCTTCCAGCGTCTCGGCGAAGCTCGGCCAGCTTCCGACGTCACGCCATTCGACCGGCATCGCGACGGTGCAGACTTCCAGGTCGTCCGCCTGTGCCGCGGGTTCCATCAAGCCGTAGTCCACACTGGTCCTGGCGAGTGCAGGGTAGAGTTCCTCGAGCACCTCGGTCCGTCGGGTCTCATCCTCCCAGGCATCGGCGATCCGTGTCAGGCTCTTCGCATTGGTGGGATGGAATCGCTCCATCGCCTCGAGCACCGTGGCCGCGGAGAAGACGAACATGCCGCTGTTCCAACTGTAGGTACCGGAGTCGACGTACCTTCGGGCGGTTTCGAGATCGGGTTTTTCCTTGAACTCGGCGGCGACGTGCGCATTCGTGAAGCCTGCGATCGCATCACCCCGGCCGACGTACCCGTATCCCGTCGCGGGATGTGTGGGAACGATTCCAAAGGTGACCAGTCTGCTTCGATCCTCTTCCACCAGTGCGAAACCCGTCTTGATCGCATCGGCGAAGACGTCCTGAGGTTCGATGATGTGATCCGACGTCAGCACCGCGAAGACGGCCTGCGGATCACGTCGAGCAAGCACCGCCGCGGTCAGGCCCACGGCGTTGAGGGTGTCACGTCCGCAAGGCTCACCCAGAACCTCGATGTCTCCCAACGACTCGCCGATGGCACCTCGAAACCGTTCCGCGGTACAGATCACTCTTCGCTCCGCTTCGACCACGCCATTCAGACGTTCCGCCGCCAATGAAAGCAACGACCTACCTTCGAAAAGTGGAAGGAGTTGTTTCGGTTGGTCGGCTCGACTGAACGGCCAGAGTCGTGTTCCAGAGCCTCCGGCCATGATCATGGCATGACGCATGACGTGTCTTCCTTACGCTGCAATCAGCTCAATTGCTTCAATCTGAGTGCTCCAGTGACGACCTGGTCGGCACTGTCGATGGTCGGGTCCGCGGTGGTCACTCGTTCTACGAGATCCTCCGCGACGTTTCTTGGTTCACCAAGTTGCAGCAGCACCGCGATCGCCTCTTCTGCGAAGGCTCCGATGGCACCCACCGTGGTGGTCCTGTTCACGCCCGTGCTGGGGCCGTCTTCAAGGAAGGTGTCGACCTTCTCCTTCAGCTCGACGATGATCGCTTCCGCGGTCCGCTTGCCGACCTCCGGAAGCGACTTCAGCAGACTGACATCCTGTTCATGGACCGCGCGGGCTATCTTGCTCACAGGTATCTCCATGATGCGAAGTGCCTTACGTGCACCGATGCCCTTCACCGTGGTGAAGAGCTCGAAGAATGCACGGTCACTCGCCGAGGCGAATCCGATCAGACGAGGTCTGAAGCTCGAACCTTGCGAGGTCCCTTCGAGAATGTGAAGGGTGTGAAGTTCAACGGTCTCACCGATGCAGATGGCGAGTCGACCGTGGTCGGCGGCGGGGGTGAGAACTTCATAGACCAGCGCTCCGCACCTGAGGTGGGCGCGACCGCTTTCGATATCGACAAGACAACCTTCGATGCGACTGATCATGGTGTTTCAGATGGTACCACCGAGCCGTCTTCGGGATCGGATGGTGGCGGAACATGGAGCGGCCATCCGCTGGCGAGGTGCAGCCGTGTCCTCAGGTCTTCGGTGATCATCTTCGCCTTGGTGCCTTCGGAATAGCGAATGACGTCCACGATCGTGATTCGTGCCCGGCAGCGACGAAAAAGTGCCCCGTACGCCGTCTGCGCAGGTGTGATTCCACTGACGTGGATCAGAACCACCGGAACCGCCGCTTTGGCCACGATGAAGCCCACCCCGGGAAGAAAGCGGTGAATCTCACAAGGGGGCCGGGCGATGTCACCTTCGGGAAAGATGCCGACCACGTCACCATCCTTCACACCGTTCAATGCCGTTCGAACCGCGGCTCTGTCCTTGCCGTTGAAATCGATCGGAATCACCTTCAATCGACGCCACAGGAACCCCAGTGCTGAAATCATCATTCTTCGAGACATCAACCAACGAACCTTGAAGGGCATCAGATACTGGATCAGAACCGGGTCCAATCCGCTGGTGTGATTCGAGACGATGACCAGCCCCTGCGCCGGGTCGGGAGCAGGGAGTTTCTCGGCACCATGGAATTCAGCTCGCCAGAGCCCGCGAATGAGCCCGGCGCCGATCCAGGTGAGGAGTCCCATGACGACATCGCCATGTCCTCTGACCCTGGCTCGGGCGGCCAGCCACCAGATGAACGCACTCGATGCGATCGCGGCAGCGATGATCAAAAGGCTTTGAGGACCTGGTTCCATCGCCTCAGGGTCTCCAACTTCAGCATTGTCGTCAAACACCGAGGAAGATCCTGTCTCCCGGCTCCGATCTTCTCACGCAGTCGTTACACTGCCGCAAGTTTGGACCTTCTTTCCGAAAAACTTCCGCGATCAACCTCAGATGCCGCGAAGAGATGACATCCATACGATCCTCCTGATCGGTTCCGGCCCCATCGTGATCGGGCAGGGCTGTGAGTTCGACTATTCCGGAACGCAGGCCTGCAAGGCTCTGCGTGAGGACGGCTATCGAATCGTGCTGGTGAACTCCAACCCCGCGACGATCATGACCGACCCCGCGTTGAGCGATCGAACCTACATCGAGCCGATCACGCCCGAAGCCGTTGAAAAGATCATGCAGAGGGAGGCCGACGAGGGCACGCCCATCGACGCCCTGCTGCCGACCCTCGGAGGTCAGACGGCCCTGAACTGTGCCTGTGAACTTCATGATCAGGGCATTCTCGAGAAGCACGGTGTCCGGATGATCGGTGCGGATCGTGACGTCATCCGACGCGCCGAGGATCGTGAGGTCTTTCACGAGATCGTGGACGAGGTCGGACTGAAGCAACCTCTTTCGAAGACCGTTGAAAATCTCGATGAAGCCCATGCCTTCCTCGAGAAGATCGGTCTTCCCGCGATCATCCGACCGGCCTACACCCTGGGTGGTTCGGGTGGTGGCATCGCCTACAACCTCGAGGAGTTCGACGACATCGTCCGGCGCGGTCTCAACGCGTCGATGATCTCCCAGGTCCTGATCGACCAGTCGCTGCTCGGTTGGAAGGAATACGAGCTCGAGGTCGTCCGTGATTCGAACGACAACTGCGTCATCGTCTGCGGCATCGAGAACATCGATGCGATGGGCGTGCACACCGGAGATTCGATCACCGTCGCCCCGATCATGACTCTGAGCGACAAGGAATACCAGCGAATGCGCGATGCGGCATTCGTGATCATGAGAGCCGTGGGAGTCGATACCGGAGGTTCGAACGTCCAGTTCGCGATCAATCCGGAGAACGGCGACATGATCGTGGTCGAGATGAATCCGCGCGTGTCACGCTCGAGCGCGCTGGCGTCCAAGGCGACCGGTTTTCCCATCGCGCGAATCGCCGCCAAGCTCGCGGTGGGCTACACCCTCGATGAATTGAGCAACGAGGTCACCGGCAACACGTCGGCCTGCTTCGAGCCATCTATCGATTACGTGGTCACCAAGATGCCGCGCTGGACCTTCGAGAAGTTCCCCGAGGCCGATGAGACGCTCACCACGCAGATGAAATCCGTGGGCGAGGGCATGTCGATCGGTCGGACCTTCAAGGAGTCGCTTCAGAAGGCGATCCGTTCGATGGAGGTCAAGCGATTCGGTTTCGGGCTGGACCGAAACGACAAATGGCTCGCTGATCGCCAGGGGACCGCCGAAGACGGAACCTGGCCGATCGAGGAAGATCATCTGCATCGCAAGCTTTCCGTCCCCAGCCAGGGGCGTCTGTACTACGTCAGATACGCCATGAAGATGGGCTGGACCGATGAACGCATTCATCAGTTGACCAGCATCGATCCCTGGTTCCTCGCACAGTTTCGTGAACTCGTCGAGTTCGAGGATGAACTCTGCGCCCACCAGAGCCTCGAGGATCTTCCTTCCGAACGCCTGCGGCATGCCAAGGAACTCGGCTACTCCGATCCCCAGCTCGCCAACCTCTATCTCGGTGGTATCTCCGCGAAGACCATCCTCGCGGTTCGGTCCCATCGGAAGTCACTTGGAATCGAGCCGGTTTTCAAGCTGGTCGATACCTGCGCCGCTGAATTCGAGGCGGCGACCCCGTACTTCTATTCGACGTACGAACGACCGCTCAAGCGACTTGCCGAGGATGGCACCTTCACCGAGTCGCTCGATGACGAGATCCGGGTGGGTGACCGACCGAAGATCATCATTCTGGGTGGCGGACCCAACCGCATCGGTCAGGGCATCGAATTCGACTACTGCTGCTGCCAGGCGGCGTTCGCCTGCGAGGAGATGGGTTTCGAATCGGTGATGATCAATTCGAACCCTGAAACCGTCTCCACGGATTTCGACACCAGCGACCTTCTCTTCTTCGAACCGCTCACCCTCGAGGATGTGCTCAACATCGTCGAACGACTCAACGGTGGCGGTGTCGAGAAACCCGATCGGACCGGTGGCGTCGTCGGATGCATCGTTCAGTTCGGGGGGCAGACGCCTCTCAACCTCGCGCATGGTCTCGTGGAAGCCGGTGTGCCCCTGATAGGCACCGGGTTGGACTCGATCGATCTGGCCGAGGATCGGGACCGGTTCAAGGCGATGCTCGACGAGCTCGATCTCAAGCAGCCGGAAAACGGCATCGCGTATTCGCTGGATGATGCCGTGGTCATCGCCGAGCGCATCGGCTATCCGGTTCTGGTCAGACCCAGCTACGTGCTGGGTGGTCGAGGCATGGAAACCTGTTTCGACGAGGACGCACTGCGTCGGTACATGTCGGAGGCGGTCGATGCCTCCGAACTTGCGGATGCACCCGTTCTCATCGACCGCTTTCTTTCCGAGGCCATCGAGATCGATGTCGACGTCGTCGCCGACTTCGGATCCACCGAGGCGCCTCAGCAGCTGGTCTGTGGGGTCATGGAGCACATCGAGGAAGCCGGAATTCATTCCGGTGACTCCACCTGCATCGTGCCGCCGTATTCACTGTCGCGACCGACCATCGAACGAATCCGCGATCAGGCGCGTCGTCTCGCCAGAAGACTCTCCGTATGTGGCTTGATGAACGTCCAAATGGCGGTGAAAGAGGACGAAATCTACATCATCGAGGTCAATCCTCGGGCCTCTCGCACCGCACCCTTCATCTCCAAGGCGACCGGAGTGCCCTGGGCACGTCATGCCGCGCGAGTGATGATGGGGGGGACGCTCCTCGACATGAAGGTGAAGGAGGTTCCGTCACCGGGGTTCTGCTCCGTGAAGCGATCCGTCTTCCCCTTTGCGAAGTTCCAGGGCGTGGACGTGATCCTCGGCCCTGAAATGCGTTCGACCGGTGAGGTCATGGGCGCCGATCGCTCATTGCCCGTGGCCCTGGCCAAGGCTCAGATGGCAAGCAGCTACGACCTTCCCACCGAAGGAAACGTCTTCCTTTCCGTCCGTGATTCCGACAAGACCGCGGTGGTCGACGTGGCACGCTCGCTGGTGTCCATGGGATTCACCGTGTTCACCACCGGTGGCACCCACACGCTGCTCGTGGACCACTCGGTTCAGACCACCCTCATGCCGAAGATCTCGGAAGGCGCTCGTCCCAACATTCTGGACAAGATCGCCAATGGGGAGATCGATCTGCTGGTCAACACCCCGACTCGCAAGGGTGCTGAAACCGATGAGGGTCGAATTCGAGCTGCAGCCGTCCGGCATGGCGTGACCCTGATCACCACGATCGCCGGCGCGCGAGCCGCGGTCCAGGGAATATCGGCCTTGAGAAGCGGTATCTGGGGCGTCACCGCACTCCAGGATTATTTTCCCGTCGATGACGCCAGTCGGCCGAAGGCTCTTGAGTCCACCAAGCGGTGATTCTCTTGAACCTTCGCTGCCATCAGGCAGCCTGATCGTCTACCATGTCGCGACCCCCTTACCTGGAGTGTTTCCCCTTGGTTCTGTCCCCCACTGAAGTTCAGGTCATCGTGTCCATCGTCGTGCTCGTGGTGCTGTTGCACATGATCCTCGGCGGGTGTGCCTATTCGATTCTTCTCGAACGAAAGCTCAGTGCCTGGATGCAGGACCGTGTGGGTCCCAACCGCGTGGGCCCGAAGGGGCTGCTGCAGCCACTTGCCGACGGACTCAAGTTCCTCCTCAAAGAGGACTACAACCCCCGTGGCGTGGACATCTGGCTGTTTCTGCTCGCTCCGGCGTTCATCATGATCCCCGCGATGATCAGTTTCGTGATCGTCCCGTTCTCCAATGCGATCGACATCACCGGCCTGGTCGAACTGGCCGGGGTCGCCGAGCCCGGTTCGAAATACCTCGTCAGCCTGGTCGGGGCGGACATCAACATCGGTGTCATCTACTTCATCGCGGTCGGCTCGCTCGGTGTCTACGGCGTCGTCCTGGGTGGCTGGGCCAGCAACAACAAGTTCTCGTTCCTGGGTGGTCTGCGCGCAAGCGCTCAGATGGTCAGCTACGAAATCCCCATGGGCCTCGCGCTCCTGGCCGTGGTCCTCATGGCCGGATCGGTCAGTCCCTTCGAGATCATCAGTCAGCAACAGGCCGGCGCCTGGAACATTCTTCAGATGCCCGTCGCCGCGTTGCTCTTCTACGTCTGCATGCTTGCCGAAAGCAACCGTGCACCCTTCGACCTCGCCGAAGCGGAAAGCGAACTGATCGGTGGCTACCACACCGAATACTCCTCGATGAAGTTCGCCCTGTTCTTTCTCGCCGAGTACTTCCACATGATCGCCGGTGCCGCGTTCTTCGCGATGCTCTTCCTGGGTGGCTGGTCGATCGACCCCATCGCCGGCATCATCCCCTGGGATTTCGTCAACAGTGGCCACTTCTGGCTCCTGGGTCTGATTCAGGCGGTCATCGTCCTGGTCAAGATGGGCTTCCTCGTCGCCTTCGCGATGGCGGTTCGCTGGACCCTGCCGCGATTCCGCTTTGACCAACTGATGAAGCTCGCCTGGGAGGGCATGATCCCTACATCCCTGCTGATGGTGCTCATCTGTTCGGTCTGGATCTTCCTCGGCTGGCAGGACTGGATGTTCCTGGCTTCGATCGCCACGATCCTGATCGTCTTCACCGTGCATCCCTTCATGCCTCGTCAGCCCGACCCCAACCGCCGGATCAAGATCATCGGAAGCCGGTACTCACTCCCTCGAGCCCACGGGAACGATGCCAGGTGAGGGCAGCGGCATGAACACCGCTCCGTTGTCAGATTGATTCGACTGGACCCGCTTCGCTTCCTCAGGCCGTGCACTTTGAGCAGAGTTTGGCCACACCACCATGGGACTTCGATACCTCACTGACGCTCTCTTCGGACTGTTCAGGCTTGGCCTGGCCACTCGATTCCGTCTAGGTGCCCCGTATTGGGCCTGGCGAATGGAAACCGCGTTCGGTACCGACCCTGCCCAGCGGCCCTCCTTATATATAAGGATACGTTTGGTACTTGATTACGCTGCCTGGACCTCCCGGATGCGGCGACTGCGCTGAGCCAAGGTCGATTCCTGATCAGGGTCGCTGAAGTCATGCGCCTGCGCACCCTTGGTCAGAAGCGGCCAGTCAGGGTGTAGACTGAGCACGATGGCCAAGGATCGAACAAGTTTCCTCTGCAACGAGTGCGGTGCGGTCCAGCCCCAGTGGGCGGGCCGATGTCCTGAATGCGGTACCTGGGACGCCCTGAGCGCATTCACCGAGCCCGGCTCTGGTTCAGGCTCCGGGTCGTTCTATCAGTGGGGACCGCTCAGCGGCGCGAAGCCCCGGGCAATCAAGTGCCCAACCGATCGGTACGATCGAGCTGGGGTCAGTCCCCCGTTTCGCGACGGGTATTGATGAGGTGGACCGCGTCTTGGGGGGTGGATTCGTTCCTGGAGCCTCAATTCTCCTCGGCGGTGACCCCGGCGTAGGCAAGAGCACCCTGTTGATGCAGGTGGCGGGCGCGCTCGCCGCCGAGGGTAAGACCGTCCTCTATGCCAGCAGCGAGGAGAGTGCCGCTCAGGTTCGCTTGCGTGCGGATCGACTGGGCGCCACTCCGCCTGAAGCGTCGTCAGAGCAGTTACTCGTTCTGGCAGAGACGGATCTGGGTCGAATCCTCGATGAGGCGCGACGGCTGAAGCCCAAGCTCCTGTTGCTGGACTCGATCCAGATGACCTGGTTGGGCTCTGCCGCGGGTGGCGGCAGCGGGGCAGACAGCAACCGCAGTGGCGCCGGAGCGGCCAGCCAGTTGCGTCGATGCGCCACGGAACTGGCGCTCTTGGCTAAAAAAGATGGAATCACGGTCTTGATCGTCGGGCACGTGACCAAGGAGGGCCAGCTGGCCGGTCCCAAGCTCCTGGAGCACCTGGTGGATGTGGTCCTGGCCTTTGAAGGGGACCGGCACCACCGCCATCGGATTCTTCGGAGCGTCAAGAACCGTTTCGGGTCCACCCACGAAATCGGCCTCTTCCAGATGACCGCCGAAGGCCTGGAACCGGTCAGTGAGCATTCCGTCCGGTTTGACGAAGAGGAGGTCCCCTCTCCCGGTGCCGCGATCGTGCCGACCTTGGCGGGGTCCCGTTGCCTTCTGGCTGAGATTCAAGCCCTCAGCGCCACCGGATTTCTGGGCTCCGCCAAGCGCCGGGCTTCCGGGCTTGATGCCTCACGACTGGCGATGTTGATTGCAGTCCTCGAAAAACACGGCGGCCTTCGACTGGCCGACCAGGACGTTTTCGTGTCTGTGGCGGGAGGACTGCGCATCCAGGAACCGGCGGCAGACCTCGCTGCCGCGCTTGCGATCGCGGGGGTGCACGCCGGTCGTGCCCTCCCGCCTGCGACCGCCGTCTTTGGTGAATTGACTCTTTCCGGCGCGCTGCGTCCGGCGACCGGTGCCGAGCAGCGTGTCTCCGAAGCCTTGCGTCGAGGGGCCCAGCGCATCCTGGTTCCCGAATCCCAACGTCAGGATCTTGAGTCGATCGGTGATGGTCGACTGAGTGGCGTGCGTCGTCTCGTCGACGCTCTTGAGTTTCTCTCGCCCGTTCCGTCAGCAGCGCAAGCCGGTGGTGGTGCCTCGCCCACGGTGGTCCGCGTTTGAGTTATGATGGGTTTTGATGTCTGCGATGCGAGCGTCGATCGTTCTCGAAAACTGATTTTTGAAGGGCTTGTTTTCCCCTTCTAAATCTATTTTGCCTCGAATGATTTCAGCTTCATCAAACAAGAGCAAACAGACGTTTTAATATAAAGACATATATTGCAGGGTATTACGAGTTTTCGAATTCTGTCGTCTGGCATCTAAACGATTCCTTGACACTTCCTTAACCGTTCTTAACAGTCTATTTCTACTGTTCTCGCCCTGTGGGATGCCGAAGAGGCACCCATGCAAATAGAACCGTCCGGCCTTGTACCTC
>CASICI010000002.1 GCA_949373145.1 uncultured Phycisphaerales bacterium
ATGTTTTGGCTCGCGAAGCCGGAGCCTTCAGTCTTCTGGTGGCTCCCGATACGGATCTCGAGACCCTTCGTTGGTTGTCTCCCAAGGGTGTGATCCTTTCCGGTGGTCCTTCGAGTGTTCATGAGGCTGGTGCGCCCTCGTGTGATCCGGGGGTTCTCGATCTCGGTGTGCCTGTCCTTGGGATCTGTTACGGCATGCAGCTCGGCTGCCAGCTGCTCGGCGGCCACCGTCGAGCCCGTTCGCCAGTACACGTGAGTACGGGCGCGCCCAGCTCGACATCGAGTCGACTCGGACGGGCTTCTCGGCGGGCATTCCCGCTCGCTGACCTCGGTCTGGATGAGCCACGGTGATCAGGTGACGGGGCTGGGTCCGACGCCTTCGACCGTCGCTCGCGCACGACCGACGACCTGTCCCTACGCCGCGGTCCGGCACCGGGACACTTCCTTTCTGGGGCGTGCAGTTCCACCCCGAAGTCACCCACACGCCGCACGGCGTCGACATCCTCCGAGGAACTTCCTCTTCGGCATCTGCGGATGTGCAGCGGCAGTTGGCGGATGAGCGAGTACCTCGACGCCGAGTGCGCGCAGGGTGAAGGCGCAGGTCGGTGACGGCCGAGTGATCTGCGGCCTCTCCGGCGGCGTGGACAGTCCTCGGTGGTGGCGGCGCTTGCTTCAGCGTCGCGCGATCGGAGACCGGCTCACCTGCATCTTCGTGGACAACGGCCTTCTGAGAAAGAACGAACGTGAACTCGTGGAACGAACGTTCCGCGGTCATTTCGACATCGACCTTCGCGTCATCGACGCGTCCGAGGACTTCCTGAAGGACCTCGCAGGGGTGTCGGATCCACAGGAGAAACGGCGTCTGATCGGACATCGTTTCATCAAGGTCTTCCAGCAGGCGGCCGAGGAGGTCGAGGGCGGTGTGCGCTTCCTCGCACAAGGCACCCTCTACCCCGACGTCATCGAAAGCGGGCAGTCGCTTGCCGGCACCGCCGCGAACATCAAGCTGCATCACAACGTCGGCGGGCTTCCCGAAGAACTCGGGTTCGAGCTCGTCGAGCCGCTGCGTGACCTCTTCAAGGATGAAGTGCGCGCCCTGGGCGAGGTTCTGGGTCTTCCCGCCTCGATCGTCTGGCGACATCCGTTCCCCGGGCCCGGTCTCGCGGTTCGCGTGCTCGGAGACATCACTCAGGACAAACTCGATCTGCTTTGCGACTGCGATGAGATCCTGCTCGAGGAGATCGTCGCCAACGAACTCTATCGCTCGACCAATCAGGTCTTCGCCGTCCTTCTTCCCGTCCGTTCGGTCGGGGTGATGGGGGATGGTCGCACCTACGAGTCGGTGGTCGCGATTCGTGCGGTCGAGACTCAGGACTTCATGACCGCCGATTGGGCGCGCATTCCCTACGACGTGCTCGCCTCGATCTCGAACCGAATCATCAACGAAGTCAACGGCGTCAATCGCGTCGTCTACGACATCTCGTCGAAGCCACCCGCCACCATCGAGTGGGAGTGAATCGGCAGGCGAGATGTCAGGAACGTGTCGTTTTCCGGTCTCGCTTGATTCGTTCCCTGGATCGTTGCCAGCTTGATTGATGTGGCGGTGGAAGGGTCGTTCCTAGAATCCGGGAAGGTCGTCCCGTCGGAAGCTCGTCCTGGTGATCATCAGTTCGAGCGTCTGTGCGACCAGATCGATCTCACGTTCCCGCAGTTGATCGTGGAAGGGGAGACTGATCGCCCGGTCCGCGGCTCGTTGCGCGACCGGCCAGGACTGTCCTTCGAGGATGGTGGGGGCGATCGAGTGCTGGGCCAGTTCGATCAGCGGGTCACCGATGATGTCGTGGCGTGACAGCCCCTCGATGATCTCGTCCCGTTCCTCGACCGAGAATCGGTCGCTGAGCCGGACCAGCATTCGGCTCCAGCCCATCTGGACGCCTTCGGGGGCGGTCTGAACGATCAGGTCCGAATGTCCACTCAAGGCTCTGATGTAACTGCCGGCCATTTCCGCGCGCCGTGCGATCACGGAATCCAGTTTGCCGAGTCTGACCAGCCCGAGTGCGGCTCTGACATCATCCAGCGGCGCGTCATATCCCGGGGCATTCGAGGCAAGGCGACCGTTCGGCCCGATCGCTCGTCGGCCGTTTCGGAGGTCACGGAGCAAGGCATCGAGGTGATCGTCATGGGTGAGAATCAGGCCGCCGCTTTCCGTCGAAAGTGAGCTCGCCGGGCCAAGGTCGATGACCGCCATGCGTCCGAATCGTGCCGACCGTTCGCCGCGGATGGTGCCGCCGATCGAGGGGCCCACGATTTCGATCATCGGCAATTCCGATCGCGTCGCCAGGGCTGAAAGTTCATCCATCCCTGCGGGGCAGCCCAGTGCCGAACTTGCCACCATCACCCTGGTGCGTTCACTGATGGCCGCTTCCGCATCTTCGACGCGCATGCAGAGGGTTCTGGGGTCGACATCGATCGCGAGAACCGTGGCGCCGAGTCTTTGTGCTCCAGCTGCGGCCGAACGGGCACCGATGGCGGGCAGAATGACTTCGTCACCCGGGCCGATTCCAGTGGCCGCCAGGGCCAGTTCGATCGCGATGCCGCCCGAGGTGGCACTGATGCAGCAGGTCCTGTCAAAGGCCGCCGCTGCCGCTTCCTCGAACGCCTCCACCGTGGCGTTGGTTTTCGATCGGCGAAGCAAATGTGAAATCCCCGCGAACTCTTCCGCGGTGATCCCTGTTCTCGTCAGTGAGATTTCCTCGCCCACTTGGCACTACTCCGTTTTCATCTACGCCCTGAAGTCGAGATCTCGACCTGGGACCGTTTGAGTGTTTGCGTCAGTCGCTCGTGATGAGTTTCTGGATCGCACGATCTGAATTTCCCGTTCTTTTCAACCAGGCCCAGGCCGCGATCGCTCTGATCGAGGGGTCGACCCGGCCGCCTCCCGAGGCGATGGTCTGGAGTTCCTTCATCTGCTTGTCATTCATGACTTCATCGGACAATGCACGGATCACCAATGAAATTGACTGAATCGTCGTGTTCGGGTTGTCCGCAAAGAGCACGGCATCGGTCTTCGCGGACTCATTGCTTGAATTCATCAGGCCGAGGAGTGCGAATTCAGCCAGAATCCTCTGGTCGGACTTCGCGATGCGTCTGAGCATGCCTTGGAGTTCCGGTGAGCGACTGTCGGCCATGTTGGTGACCACTCGCCCCGCACTCGGCTGCAGTCTCGGGTCCTGCAAGGCCTGAGACAGCACCGTCATCCAGATGGCTTCCGCAGTCTCCGGAGTGCAGTGGTCGGCGAGTGCGAGCACCGCCTGCAGTGAAAGCGGATGTTTCACGTCGAGAAGATTCCGTGCGTGTGGCAGCAGTTCCACGCCCTGTCCGAAGGCTTCACCCACATCGGCGAGTCGTTCATTCAGAAGCCGGCCATCCCTCGTCGACGCCCAGTCCGGTGTGCGCAGACCTCGTTCCAACGCGGCAGTGGCCAGCCGCGATCTGTCGCCGGCGGCAGCGGCATTCTCAACCGAGGTCTTCCAGATCTCGAGACCTTCGGGACAGTCACAGGCCAGCGCCGCGTCCGCGGCTGCCAGACGCAGGCTTCGAACGAAATCAGTGTCGGCGGTGGCGTGGCTGAGAAATGGAAGCCCTTCCTTGCTCGGATGCCAGTCGGCGAAATCGATGATTGCAGTCCCCACGAGGACTTTCGTCTGGGTGTCCAGCTGGTTGAAATCGTCGAGTTCCTTTTTCAGAGGCTCATCTTCAGCGATCTCCGCGAGCAGAAGCGAGGCGATCGCTCGTGTGGCGGCATCCTCGCGCTTTGTGAGCGGCCGAATCCGAGTCGCCTGTTCATCGTCATTCTTCAGGCTGATGATGTGCCCCACGAGCATCAGCCGCTCGACGTCCGAGAGTTCCTCGAGTTCGAAAATGGCCTGTGCCTGATCGAGTTCAAGCAAGTCGAGGTCGATCAGTGCCGAAATTCCGATCAGGCGCTCTCTTTGGTTGAAGCGTGACAGGATCGGTGCCAGTTCGAGGCCTCTCTCCGAGTTCAATTCGGTGAGTGCAAGCAGTGCGTCGATTCTCAAGAGAGGTTGCTTGGAGTCCAGGAGATCCCTGAACAGCGGGGCCAGCCTCGGATCCTGAAGCTGACGCAGTGCCAGCAGAATCTTGTGGTTCGAACCGTCTCTGGTGGGAGCGATCGCACTTTTCATGGCCCGAACCGACGACTCGAAGGGGTCCACCTCAATGTAATTCTGACCCTGAGCCGGGGTGCCGAAGAGGATGCAGGCGACACTCAGAACGAGTGATGACAGTACGAAACGTTGACCATGTTCAGACATGACTCAAGTGTACACCAGCCCACCCTGACGCAACCGACTACCTTCGACTACATCTCTTCGAGACGTCGTATTTCAACTGCTCGACCAATTCCCGAAGGGTGATTTCGGCATCATCGGGAAGTGGCAGGGGGCGGGGGGTGTAGTTCTCGTCACCCATGGCGGCTTCAGCGGCTGCCAGGTCGGCTTCGATTCGCCGGGCGGCGGTGTGCACCGTCGAGTGGTTCTCCCGTCCCAGCCCTCGTGCGATCTCGGGGAAGCTGAGCGTGGTCAAGGATCTGGCGAGGTGGACGACCAGGCTTCGGGCAAGCACGACGCGTCGGTGACGCCCTCGTCCGAGGAGTTCATCGGGTTCGATGCCCAGTCGCTGACACACCGAATCGATGATCTCACCCAGTCGCACCGGCGTACGAGGGCCCGGTGCACTCTCACCTTCGAACATCTGCTCGACCATGATCGCTCCGACGGCGCCTCCCCGAGCGCCATCCAGGCGGCGAAGTGCGGCCAGTTTCATCAGGGCACCGTTGAGTTCACGAACGGACCCACTGAATCGTCCAGCCAGAAGGCGGGCGGCGGCCTCGGTCAACTGAAGATCCCGTTCTTCCGCCAGGCGACGGACGAGTTCTTCGCGCATCTGTATGTCCGGGCGTCCGATTCGAACGACCATGCCCGAGAGGAATCGACTCGTGAGCGAGGCGCTGAATCGACCGATCTGACGGGGGTGTTCATCCGAGGCCAGAACGATGGAGGCCCCACTGAGGTTGATGGCATCGAGCGTGTGCAGGAATTCATTCTGCGTCGCCGTCTTGTTGCTCAGAAAATGGATGTCATCGATGGCGAGAAGGTCGAGCTGGCGGATGCGATTTCTGAAGCTGTCGATCTTTCCTCCACGAACCGCGGCGATGTATTCATTGGTGAATTCCTCCCCGGTCACGTAGCGAACACGTCGACTGCTGATGGCATTCTTCGAAGCGCGAATCCTCTGCTCGATCACACCTTGAAGGAGATGGGTCTTTCCAATGCCGCATTCACCGTGGAGAAACAGCATCTTTGGCGCGGCTTCATGCTCCTCGGCCATCGAAAGCGAGGCCTGGTAGGCAAGTCTGTTCGAGCCTCCGATGACGAAGCTCTGCAGTTGACGCAGCATCTGGCGTCGGTCGTTCGAGCGTCTTCTGCTTCGCGGCCCGTAGCGCTGGACGTCTTCCTGGCTGGGGGCGTGCGCCGAGGATCTCGAGCGGGGCCCACGTGCGTCGGCATCACCCTGACCGCCATTGGCGGTCTCCACCGGGGGGGTCGAATTGGGTGTGGTCTCACCTTGCTGGCCGTCGATGCCGTCACGACGAAAGACTTCGGGTGCGACATGAAGACCCACCGAAGCACCGGTTCCGAGAGTCTCACGAGCCACGGCTTCGAGGTCCTCGCCGAAATGGCGACGGATCCAATCCGCCACGAACTGACTTTGAGCCGCCACCTCGATCCGGGTGCCCGTGATCTCGATCTTGGTGGTGTGGTCGAACCACATTCCAAATCGGTGCTTGCCGATTCGGTCCACGAGGCGATCTGAAAAGAGGTCCTTGCTGTCCTGCGTGCTTTCAAAGGAGCGTCGCGGAGCTCGTTGGTCCTCGGCTGCATGCTGAGCGAGCCCGGTGAGTCTGCTTCGAGGCGTGGTGGAGGTCTGGTAGTCGGTTCGGGTCGTTCGCTGCATCGGGTTCGTTTCTCGAGAGGGATCGGGTCGAGAGAGCATGAATGCCTTCATCCCGGTGGGATGAAGAGGCATTCGACGGTCGATGGCCGCTGGATCAGGTGCCTCGGGGCATAGGGGAGGGCAGGCAGGTCAGGCCGAATCCGGCTTGGTGCATGTCACAACCCTCGCCGCGACGGCGATGATCAACAGTCATCTTTTCGAATCCCTTCGAGAGAAGTCGGCCATTCCTCGGCATCCGGACGGTCGGTCCGGGGCTGTGGTCTGGTCATGTTCCAGGGCGAAAGTCGCCCTCGCCTGGAAATCCCTGATGCCGAGTCATTTATGCACTGCGTGGAGGCGTTTCTGCCATTGCAGTGGCGTTTCGTCGAAGCAAACCTGGACCGGTATGTGAGGTTCCCAACTGCGCGGAATTTTTACCGAGGAACGAGCGACACCTTCTGCAGCACGAAAACGTGCTGTCCGTCTTTCTCCATCGAAACCGTTGGATGGCACGAGGCCGGGTGGTTCGAGGATCGGAAGCGATGAGGCTGAGTCTGTGCATCGGACATGCCGATGCGGGTCCTTGTTTGCTGCGACGAAAACCCGCAAATGAGTCGTCGTCACCATGAAAACCGAAGCGTTTCCACATCCTTGCGGAACTCCCCGAATGTACCGCAAACAATCCTTCATGCAAGGGGGTGTTCCAAAAGTCGCTGCATGTCGTGAAGGTAAAACACCTTGTTTCGTAGTGTCTTTTAAAATCTGAATTGAGTTCTCCACCTTGCGGGGGACCCTTTGTCGATCCACTGTGGAAAACAGGTCGCGACTTGACAGCATCAAATCATGAATGACTGTTTCACTTTTCGACGGCACCAAGGCTGCGTACGAACGCGTGTCGTCTGGCCGTGCTTCGAAAGCCGAAATGTTCGTAGATTCTTCGCGCTGGCTCGTTGGCGTCGTCGACCGCAAGGACCACTGTTTTCTGAGGAGAACCGCTGATTTCTCTCAACGCATGCGCCAGCAACACCTGGCCGATGCCTCGGCCTCGAACCTCCGGTGTCAGACCGAGGTAGACGAGTTCGACGGATTCCTTCGACTTGGACACGTTCATCATCGAAATCCCGACCGGAGCATCATCCTTCATCAGAAAGGTCCACCATTCCGGTTTGAAGATGCCTGATTTGATGTGGCCGTCGACGACATCCGATGGTGTGCGAAGTTGTGAGAGTCCCGGACAGTCCAACGTGTCCCGGTAGGTCTCCGCGAGGAGCGCTTCCAGTCTGGTGCGGAGGTGCGGTCGATAGGTTTGAATCCCGAATTCCGGTGGAAGCTGGCCTTCTATGCGTTCCTTTCTCCTCGGAACGCTTCGCTCCATGTAGGTGAGCGTTGCGATCTTGTGCAGGCCACCGGCCTCAAACGCTTGGACTTCCAGAGGATTTTCCGGGGGAATCAGGCTCTGAGCGAGTCGGACACCCGCTTTCTTCACGCTTCGGCAGGTGGCATCGATGACTCGTCCGGTGGTGTCGAGGTCCTGTCTTGATTTCGGCGGTGTCGCGAAGAGCATGGCGGTTCGGCCGGGGGTCAGGGTCGCCATCGCGCTGGACGTGACGGTCTGGGTCCCGTCAAAGGCGCACCAGAGGTGTTCAAGGCCCATTTTCGACCTTTCCGCGAAGGCCAGAAAGCGTCGCGCTCTTTTGGCGTCGGCCTGCAGGAGACATTGGATCGCTTCGACCATTCGTGCCGGGCCGGGCTGCGCGATCACGGGGGGTGTCGATCCCCGGCTGGCGTGTTCTGGAGAGGCCTCGTCGGTCATCTGGCTCCTGTCCTTCAGTTCCATCTAGAGAAAGGGTAGGGAAACCACAGGGGAGGTGCTGAATCTTTCGTCATTCGATGTCCTTTGGCGATATCATGATTCTTTCATTCCTTCACGGACAATTTCCGTCGAAGGCTCCTTCCAGCACGACGATTCTCAGGATCCTGTGAGGCCATTCGAATCATGAACGACTCGATCAAGACCGCTCGTACCACCCGCATCCGCTTCAGCTGGATGTGCACTCTTCTCGGCCTGACTCTTGGCATGGCTGGTTCCATGGTTGGTGTGCTTGCGCAAGGCGCGCACGCCGGCGAGTCCGTGGCATCACGTGGCCAGGTGGATGTGTGGACGCTCGACTTCAAGCCTGGCCCCCTGCGTCTCTACGTCGATCCCATCGACGGCAGGCACTACCACTACTTCACGTACCAAGTGTTGAACCGGACGGCCGACGACAGAATGTTCGCCCCCCGTGCGGAACTCTTCACCGACAAGGGCGAGATCCTCAGATCCGGCGATGGTGTTCCCAGCGAAGTCTCCCGTCGATTGATGGGATTGCTCGCGCAGCCACTCATGGAAAACGAGAATCAGATCATCGGTGATCTTCGGCAGGGCAAGGAAAATGCTCGGGATGGCATCGTGATCTGGAAAGCCACCGATCTTGAATCGAACGAGATGACGATCTTCGTGACCGGGCTCAGCAACGCCTTCGAGCGAGTCAAGCATCCTCTCACTCAGAAAGATGTGGTTCTGAGAAAGACGCTTCGACTTGATTACGACACCCCCGGAAACATGGCTGATTCAGTGACTGCGGCGGCCCAGCCCGCTCGCCCTGAAGAGACCGACCGAGGGAATCAGTTTCATGCCAAGATCAGCAATGGGATCTGGATCTGGCGCTGATCCCTGATGGTTCGCCATCAGGCGGGCTTATCCGGACCTGTTTCGGACCTTCTCGGGCGACTTCCGCCGGTTTCATCCCCGTTTGAGTCGTCTTGCTTCGTGATTTTCGCTATACTTCCCGACCCGAAACCAATGCGGTTCGGACCTCGCCAGTTTCCATGGCGAACAGTCTTCTCGAGAACAGGAGTGCTCAACGATGGCACATAAAAAGGGTCAGGGTTCTACCAAGAACGGTCGCGACTCCAATGCTCAGTTCCGCGGCGTCAAGCTCTTTGGTGGGCAGCACGCGAAGGCTGGTTCGATCATCATTCGTCAGTGTGGCACGTCCTTCAAGGCTGGGCATCAGGTCCTGCGTGGTCGTGATGACACCTTGATGGCACTGGTGCCTGGAACGGTCCGCTTTCGCGGTCGTTTCGTCGACATCGTGCCCGAAGACGAGTCAGTTCAGAAGTTCGAAGTCGTCGAACGTCAGAACGCACGTCAGCGCGCCTGACCGTCACCCCATCTTTCACAGTCCTGATCGTCCCCCGTATTCGGAGGCCGTGAATGCTTGTTGATCACGCTACGTTCACCGTTCGCTCCGGCAAGGGCGGCGATGGTTCGAACAGTCTGCACCACGCAAAGGGTATGGCCAAAGGCGGCCCCGACGGCGGTGACGGCGGTAATGGCGCCGATGTCGTGTTCGTGGGTGATCCACACCTCGACACCCTGGCAAGCTACGCACGAAGACGTCTCATCGTCGCCGAGGATGGCGAGAAGGGGCGCAAGAAGTCCTGCTACGGAAAGCGGGGAGAGACTCTCGAGCTTCCCCTGCCTCTCGGTTGTCAGGTCTACGACACCAGCACCAATGAACTTCTGGTCGACATCGTCTCGGAAACGCAGCGTTTCGTGGTTGCTCCGGGCGGCAAAGGGGGACGTGGCAACATTCATTTCGCCACCCCGATCCACCAGACACCTCGTGAGTTCGAAGAGGGCGAAGAGCCCGTCGAGCTCGAGGTTCGTCTTGAACTGAAACTGATCGCCGACATCGGCCTGGTCGGTCTTCCCAATGCAGGAAAATCGACGATGCTGTCTCGAGTGTCGAAGGCCAGGCCGAAGGTCGCTGATTATCCCTTCACCACCCTCGGCCCCCAATTGGGGATGATCGAGCTGCCCGGTGAGCGACGCCTGGTCGTGGCGGATCTTCCCGGATTGATCGAGGGAGCCGCTTCCGGTGCCGGACTTGGTCATGATTTCCTTCGGCACGTCGAAAGAACATCCTTTCTCCTTCATCTTCTCGATGCCGAGCCCCCGGATGGTTCAAGCCCCGCGGCCAACTACCGTTCGATACGACATGAACTCTCGAGTTTCAGTCCGTTGCTTCTCGAGAAGCGTGAACTGATCGCACTCAACAAGATCGACCTCATCGCTGAAGACGAGCGCGAAGCGTTCATCACTCGGATGGCCCAAGAACTGGGCATGCCCGAGGGTGAGCGCCCGATGGTCGTCTCCGGAGCCACCGGGCAGGGTGTCCGGGAGTTGCTCGAAGCGTGCTGGGTCGAAGTCCAGAACTCCAAGGATGGTGGACTCAAGTCAGGCTCCACTGGCTGGAAAAGTGCTTGACGTCCTCGAATCGTCAATCCTCCTCGCGAAGAAGACGTCGTGTCCTTCAGGTGGTCATCATTCTGCTCGTCGGTCTCACCACGGTCTGGGTATTCTTCTCGCTTGGTTCCTGGAATCAGCGCATCGTGATCGATTTCGACTATCTCGAGGATCTCAATGCCCCGGCACAGGCCGTTCCCGAGTCCGAGCGAGCCTGGCCTCCCCTGCGCGAGGCCCTTCTTGGACTTGATCTGCAGGGTCAAGGCTCTTTCATGGAGTTACTGAATGGCTTCAGCCAGGACTCCTCCGAGGACTGGGTGCCCGAATGGTTCGATCTGAATGAATCAAGGCTGGAACCGATTCGTGCGGCACTGTCCCGTGAGGGTCTCGGATTCATCCATGTGCACGGGGTTCCCGTGGGCGATGATCGATTGGTTCTGCTCTCCGGATTCGAACAGGACAACGCCGCCTCGCTTCCTTCCGGAGTCGACACGAGTTTCGAGGCTCCCGGCTTCATGGCGCTGGAACTCGAGCATCGTTTCACCAGAATCCCCCGGGGACTGGCTCGACTTCTGCTTCGTCATGCGAAGGAAGTCGCGGGGGAGGGCGAGTCGCTTCTTGCCGTCGAGGACATCGTGGCGACGCTCGATCTCGGGCGACTGGTCGCTCAGGACCGCTTGCTGATCTCTCAGCTGGTCGGCTTCAGCATCTACAAGCTTGCCATGACGACGTGTCTGGAGCTGCTGGCCGATCCCGAAGCACCATTGGATCGTCCCGCATTGGAGTTTCTTGCACGGGTTCTTGACGACCCTCGGTATCAACCGGAACCGATTGATTTTCATGGTGAGCAGGCTGTGCTCCGTGACATCATCCAGCGTTTCTACACGTCTGATGGTTCCGGAGACGGGTTCCTGGACCTCGATGGTTTCGTCGCCATGTCGGCCGCGACCGGGACCCAGCTTCCGGTCCCCCTGCGGGTCGGAGTGGTGCGTTCGATTTTCGGGCCGTTGCTGATATCGGGAGGCAGCACCAGAGCTGAAGTGGAGGCTGTCGCCCGTCGTTGTTACGAGGTGGCTGATGATCTCCAGAGACAGGATGTCTGGGCGATGGAATGGACCGAATACGACGCCGCATTCAACCCGTTGCTCGTGACGAATCCCGGTGTCTTCTCAAGTCTGACTCTTTTTCCGCTGAATCTCGTGCTGCCTGCGCTCGATGCCGCCATTTCCATGAGCCATCAGAGCCGTTTCAGATACGACTTCGTCAGACTGGTCGTCGCGCTTCATCTCCACCGGATCGACCACGGCGAGTGGCCTGACACCTTGCAGGCCATGGTCCCCGGGTACCTCTCGGAGATTCCTCGTGATCCTTTCGACGGTGAGTCACTTCGATACCGCCTCGTCGACGGTCTGCCGCTGATCTGGTCCGTTGGAGCGGATCGGATCGATCAGTCAGGGGCGACTTTCGACGGTTCCCAGGCACCACCGTGGCTCGTACCGAGAAAAGATGATGGTCTGATCGTGGCTGAGGATCTTGTGCTCTGGCAGCTCGCCACCCCGGGCACCTCGGGTGAATGACGGTCAGTCACCGTGCTTCTGACGCAGCCTCGGTGACAGCCGCAGCAGCAGCTGGACACGCTCGAATTCATCGAGCCAGTCCTGCATCGTCGCATTCAATTCATCCTCCGGAACGTGGGCTCCCGGGAGCGGGCAGGCGGCTCCGAGCTGTTTGGCGGCCATGGCGCGGTAGCGAGTCAGCGTTCGATCCCCGTAGGAGCCGATCAGTTCGAAGTCCTCCGAGCAGAAGACCACCGTCGGCACCCTGAGACCGGCGTTGATCTTCACCTGTTCGGCGAGATCATCGTGTTCATCACGATCCAACCAGCGAAGGTCGATGTGGTCACAGGCCGAAGCCACGCGCTCGATCATCGGCCCTTGGACCACGCAGTCTCCGCACCATGTGCCTGAAAGGCACATGACCTTCATCGACCGTGTGAACCCGTCGAGGACATCCTGCTGTGCCGGAGAGATCTCCAGCCGCTTCTCGATGTCGCGCCAGCTTTCGATTCTCGACTGATCCTTGGCCAGGTAGGTCTCGTAGTCGTCACCTTCGGAATGCTTGCTGCGAAGAAATTGTGCGTCGAGTGCGGTCATCGTGGTGTGTCTTTTCTGAAAGTGTTGTCGGATGTGGCGTCGAGAACGTCGTTCACCGCGTTTCTGACCGAATCATAGTCATGAAATCCGACCATGACCTCCTGTATGACTCCGCTGGCATCAAGAATGAACATGGTCGGCAGGGCGGAGACGCCGGCAAGGGGGCCCGGTGCCTCGTCTCGATTCAGCGCGACGATGGCGTAGTTCGGTGAGCCGGTCAGACCTCTTCGCTCGGAAACCCATCGAGCGACCTGATCTCGCGCTTCGAAGGTGACTCCGATCACCGGTACGGAGGTGTCTTCCTGAATCCTTTGCAGAACCGGCATCGCGGCGAGGCAAGGGCCGCACCAGGTCGCCCAGACATCGATGATCATCGGCCCGTCCTTCAGAGTGGTGCTGTTGAGTGTCCGCCCTTCGATGGTGGTGAACTCGACATCAAGCTGCTGGCCGACGGCTCCGCGTGCCATGCTTGTTTCAAGTCGGGGAAGAATAAGCGTGGTGAAGAGTGCAAGCATCACCAGACTCGAGGCCAGAAGTCCCACAAAGCCGAGTGCCATGCCGAAACCCGCGGAGACCGGTCGGGGGAGCAGCGGGTTCTGCCTGCGTGCTCCCAGCAGAATTGCAGCCAGCGCGGGCACGATTCCCACGCCCAGGATGAGTGATGCTGGAATGCTGGCTGCGCCGAGAATGAGGCTCAGCACACCGGTTCGTCGTGTCGGGGATGTCGCATGAGGCTCTGTCATGGGCCGTCCTGTCGAGTTGAAGTGTCATTTTCAGTTCCTGCAGGAGTTTATACGCCCCGTCAGTCACTTGCCCTCTTCAATTCAGGTACGCTGTCTCCAGGTCGTGAGTCTCCGACCTCTGACTAGAAAAACCTGATCGAGAGAAAGATTCATGTCACGTGCCCTCCATTTTATCCATCTGCAATGGAATTGGAAAAGGTGCCTGATCTTTCTTTTCGTCGTGATTCAGTCCTTCATGCTGATCTGACGCCACGGCATCATTTGATGCGAGTGGTGAGCGCGCGCGCAACCGGCCCCATCGTCAGCCCTTGGACCAGTACCGACATCACCACGATGATGAAGACCGTGAGGATGAATCCGTCTCGCAGTGCGATCTGTTCGTCGGTGCCGACGGGCATGCTCAGTGCCAGTGCGAAGGAGACGCCACCTCGCATGCCGGCCCAGGTCATCAGAAGAAGCCCCGGTTGATTGATCCTGCGACTTCCCGGACGCAACAGCCACGGCACCGAGAGGCTTGCATAGCGGGCGAAGAGAATGATGGGAAAAAGCATGAGCGCGGCAAGCGTGGTGTGCAGATTCCAGCTCAGAACGAGAAGTTCGAGCCCGATCAAAGCGAAGAAAAGTGGATTGATCACGCCATCGATCGATGTCCAGAAATCCTCGACGGCGCGCGTGTTCTCCGAACCATGGTCTTTTTCCGACCGGAACTGCGCGAAAGTGATGCCTGCGATGGTCACGGCGACCGCGCTCGAGACGCCCAGTGCATCGGCCAGTCCGCCGGTCCCGAGGGCCGTGCCGATCGTCACCAGGATGCCGAGACCGTCCTTTCCACTCGAGGTGAACAGGGCCACGCCGAGTCTGCCGGTGGCAAGGCCCAGGATGATCGCACCACCCGCGATCCAGAAGAAGTCGAGAGACAACGTCCAGCCACTGATCTCGGTCGCTGATGAGGCTTCTCCTGCAGTCAAAGGATTTCCAAAGACCACCAGTTGCAGCAGCAGGATGAAGGCGATGATCGAAATCGCATCGTTGAAGAGCGATTCCCCGGCGACGTACGCTCTGATCGCCTGGGAAAGCTTCAGACGTCGCAAGAGGCTCATGATCGCCACGGGATCGGTGGGGGCGATGATCGCGGCGAAGAGCAAGGCGCCCAGAAAGGGCACCTCGTAGTCCCAGTCGGGTGGGGTGATCGAATTCATCCACTCCATGAACAACCAGACGAAGGTCCCGGTGATCGTGATCGAAAGCACCGTGCCCAGGGTGGCTGCGTAGATGATCGCGGTTCGATATTTTCTGACCAACGCGGTGTCGAGCTGCATCGCTCCCGAGAAAAGAAGCAACCCCAGAAGAAAACTCAACACCACCTCGCTCGAATATCGATCGAGGAAATTCTTGATCTGATTCTCGTCGATGAACCCGAGGTTTCCGATCCCGAGCAGGATTCCCGCGAGAAGAATCCCAAAGAGCATCGTGCCCACCGCACTGGGGAGTTTCAGCACCTTTTCATTGAACCACGCCCCGATCGCGGTGAGGCCCACGAACAATGAAATGCAGCTGAAGAGATTGAATCGATTGGTCATTTCAAGTGTGGTCTTGATCGACTCCACACTGACCGCCCCGGTGCCCTTCGTCGCCTGCCGTACCGTCGTTGCAGCGTCCGTCTCGACAAGCAGCATGAACAGTTCCATGGCTTCGAGTGTCATCGGTTCACTCTGTCTCGTGGATCTGCGTGATGAGTCGCCTCAGCTGGTCGAACGCCTCGAGCGGTGTCATCGAGTCGAGCGAAAGCGCTTTCATCGACTGAATGACGGGGTGGACCGACGAGTTGTTGAACAGCGGGAGTTGATCCACCGGTTTTTTCGAGGGCTGCGGGCTGATCACCGGCCCCTCGGTGGCGTTCACCACCAGGGTGTCCAGCACGGCCTGCGCTCGCTTGAGCGTCGATTTCGGAAGACCCGCCAGACGGGCCACGTGAATTCCGTAGGAACGGTCGGTTCTTCCCGGCTGTATGCGATGCAGGAAGATGATCTGATCGTTCCATTCCTTGACCATGACATGAAGGTTCGTCACGGCGTCGATCGTGTCCGCCAGGCCAGTCAATTCGTGGTAATGCGTGGCGAAGAGGGTGGGTGCTCCGCGTTGCGCGAGCGTCTCGGTGATCGCCCAGGCCAGAGACAACCCGTCGAGCGTGCTGGTGCCTCGTCCGATCTCATCGAGAATCACGAGACTGTTCGGAGTCGCATGGTGCAGGATGTTGGCGGTCTCGGTCATTTCCACCATGAAGGTCGATCGTCCGCTGTGCAGTTCGTCACTGGCTCCGATGCGGGTCATGATTCGATCCATGAGTCCGAGTCTCGTCGAGTTGGCGGGGACCCACGAGCCGGCATGTGCGAGCAGAGCGGTCAAGGCGACCTGTCTGATGAAGGTCGACTTGCCGGCCATGTTCGGTCCGGTGATCAGCGCCATGGTCGCGCTGCTTCCACTTCCGGCCAGCGCGCAGTCATTGGGGACGAAGCTGTCACGCAGCATGGCCTCGAGCACGGGGTGCCGGCCACCACTGATTTCAATGCCCGGGACATTGGTGATCTCGGGACAGGACCAGCCACGTTTCGAAGCGATCTCAGCCAGTCCCAGCAGACAGTCGATTCGAGCGACGATCGAAGCGTATTCAGCGATTCGATCCGTCTTTTCCGTGACCGTTTCACAGAGTTCCGCGAAGAGTTCACGTTCCCGTGCCACCGCACGGGATTCGGCGGTGAGCACCTTTTCCTCGAACGTCTTGAGTTCGGGCGTGATGAATCGCTCGGCGTTCTTGAGCGTCTGCTTTCGAGTGAACGAGTCGGGAGCCTTGTCACTGTTGGCTCGACTCAGTTCGAGGTAGTACCCGAAGACCTTGTTGTAGCCCACCTTCAACGCCGACAGTCCGGTCTCTTCGATGATGCGTGCCTGATACTCGGCGAGCCAGCTGTTCGCATCGCGTTGCAGGGTTCGTGCTTCGTCCAGTTCAGGGTCGATGCCATCCTGAATGAGCCCGCCTGCGCGCATGTGGCTGGGGGGGGTGTCGACGCAGCATTCGAGGATGCGTTCTTCCAGAGGAGCCAGTTCGAGACCGACACGTTCCAGTCTGGCTCGCACTTCGGTGAAGTTCGGTCGGGCCTCGAGTTCATCGAGGAGCACCACGAGATGGGAGAGTGACTGGCCGAGCCCGACCAGGTCACGCGGTGTCGCGCGACCCATCGAGATGCGTGAACCGATTCTGGCCACATCCTGAATGCCGTCGAGGACATCCCTCAGTCGGCTGGAGAAATCGTCGTCTTCGATGAAGGTGCTGATGGCCATCTGACGTGCTTCGATTCGTGCACGATCCCGAAGCGGCCAGCACAACCACTCTCGAAGGAGCCTGCGCCCCATGGGAGTACGGCCCTTCTGAAGAACCGAGAGGAGTGTCCCCTCGGTGGTTCCGGTGCGCATCGTGCGAATGACTTCCAGGCTGCGGAGGCTGGTCGCATCGATCACGAGATGGTCGGATTCATTGCTCAGTCGTGGCGGCTGCAGATGAGCAAGACTTCGTCCACCGTCTTCATCCGTGGGACCCTGAGTCTCCCGCAGATACTGCAGAAGCGCCCCAGCGGCCTGGATGGCGGGATGGTCGCCACCCAGTCCGAATCCTTCGAGCGAGGCGACTGCGTGAAAATTCTTGAGCACCCGCTGGCCGTGTTCTCTGGTGAAGGTCCACTCCGGTCTTCGCGTGACCGGAACCTGTCCCACTGCTTCAAGTTCGGCAAGCCAGGCGGGGGACTCTTCTTCGCCGTCACAGACGATGAGTTCCGCCGGTGCGATGCGAGCGAGTTCATCATGCAGGCGCGCCTGCGGCACATCGTGGAGATCGAAGGCGCCGGTCGAGAGTTCAGCCGAAGCGATCAGGGCGCGACCCTCGCTGAGATGAACCGCGGCGACATGATTGGAGGACGCATCATCCAGCAGTGATTCATCAACGAGGGTGCCGGGTGTGAGCACGCGGGTCACGGCTCGGTCGACCACGCCCTTGGCGTCCTTCGGATCCTGGATCTGATCACAGATCGCGACTCGAAACCCGCGCTCCACCAGACGTCGCAGATAGCCCTCCATCGCGTGGTAGGGAACGCCTGCCATCGACATGCCCTTCGTACGCTCCGTGAGCGTGATTCCAAGCACTTCATGGGCGGTCACCGCATCCTGATCGAAAAGCTCGTAGAAATCACCCATTCGAAACAGCAGCAGGCAGTCCGGGTGGGCGGTCTTGAAGCGCACGTACTGCTTCATGGCGGGCGTCTGCCACATCGGTCCGTCGAATCTCGGATCTACGCTCTGCCCGGCGTGTGCGGCATCTTCGGGTGCGTATGAACTCGTCATGGCTTCAGTGTAACGATGCCGTGGGTGGGAACGTCAATTGTCGTGTTTTCCCCGGTTCGACCATCTGGAGGCCGAACGCACGACGCCTCGACAGGGGTCGAGGCGTCGTGGCGGGTGATGGAGCGGAAGGGGATCGAACCCTCAACCTCCTCGATGCGACCGAGGCACTCTCCCAATTGAGCTACCGCCCCGCTGAGCCGAATATCTTAGCCTTTAAGCAACCGACCTGCCACGCCTTGCCGGCGTCTGAGCGGTACACTGTGAGACGTCATTTTCTCTCTTTTAGGCACTGGGAACGCACCTCATGTTCTGGCTTTTCGTCATCTACTGCAGCTTCATCGCGCTCGCATCCGTGCTGGGGGGGTTTCTTCCTCTCCTGTTCAAGTTGACCCATCTTCGAATGCAGGTCGCGTTGTCCTTCATCTCCGGCATCCTTCTCGGTGTCGGGATTCTGCACATGCTTCCTCATGCACTTGCAGAGGGTGCGCCCGTCTCAGGGGTGTGCATGGCGTTCCTGGCCGGCTTCCTCCTGATCTTCTTCCTGGAACGCTTCTTCTGCTTCCATCATCACGAGACCGACGACTCCTCCGAGGACGGCCATCGAAGGCGTTCGCATGGATGAGCACAGCATGGGTTGGATGGGGACGTTCTTCGGAATGACCATTCACACGTTGCTCGCAGGGATCGCCCTGGGGTCGACGGTGGCTTCATGAACCACGAATTGCAGGCTGATGACGCCACCGCCGGAACCGGCTCGGTCCTGATGGGCCTTGCAGGCTTCGGGACGTTTCTCGCCATCCTGTTCCACAAGCCTTTCGATGCCCTCACCATCACGGCGGTGATGCGTGTCAGCGGAGCGTCTCGAGGACGCATCCTGCTGGTCGAATGTCCTCTTCGCCCTGGTGATTCCTCTCGGCATTCTGCTCTTCTTCTTCGTCGATGGCATCGGGACCTGGCACAACCTCACCGCGTATGCACTCGCGTTCAGTGCAGGCACCTTCTCTGTGCATCGCGGCGGCTGATCTCATGCCGGAACTCCAGTTTCACAAGCATGACCGATTTCTTCTGTCAGGTGCTCTGGTCGCAGGACTTGCCGTCGCGTGGGCCAGCGGACTCTTTGAACACAGACCATGACCATGGTCACGGGCATGCCGGCACGACCATCGGCCACGACCACTCGGGCCACGACCATTCGGGCCACGACCATTCGGGCCACGACCATTCGGGCCACGACCACTCGGGCCACGACCACTCGGGTCACGACCACGCCGGTCATGACCACTGACTCATTCCCCACCACACCGATCATTCAACGAGGCCTCGACCTCGAGCCACGGAGCGACCATGAAGGCTGAATCATTACTTGCCGAACTCAACCGCCTGCGAGCCGACCTCGACAAGGATCCCATCGATCCCGAGTGGTTCACCCTGCACCATGTCTTCTGCTTCGTGAGCTACAAGATGGGCGATTTTCAGGCCTATCTCGATGAAGCCGTCGAGACCCGAGGATGAGACTCCGGACTTCTGAGTCAGCGCGTCTGCTTGTTCCAATTCCAGAATTGGCCTCTCAAGGTGAACCATGTCAGACGACAGTCGACCAACGAACCTACAAGAAGACCCTGAACCTTCCACGGACCGTCGTTTCCGATGAAGGCGAATCTCGCCCAGAACGAGCCGCAGTCGCTGAAGACCTGGAAGAAGACCGGACTCTACGCCACAGGTGCGAGACAGCCCGGGCCGAGGCCGCCGTTTCGCTTTCATGACGGTCCCCCGTACGCCAACGGCGACATCCACGTCGGGCACCTGATGAACAAGGTGCTCAAGGATCTCGTGGTCCGTTCTCAGCTGATGGAAGGGAGTGGTGCGCCTACGTTCCCGGGTGGGACTGCCACGGCCTGCCGATCGAGCATCGCGTGATGGGCGAGCTGGTCGAGAAGCGGAAAGATCGAGAAGCTCGCCAGCCTGCCGGACGACAAGCGTCGCATGGCGGTCCGTCGCGAGTGCAGGAAGTACGCCGAGAAGTTTCAGAAACGCCACCGAGCGCAGATGGAACGTCTGCTGACCTTCGCCGACTACGACAATCCGTACCTCACCATGACCCTGATTTCGAAGGCGCGACCCTCGAAGTCTTCGCGGATCTCGTCGCACAGGGCCTGGTCTACCGGGATCTCAAGCCGGTGCACTGGTCGATCGAGAATCAGACCGCACTGGCGGAGGCCGAACTCGAATACATGGATCGTGAGGATCCTTCGGTCTACGTCGAATTCGAGGCCGGGGATCGCTGAAGCGGTCGGTGCGGCGTTTGGTGTCGAGCTGGATCAGACTCCATCCTTCATGATCTGGACCACCACGCCCTGGACCTTGATCGCCAACCTGATGATCGCGGTGCACGAACGGTTCGACTACGTGCTGGCCCGCATCGATGGCAGTGAGACCGTGATCGCCCGGAGCTTCTGGAGGCCGTCACCGCCAAGGCGGGCTCCGACAAGGTGGAAGTCCTCGGTGAATGTCGCGGGACGCGCTTCTGGGTCTGACCTACCACCATCCGCTCTGCGAGCGGATCGGACGCATCGTCGCCGCCGACTACGTCACCCTGGAAGACGGCACCGGTCTGGTGCACACCGCACCCGGGCATGGCGCGGATGACTATCGCACCGGACTGCGTGAAGGGATGCCGGTCTACTGCCCGGTGCAGGGCGACGGCACCTACGACGACAGCGTTCCCGAATGGATGCAGGGCATGTCGATCTGGGATGCCAACGTGAAGGTGCTGGAGCACATCCGTGAATCCGGTCATCTCTTTCACGACTACATGTTCAACCACAGCTATCCGCACGACTGGCGAGGCAAGATCGCCGGTCATCTTCCGAGCCACCGAGCAGTGGTTCATCGGCGTCGATCGCCCGTTCGCGGACGGCGGTTCCTTGCGCGAGCGTGGACTCGACAGTGTGCGAGACGGCATCGATTTCGTGCCCGCATGGGGGCGCAACCGAATGCTTGGCATGCTCGAATCACGCCCCGACTGGTGCCTCTCGCGTCAGCGTGCCTGGGGGCTTCCGATTCCGGCGTTCCGAACCGCGGACGGCGGCACCTTCCTGACGGCAGCCAGCGTGCGTGCCGTGGCGACGGCCTTCCGTGCACGCGGCAGTGATGCCTGGTTCATGGAGACCCCGGAGACGCTGCTCGCCGACTACGACCCTGCCTCCGATCCCGACGCTCCCGAGGGCCTGGATCGCGTCGCTGGAGAAGATGTCCGACATCTTCGACGTCTGGTTCGAATCCGGATCCAGTTGGAATGCCGTCATGCGTGAGCGTGATCTCGGCTATCCGATCGATCTCTATCTGGAAGGTTCCGATCAACACCGCGGATGGTTCCAGGCCTCGCTTCTGCCGGCCTGGGTGCGACCGGTTCGCCTCCCTACAAGACTCTGATCACCCATGGTTTCATGGTCGACAAGGATGGCCGCAAGATGTCCAAGAGCCGTTGGCAACGCGCTCGCGGTCGAATCGCTGGTCAACGATTACGGTGCCGACGTCTGTCGATGGTGGGTCTCTTCGCTGGCCTTCGATGGTGATGTGAAGGTCGACCTGGAGTTCTTCCGACTCGCCGGTGAAAGCTATCGCAAGATCCGCAACACGATTCGATTCCTGCTCTCGAACCTCGCGGATTTCGAGCCCGAGCAGCACGCCGTGCCGCTTGAGGACATCGAGTCGCATTCGGTCGATGGATGGATCCTGGGGCATGCGGCGCAAGTGGAACGTCACGTTCGTGAGGCCATGCATCGTTATGCCTTCCGGGAGGCTCATCTCGCGCTCTTCGACTTCTGCAATGATGCCGTCTCCGCCACCTACTGCGTGGCGGTCAAGGATCGGCTGTACTGCGATGAAACCGATTCCGCCCGTCGTCGACGCTGTCAGACGACCATGCATCATCTCGCGGACCTTCTGTGTCGACTGCTCGCTCCGATCGTCCCGCATACCGCCAATGAAGCGTTCCGTTCCCTGCATGGCGACGAGGCCTCGATCTTCGATACCACGCACAAGGGGCTTTCCTATGAAAGCGCCACCGAGTGGCCGGCGATCATGCGCCAGCGCGAAGGAGTCTTGAAATCCCTCGAAGAGGCCAAGGCCTCAGGCATCGAGAATCCTCTCGATGCCGGCGTGGTCGTCCCCGATCCCGAAGACCGCTTCAAGCCGTTTCTCGAGGACTTCGCCGATCTGTGTGGTGTGAGTCGTGCTCGGTTCGTCCACGGAATCGGTGACATCGAGATCGAGGATCTGCGCGAGGAACCACGCTGTGAACGTTCATGGAAACGTGACGGTACGGTCGCATTGCGTTCCGATGGCGGCCATCTGAGTGAACGAGACGCCCGCGCGGTGGGCGTCTGAACGAGTTGAACCTGTGAACCTGCGCGGTTGCGCGCCGACAAGGAACCGACATGAGTGAACCTCTCCCCAGCATCGACTTCGAACACTTCAGCAAGATCGATCTCAGGGTCGCGACCGTGACCGCTTGCGAAGCGCACCCCAATGCCGACAAGCTGCTCAAGGTGACCCTTGACGATGGGACGCCCGAAGGTCGTCAGGTCTGTGCCGGGATCAAGGCCTGGTACGAGCCCGAAGCGCTGGTCGGCAAGCAGGTCGTGATCGTCGCGAATCTCGAACCACGGAAACTCCGTGGCGAGATCAGTCAGGGCATGATTCTCGCCGCCAGCGAAGTTCTGGGTGAGGACGAACGTGAAGTTCGAGTCCTCGCCATCGACGGCACGGTGCCACCCGGCTCACGCGTGAGCTGAGTCAACGATGAACTGAATGAACTGAAACGATCGTAGTACCGAAACCGCGGGTTCAGCCCGCGGCTTTTGTGTCGTCCGTCGCGTCGGTGGTGGAGGCCGAGGTGTTCTCGGTGTCCTGCTCGGCGGGTTCTTCCTCAGCTCCGAGGCCGGTGGTGGGGGCGCCGCCACCTTCCACGTTCACGGCGAGCAGCTGTGAAGTCGTGTCGTGACTTCAGCTCCTCGAAGGAGAAGGTCTTTGAGAAGTCCACGGCGGTTTCATCGGTCGCCAGCACGCGGATCATGCCGTCGGAGGCGGCAAGCTCCTCCCAGGACTCTTCGGTGAGCGGCTTGACCGAAGTGATCTGGACGCCGATCACGGCAAGGCTCTCTTCGTCCGCCACGAAGAAGGTTCGCTTCTCGGCGGGGATGTCGGTCGTGAGCGTCAAGAAATCGAGGCTCGCGGCCTTTTCAAGCACTCGTTCGACCAGGGTGGTGGAGTCGCGCAGCGAGGCCACTCGCGTCGGAGACTTGATGCCGAAGCGGAGGAACTGCGGGTTGGCCTCGGCGATGTTCGCCTGGAAGCTCACCGTGGCACCGAATCGATCGGCGACCGACTGCATGCCGTTGGTCGCGGCATCGGTCTCGAGCTCCGGGATCCTCGCTTCAAGAGCGGAGAAGCGAGCTCGACTTTCACTGTCGGTCATCACGAGATCACGGACCTCGGCGAGCGAACTCGGATCGCGCTCCGGATCGGTGTCGATGATTCGCATGAGGTACAGGTTGCGTGCAGCATCGGTGAAGACCGGGCCTGCGACGTCCGCCTGTGACGGGATCAGCTCGTTGCCACCGAATTCCTTGGCGGACATCACGTAGCTCGAGACGCTGGTGGGTCGCTGGCCGAACTTCGTGGACTGCGCGATTCCGATGCCCTCGAGGGAGTCGATCTCCTGAGCGGTGAGCAGTGATTCGTTCGAGTCGACGCTTGGAGCGTCGATTCCGAATTCCTGGCCGAGTGCAGTGGCGAGTTCGTTGAAGTCCGCTCGACGGGTGTTCCAGTCGGCGGGCAGGGAAAAGTGCAGGCCGACCGCTTTCACGCCACGGCGAGGCAGCTGGACCTGGTCGTTCAGGAACTTCGAGATCTCGGCCATCCGACGGTCGACGAGTTCCCGGGTGAGGATGCTTCGGACCGACTCTTCGTAGTCCTCGAAGCGGGGGGGCTCTCCTCCACCGATGACGAGGGCGCCGAACTTCTCGGGTGACTTCATGAACGCCTTGCGCATTTCGATGTTGTCGAAATTCGTGTCTTCTTCGATGGCGTCTTCGAGCATGGCTCTGTCGACCGTGAGCCATTCGATGCGGGCTCGGTCGGGCAGGCGGTATCCGAACCCGCTGGCACCGGTGCCGACGAGTTCCGAGCGGTGGCTTTCGAATTGTTCCTCAAGCGCGTCGTCCGAAGGGGGCCCGGTTTCGAGATCGGGCAGCTCTGACGAGGCGTCAAGGATGACGAGGTCCGCGTCGACCGCGAGTCCGATCTTGGAGGCGGCCTGCTTCAGTCGTTCGTCTGAATAGCGTGCGGCGGTCTGGAACTGCACTGACAGAAGACTCACACCCTGGATCTTGGCGATCGTCTCGAGGGCGGATTGCTCATTGACCCCGGCGGTACCCATGAAGCGGGCGACCAGTTCGGTTTCACTGACGGTGCCGAGCTGGCGACTCATCGCGCCGACGAAGGTGCGACCCACGCCGGCTCCCCCGACCATGCCGGCCTGTTCGGCCTCACGAGTCAGCAGGTACCAGTACGCGGCATCCTTGTCGGCACCAAGACTGTTGATGATCGGGTTTCCGACCATCTCCACGATCCTGAGCTCCTTCTGAAGCTCCAGAAGCTGGCCGGTGCTGACGACTTCGCCATCTCCAACCGTCGCCCAGTCGCCACCGGTGGTGGCGGCGTTCTGGAAAAGCCCCTGAATGGCCTGCGGGAGCAGGAAGGTGATGACGAGAAACGTCCCGAAGATCGCGAGGATCCAGCCCTGGTAGAGGCGAAGAAACTTGAGCATGGCTGCCTTCCATGAACCCGGGACTGGGCCCGGAGGGTCAGTCTACTATCGGTAGAATTCGACGATCAGGTTGGTGTTCACATCGAACGGGATCTGATCCGAAGTCGGCTGAGCGACCACCTTGGTGGTGAGCTCCGCTGGGTTGACTTCCATCCATCCCGGAACCATGTGTCCGGCGAGGCTCTCCATGTTTTCACGTGCGAGCTTGTTGGAGGAATCCTTGCCTCGGACTGTGATCACATCACCTGGCTTGATCTGGTAGCTGGGTCGGTCGACCTTGGAGCCGTTCACCATGAGGTGGCCGTGCACCACGAACTGACGTGCCGCCCAGATCGTGCGGGTGAACCCTGCACGACGGATGACGTTGTCGAGTCGACATTCCAGAAGCTGAAGCAGGTTCTCACCGGTGTTGCCCGGTCGCCTCGTCGCGGTTGCGAGATAGCTTCTGAACTGCTTTTCCAGAACGTTGTAGTGGTAACGAAGCTTCTGCTTCTCATCCTTGCGGATGCCGTAGTCCTTGACGCGACGTCCACGGAAACCATGCATGCCGTTCGGCGACAGCTGTCGCTTCGAGGTGTGCTTTGGGATATCCGCGATCGGAACACCGACACGGCGAGAGAGCTTGACTTTGGGTCCCATGTATCGGGCCATCTGAGTCCTTCCAACGTTCTGCTGAATCGAAAACACCATTTCCCGTAGGTGGGAAATCGAGTCGGGTATTTGACCACCGATGAGGCGCTACGTCAAGAAATCACCCCGCCCGAAGATCGGGACTGGGGACGCTTTTGGGGAGCTTGTGGACTCCCAGGCCTCGGATGACGGTTCCGGGGGGTGGTGCTCGGGCCTCAGAGGCCGGCTTCGATCGACTCATAGGCACGACTTTCGTCGTTTCGGCGCCATTTGAGATAGGCGGTATTGAGGACCCTGTATCCGCCTGGTGTCGGATAATTACCCGTGAAATACCAGTCTCCGGTGAATTCAGGCATGGATTCCCGCAGACCTTCGACCGTCTGGTAGACCACTGAGATCTCACCATTCCAGTCGAGCGTGTCCGATCTGACCAGTCCTGCGATCTTCGCCGAAAGTGCTTCGTGAGAAATTCGGTCATAGATCAAAGAAACATGATTTTTGAGTGCTTTGTTCGGCAGATCGACCTGCTCGAGGCACTTGGCTTCGACTTCTTCGAGCACTTCCGATTCTCCACGCTCATGAAGAATGTCCACGGCCGCTTCGAAGGCGATGAATCGACCGAGCTGGCTCATGTCGATTCCGTAGCAGTCCGGGTACTTGATCGGAGGTGCGCTGGAGGCGATGACGACCTTCTTGGGCGACAATCTGGTCAGCATCGTGATGATCGATTCGCGCAGCGTGGTGCCCCGCACGATCGAATCGTCGATGACGACCAGGGTGTCGTTCTCCCGGACCGTTCCCAGCGTGAGGTCGTAGACATGACCCACCAGACTCTTGCGGGCCGAGTCGTGGGTGATGAAGGTTCTCAGTCTCTGGTCCTTCTGCGCGATCTTCTCGGCTCGAGGCCTGATTCGAAGTTCGCGGCGAACCGTGTCGAGGTCGGCTTCTCCGGAGTCGATGAGTTTCATGAGCCGCGCAGCGGTGTCTTCCGTGGCGAAGTTCCTCAGTCCTTCGAGCATGCCCAGATACGCGGTTTCCGCGGTGTTTGGAATGAAGCCGAAGACCGCGTTTTCAAGGTCGTGATCGATCTCTTCCAGAATCTTCGGCACCAGCGTGCTTCCCAGGCATTTTCGTTCCCGGTAGATGTCCCGATCGTTGCCGCGGCTGAAGTAGATCCGCTCGAAGGTGCACTTTCGTTCGGGAATCGGATCGATGTACGGAGAGATGCTGTACGTGCCATCTCGCTTCACCACCAGCGCGTGTGCCGGAGGAAGTTCACGGATGTCGTCCGGGTCGACGTTGAAGACGGTGCAGAGCGCGGGACGCTCGCTGGCGACCGCGATCACGTCCTCGTCGATGTGCATGAATGCGGGTCTGATCCCGGCCGGATCACGGCAGGTGAACATGTCACCGTTTCCAAGCATGCCGGAGATCACCCAGCCTCCGTCGAAATCGGCGGTGCCCTTGCGCAGGATCCGATGGACATCGAGCTGCCGCGAGACTTCTTCCGCGAGTCTGCGATCCTTGAGATTGGCGAACGAGCCTTCTCCCATGGTGGAGGCGAGCATCTCGTGTTCCCGGTCCACCATGTAGCCCATGCGTTCCAGCACGGCCTGGGTGTCCGAGTCGCCGACGATGTGCAGTCCGTATTCGACCAGGCGCTCGTAGAGTTCGTCCGAATTCGTCAGATTGAAATTGCCCGCCAGCGCGAGGTTTCGGCTGGAGATGTTGTTGCTTCTGATCAGCGGGTGACAGGCTTCCGTGGTGCGGTTGCCATGGGTGCCGTACCGCAGGTGACCGATCATCACTTCGCCGAGCATCGGAATCATGCGCTTCAACGACTCGTCACTGAGTTCGCGATACTGGGTTCGGGTGAGCTTTTCCGCCGGGCTCATTGCCTCATCGAAAAGTCGTTCGATGGGGTTGGTTCTGGCGGATCTGATTCGATCCATGAAGCGATCGCCGGCGGGCATGTCGAATTTCACCACGCCGATGCCCGCACCGTCCTGGCCACGGTTGTGCTGCTTTTCCATCAGAAGAAAAAGTCTGTGGAGGCCCCAGAGAGGATCCGCGTATCGTTCCCGATACCAGGACAACTCTTTGCGGAGTCTGACGACCGCGAGGCCGCACTCATGAAGAATTCGCTCACCCATGGTCGCCAGAATAGTCTGTTTCAGGATCCGTGCCTGTGCCGATCAAGTGAAGAGTTCAGGCTGGGTGGCGGTGGGTGCGTGTGGTCGAAGACCGTGCAGTCTTCCGGGTCCGTCCGGTCTGGCGATTTCAAGTGTTTCGACCAGTTCCTTGCCCATCCGAGACCAGAGATCCTGCACGATCATCGGTCGATTGCAGTCTCTCGAAAGGTGCAGCAGGCAGACCACGTTCAGCGGCTGGGATCGGAGGGTGGCGCCAGTGATCCGGCGCACGGCGTCCAGACACTCCTGGTTCGAAAGGTGGCCACGTCCGCCGGTGATCCGTCGAACGAGCATCTCAGGTCGATGCGAGGCCGATTGCAGCCCCGGGTCGTAATTCGATTCGATGCCCAGCGCATCCACTCCGGCGAGGTGGTCCACCAGGCCGTCATCGGCGCGCCCCAGATCGGTCGCCCAACCAAGGGTCACTTCCCCGCATTCGATTCTGAGGGCACAGGAGCCACTCCGGTCATGGGGCGTTCGATAGCAGCAGACTCGGACGCCTTCGCCGGGTTCGAACGTTCCTTCGTGCGCCCGGATCAAGGATCGAGGCACGCCCTTGCGACAGGCTTCCTCTCGATGAGGGGCCCAGACGTGCACTGGGATCCTCTGGCGCTCGAGCGTGGCGCGCCAGGTGGCACGCATGTGGTCGGAATCGGCATGCGTCAGGATGATGCCGTCGAGACGCTCCTCGCTGTGGCCGCACTCACGCAGTCTTTTCGCCACCGTTCTCGGCCCGAGGCCTGCATCCAGAAGAAAGCGGTGCACGCCATCTTCATGACGACACAGCATCAGGGTGGCGTTGCCGCCACTCGAGGAACCCAGATTTTGAAAGCTGATCGACACGAGTGCTTCCCTGCACGAATTCGCCGCACGCCGCGGTCACTGCTTGACGTCGTAGCCGCTTCTCGCTCTGGAGTGAAATGCGGTGCAGATGGGTCGTTCCGAACGATCGAGGAACTTCGTGAATCGATCGAGGATCCTGCTTGGTTCCTCTTCGGCACGCTTGCGGATGGCATCCGTCGCTGAGGGCACCGAGAGTCCTCTTCGGTTGAGGATCTTGAACACCCAGCGGACGGTCTCGATTTCATCGCTGGTCAGGCCCTGTCGTCTCATGCCGATGAGATTGAGACTGGCGGCCACGTTGGTCGATGTGACGACGAACCACGGAAGGACATCCTGCGATGTGCCGCAGTTGCCGCCGAGCATCACGCCGCATCCGACTCGGACGAACTGATGCACGGCCGCGCCGCCTCCGATGGTCACTTTGTCTTCGATGATCGCATGGCCTGCAAGGTGACAGGAATTGGCGAGCGTCACGTCGTTGCCGAGTTGGACGTCGTGTCCGGCATGACACTGAGCCATGATGTAGTTGTTGTCACCGATCCGCGTTGGACCATCGTCGGTCATCGCTCGATTGATGGTGACATGTTCTCTGAGAACGTTGTTGTCACCGATTGAGACCCCGGGACCGATGCGGTCACGGTCGTAGCCTCTCGACTGGGGTGAGAAGCCGATCGTGGTGAACGGGTAGATCGTGCATCCCGCACCGATGGTCGTTCGTCCGTTGATCCAGACGTCACCGATGGTCCTGGTCCCCGGCCCGATCGTGACCGGTCCGGTGATCGTGCAGCGTGGGCCGATCTCGACGTCGTCCGCAAGGGTGACGTCTCCTTCGATGATGGCTGTTGGGTGAATCTTTGGCACTCGGGAATTCTAAACAATTCAGAGACAGAAGTGCCAACCGATGAGCAACTCGCTGAAAAGGCAGCTAGCGTAGGGGCGTGCATCAAGGCTCTTGTCATCCTGAGAAACACTGTTTCAAGCACCTCGGGCGTGTTTCCTACGCCGAGGCTCTCGAAAGACAGCGAGCCTGTCATGCCGAGCTGGTGGCGGCTCGCCAGGATGGTGGCGGTGAGATGACCGTCTTCACCCTGGAGCATCACCCTCCTGTGATCACCGTGACCCGACGCCCCGGAGTCCGTGCCAATCTTCTGGCGACACCGGAGCATCTGCTCGAGCGGGGAATCGAACTCGTCGACACCGACCGTGGGGGGGACATCACCTACCACGGTCCGGGACAACTGGTCGCCTACCCGATTCTCGATCTGAATCGCCTGGGGCTGCGCATTCATCCCTACATGCGCCTGTTGGAAGACGTCGTGATCGAGACGGTGGCAGCCTTTGGCGTGCAGGCCGGGCGGGAAGATGGTGCGACCGGAGTCTGGGTCGCCGCCGGCACGCCCGAGGCGCGCAAGATCGCTGCTCTGGGCGTCCGACTGAGTCGCTGGTGTTCGATGCACGGGCTCGCCTTGAACGTCGATCCCGATCTGTCCCATTTCGATCTGATCGTGCCCTGTGGACTCACCGGCAGACCGGTGACCAGTCTCCGGCGAGAGCTTGGTGACCGCTGTCCTTCACTGGACAGCGTGCGTCTGGCCCTCGAAGAGGCGTTCGACGCCGCGATCGAGCGACTGACCGGGTGAAACCGGCGTGTTCAGGACCTCGCGGGTTCAGCCGAGATCGAGTTCCTTCAGCACCTTGGCGGTGAGGTCGATCGAATCGGGGTAGCGCAGGAACGGGCGCATCTGAATCTGAAGCATCGCTTGTTCGACCGAGCTGTTGAGAAAGGGTTCCGAGGTCGGGATGTAGCGATACACCAGGTCGATCTGGGCCTTGTCGGCGACCACTTCGATTGCTTCGATCAGGTCTCGGTAGCTTCGTTCGAGCTGCTCCGCCTGCAGCTGGGCCATGCGCCCCTGAGCCATCTGCGCGAACTGCTGATATTCCTGCATGAGGCCCTGCATCCGTGCCTGCGCCTCGGGGAAGTTGGGATCCTCTTCACCGATCTCGCCGAATTCATCCTGAATGGACTTCTGGCGATCGGAGAACTCCGAGTCCAGTTCTCTCAATTCGCTTTCGAGGTCCTGTCGTTCGCCGGCGTACACCTCCGACTGGATCATCTCCTTGATGATGCGATCGATGTGCACCGCGCCGATGCTCCAGGCACGCGAGGTCGCTTCATCGTTCCAGGCGATGCGTCCTTCTTCGTTTCGGATCACCAGAGGCTTCTCGCCTTCGAGCTCCAGCGAGGAGGCGGGACCGAGGGCCTCCGCCGCGAGTCTGGCTGAGTCCGCGATCGACGGTGTGGGTTGGGGGCGAAGCAGGGCCGCTGTCGCGGCGACGAGCGCAAGCACGATGAGGGTTCGGTCGAAGGTTCGCATTGGGTCACGTCCAATCGTGGTCGGGGGTTCTCTTGGTCATTCCTGTTCGAGCACGGCCATGAACGCTTCCTGGGGGATGTTCACGCTGCCGATGGTCTTCATACGCTGCTTGCCCGCTTTTTGTTTCTCGAGGAGCTTGCGTTTACGACTGATGTCGCCGCCGTAGCACTTGGCGGTCACGTTTTTTCTGAGAGCCTTCACGGATTCGCGAGCGATGATCTTGCCGCCGATGGCCGCCTGCAGCGCGATCTCGAACTGGTGTCGATCGATCTGCTTGCGCAGCTTCTTGAGGATCGCCCGACTGCGGTTTTCCGCCGTGAACCGGTGGCAGATCAGGCTGAGCGCTTCGACCGGTTCGCCGTTGACCATGATCGAGACCTTCACCAGATTGTCCTTCCGGTAGCCGGTGATCTCGTAGTCCATGGTGCCGTAGCCACGGGTGATCGACTTCAACTTGTCGTAGAAGTCGTAGATGATCTCCGCGAGCGGCAGTTCAAAGTCGAGGATCTGCCTGGTCTCGCTCAGGAACTGCTGGCCCTTGAAGAGGCCGCGGCGTCCGTCGCAGAGTTTCATCAGATCACCGATGTTCTCATTGGGGCAGATCATCTCGAGTTTGACGATCGGTTCGCGGATGCCCTCGATCTGGCTGGGGTCGGGCAGATCCGCGGGGTTCTGGATCTCGACGCTCGTGCCGTCCCGTCGATCGATCATGTAGGAGACCGTGGGCGCGGTCTGCACGATCTCGACGTTGCCTTCGCGTTCGAGTCGTTCCTGAACGATGTCCATGTGCAGCAGGCCGAGAAAACCGCAGCGGAATCCGAAACCGAGTGCTTCGGAGTGCTGGGCTTCGTAGGTGAAACTCGCGTCGTTGAGATGCAGTTTCTCCATCGCCTCGCGCAGCGTTTCGAAGTCGCTCTTCTTGCCGCCTTCGCCCGAGCTCGATGGATAGAAGTCGCAGAAGACCATCTGGTTGGGTTCTTCGTACCCCGGCAGCGCTTCCGGAGCGGGGTCGTTCTGGAGCGTCACGGTATCACCCACTCGGACATCGCCGAGCGTCTTGATCGACGCGACCATCCAGCCGGCCTCGTTGGTCTCGAGAGTCTTGACCCGGACCGGAAAGGGGGTGTTCTTGCCGAGATCGGTGACCGTCCAGTGGCGACCGGTTCCCATCATCAGGATCTTCTGGCCGATCTCGAGTCTGCCGTCGAAGACACGGGTCGAGACCACCACGCCTCGGTAGTCGTCGTAATGGCTGTCGAAGATCAGTGCGCGCAGTTTTTCGCACTTGGGCTGTGGGGGATCGGGGAAGCGCTCGCAAATCGCGTCGAGCAGCTCCTTGATGCCCTGGCCGGTCTTGGCCGACACGAGGATGCAGTCCTCCGCGGGCAGTCCGAAGACCTGTTCGATCTCCATCGCGACACGGTCGGGGTCCGCGGCTGGAAGGTCGATCTTGTTGATGACTGGAATGAGTTCAAGATCGTTCTCCACCGCCAGGTACGCATTGGCCACGGTCTGAGCCTGGATGCCTTGTGCGGCATCCACCACCAGCACGGCGCCTTCGCATGCGGTCAGGGCTCGGGAGACTTCGTACGTGAAGTCGACGTGCCCGGGCGTGTCGATGAAGTTCAACTGGAAGTCTTCACCATCATGCTTCCAGGGGACGGTCACCGCGGCGGCCTTGATGGTGATGCCGCGCTCGCGCTCGAGTTCCATCGAGTCGAGCAGCTGTTCCTTCTGCTTGCGGGCATCCACTGCACGGGTTTCCTGCATCAGACGGTCGGCCAGGGTGCTTTTCCCGTGGTCGATGTGGGCGATGATCGAGAAGTTTCTGATCTTCACGGCGTGCTGCACTGCTTCGTTGGGTGGTGGGTAGGTGCTCGGACTCTTGAATGTCCCATGATAGGGCTTCTCGCCCCCTCAAGGTTCGATCGTTCAAGAAAGCTGCTCGACTTTGCGCTGGGGCGAAGCCGGGCGACGTCTCATTCTTCGGATCCGTCCGCCTCATTCCGCCCGTAGAGACCATGTGACCGGATGTAGGCGGCCACTTCCGGCAGGAGTTGGTCGTCGAGCGGGCTCTCGCTCGAGAGATCGCTGCGGATCTCCTCGGAGCGGTCGGTTCGCCTGGGAAGATCGAGGACTCGGTCGCGCCATGCCCGGGAATCTTCCGGAAAAAGCGCCCCCAGGGCATCCTGAAGTGCTTCCACCTCTTGTTCACCTCGAGGCATGACCAATGGCTCGGCCAGCGTCATGATTTCCTGCCAGGCTCGCCAGGTCCGGAAGTTCATGGCCTGATCGGCTCCGATGAGAAGTCGCAACCGGCAGTCCTGCCATCGCGCCATCGTGTGGAGCTGTCGAAGGGTGTCGACCATGTAGGTGGCACCTTCGCGATCGACTTCGATCGAAGACACGCTGGCTCCGGGGTCGTTTCCAAGGGCGGCTTCGAGCATGGCGATTCGGTGCCGTCCCGAGGTCGGTTGGGCGTCCATTTTCTGCGGATTGCATCCAGCGGGAATGAACAGGACGTGGTCCGCGGCGATCGTCTTCGCCGCCAGCATCGGCAGAGTCAGGTGGGCCCGGTGGGGTGGGTCGAAGGTTCCCCCGAACACCAGGACGGTGGGTCGTTCTGCTGCGTTGTTCATGACGCAGGTCTCGTTTCAAGCGAGGTGGTGATGTGGTTCGCCAACGATTCCAGAACTTTTTCTCCGCTCTTCTTCATGACTCGCATGCGACCGATCAGAGAGGGAGTTCTGAGAATGCTCGCAGCGATCGCCCCTTTCGCCGCACGGCCTCGATGATCCACCCATTGGTCGCATCCCGGAGGAAGTGTCTCATCCAGCCCGTCGCTGATGCCTCGAAGAATTCCGAAGGTCCACCCTCGTTGGTGGGCCGCCTGGGCGAAGGCCAGTGATTCCATGTCGACGATCGAACATCCGAGGTGAAGATGCAGGGCTCGACGGGCGGGTCTGGAATTGACCAGCCGCGTGCTGCTGGTCCCCGTGACCCGAGGGACTCCGCAGGATGCAGGCAGGCGCCACGACGTTTCGATTCGAACATTCCCCGGTGCCACCGCGGCCTCCAGATCGACCACATCTCCCGTATTCAGCTCTTCGACGAGGCTTCCGGCCAGTCCTGCCAGAATCACCGGGGCCTCGGGATTTCGATTCAGGCCCACCCATCTGGTGACGCCTTCCTTGCCCGGGCCACAGCAGAGCACGCGCAGGCCGGTGGCGGCAAGCTGGCGCTGCAACACCTTCCGCTCGAATTCGAGGGGGCAGAGGATGATCGGATCTCGATCTGGCATGGCCGGAGGGTAGCAGGATCAAGACTTTTCCTCGGTGGCTTGCCTCGTGGGATTTCATCTGTAACATGTCCTGTTCACGATTAGGCCCCTTCGTCTAGTCAGGTCCAGGACACCAGGTTTTCATCCTGGTAACAGGGGTTCGAATCCCCTAGGGGTCACTTGAAGGACGCGGTTCCCGTTCAACGGAATTCGCGTCCTTCTTTTTTTTTGCCATCAGGCCTCCCGGCGATCGGAAGGATCGATCATGGCACCATGGGCCTCTGCGATTCGTTGAAGATGGCTCGAGCGTCTCGTCGCGGGTTTTCGCGTGTGATGGGGTACGATCACCATCCGTGTGGAGCGTCTCGATCATCTTCGTCATCACGTTGCTGGACGGTACTCGGGCAGCTTCCTGGGCCGCCATGTCGGCCGGTGCTCTACTCGGACGCGCGGGTACGGTCATGCAGCATGGTCAGGACGAGCCTTCGGTCGTTCAAGGGCTGCTGTCTCGAGCCGCCACGCTCGAACGCGTTTCGGCACCTGCCGACCTCGAAACGCTCTGGGACACGAAACGATTTCTGGCCGCGTTGGACGAACCTGATTCCGAACGGGATGCCTTCGCTTTCTTTTTCGGACGATTGGAACAGATCACGCGCAGCGACCGTTCCCTGATCGGGCCTGCCGAGTGCTTCGTTCGTGTTCATGAAGTCGGTCCGGTCATCGTGCTGGCGTCACCCGATGACCTCGAGTCCTGCGCGATTTCGGATCAGGTCGTGGTCGAAGGTTGGTTCCGCGCCGTGGAGATCGCGCGCGCACGCGATGGTCTCGACCGGCGCTATCCGGTCTTCGTCGGTCGTCTTCGCGTTCAGGCCGGGGGAGGTCTCGAGGTCGAGCCATCACTGGTGGTGGGCCTGCTCTGCCTCCTGCTTGGCGGCATCTGGTGGATCATTCGTCGGCGGATGGGTCGTTCCTCGCCCGCACGGCGCGCCATGGCACCTTCTTCGAGCCTTGATTCCAAACTTGAAACGATCGATCAGGACGAAGATCTTCCAACCGATCCGGTGAGAGCCCTCGACGAACTGGCTCGTCGCGGCGATGATCCACGCTAGGAAGGCCTTCACATGACCACGCTGCATGTCCCCCTCGACTCTCACGCCTACGACGTCACCATCGAAGCCGGCGCTCGTACTCGAACCGGTGCGTTGCTGGCACGCGCTCTTGGTGAGACCGCCGGCCGAAGAATTCTGCTGGTGGCGGACGCCGCGGTTTCCGAGACCCACGCGGAAGTCGTCGCGGCCTCGCTCGAAGCGGCCGGTTTCGAGATCGCGTTCGTCACCGTCGAGGCGACGGAAGCCAACAAGTCTCTGGAGGCGTTCGAAGCCCTGCTGAAGGCGGCGGCGGGACAGAAGATCGATCGCTCCGGTGCGGTGGTCTCGGTCGGCGGCGGGATCATCTGCGACCTCGCCGGCTACGTGGCCGCCTCCTGGCTGCGGGGACTCCCGGTCTTTCATGTTCCAACGACCCTTCTGGCGATGGTCGATGCGGCCATCGGGGGCAAGACCGGCGTGAATCTTCCACTCCCGGACGGTGCGCTGGGAAAGAACCTGGTCGGTGCATTCTGGCAACCGGTGGGGGTGCTGTCTGATCCGGAAGTTCTTGAAACCCTGCCCGAACGAGAACGTGCCTGCGGACTCGCCGAATGTGTGAAGCATGCGCTCGTCGCTGACTGGTCTCTTCTCGAGGCGCTGCGTGCGGAGGCCCCCGACATTCTGGCGGGTCGGCTTTCGACGTCCATGGCGTTGATCGCCAGATGCGCCTCCACCAAGGTGGCCATCGTCTCCGGTGATGAACGAGAGGAAGCCGGTCCCGGTGCGGGGGTCGCTCGAGCGTTTCTGAATCTCGGACATACCTTCGCTCATGCGATCGAGCCTTTGCCCGAGCTCGAGCTCAAGCACGGGGAAGCGGTCGCGATCGGCTTGATGGCTGCCGGCGCCTGCGCCCAGACACTCGGGCATTGGGGGGGGGCGGAATCCGAGGCCCTGCAGAGCACGCTCGAGGCTTGCGCATTGCCGATCACTCTTTCCCAGCCGCTCAAGCGGGGGCGTCTGATCGACCGGATGGGCTGGGACAAGAAAGTTCGTCAGGGCACCCTGACGATCGTGGTCCCAGACGGACGAGGGTCCGTCTCAATGGTCCCCGGGCCATCTCTCGAGCTTCTGGAAGCGGGTTGGGCCGCGGTGGGCGCGAGCTGATACCGAATCTGAAGAAAAAACGGACCTTGCACCGATAAGAGGTTTGAGGAGACCGTTTTGCGCACGATCGCGATTGTCAATCAAAAGGGTGGCTGTGGAAAGACGACCACCGCGATCAATCTGAGTGCGGAACTGGCCCACCGTTCCCTGCGAACGCTGCTCGTCGATCTGGACCCTCAGGGCCACTGTGCCGCCGGCCTCAATGTGCCCGAGAAATCGATCGTGCGCGGTGTCGAGGTCGTTCTGGAAAGTGATCTTCGCTACCACGATTCGAGCATCGACGACATGCTCTGGGAAGTGGGCAGCGGGCTGAAGCTGCTGCCGAGCACCGTGCAGCTGACGCGATTTGAAAGTGCGGATCTCGGCACCGACGACCGCAAGGACCGGGATCGACGTCTGGAGCGTTTTCTCGCTCAGATCGAAGACGACTACGACTTCTGCATCGTCGATTGCCCTCCGGCCATCGGCTGGCTGACCTTCAATGCCCTGCGAGCCGCGGACGAGACGCTGGTCCCGGTCGAGACGGGCTACTTCGCGCTTCGCGGTGCGATCCGGCAGGCGGAAACGATCGCTTCGGTGGTCGAAAAGATCGGACGTCCTCTCGATTTCTTCATGCTTCCGACCCTGCATGACGAGACCTCGACCCGATCCGAGAACATCCTCGCCTCATTGCGAACCCGTTTCGGTGATGACGTGGTGCCGACGGTCATTCGCGACCATGAGTCGATTCGCGAGGCGACCAGCGTCGGGCAGCCGGTCAGGGAGTTCGCGCCGAATTCCGAAGCCGCCGCCGATTTCGCCGGGCTCGCCGACTGGGTGCAGGGCCACGAACAGACTGAGATCGCCCTCGAACGGGCTCATCGACGCAAGGCGTCGATTCAGGCGCAATCTGATGATGATCCTCGTCCTCCGGTGCAGGAGCCTCCTCCGGACGAGATCCGTGAATTCAAGCCGGACGTCGAGCCCGAGGTCAACTCCCGAGTCGCCGATCTGCTGCACCGCGTCAAGGCCTCCAGCCCGCAGGGCTCTTCCGCGGGGCTGACCAACGAAGTGCCGAAGACCGATCTGGACCGAGCGAAAGCCGCACGCCGGGATGATGTCCCGCTCGTGGTCGAGCATGACCTGGACACGGGTGATGCCACGATTCAGTTCGGAGCGATTGCCAAGGGGAAGACGACCATCTTCCGGCAGCCAGTGTCCGATGACATCGAATCGATCGCCGTGACCGGGGACTTCTGTGGTTGGGACCCGAAGGGAAAGCCCATGCGGTGCAACCTCAAGGACGGAACACACGAATTGGTTTTAAAGCTTGCGCCCGGACGTCATGAATATCAACTTGTGATCAACGGTTCGCTCGCACCTGATGACTACGCACAAGAATCAAAGGCAATCCTGGGACTGCCCAGTCGCAGCATCGTGGTCGTGGAGCCTGCGCGCACCACGTCGCCATCCAACTGAACCCGAGGTCTTTCATGGACGACATCGTCGATTCCTTCATCATCGAGGATGAACTCCCGGAGCCCAGACGCCGACGTCCTGCGACGGCATCAGGCTCCGGCGACGATGGTGGTTCGAAGGTGGTTTCCGCCGGCCTGCCGGATCCCGATTTTTTCTCCTGTTGTTCGATTCTCATCCCCTGCAACCTTCCCGTGCATGCCAGTCTCTGGCTGGGGCAGTATGCGAATCTGCTGGCGCGTGTGGAAGGCCCGCTTGCGCTCGTCCGTCTCTCCGGAAACAGTTGTGAGACGGAAGTCTTCGGTGACGACATCACGCTGCCGACGCTGGCCGACACTGAGGGCGATTCACTCTTCGCCCTGATGTCCTGGTTGTCGTCCACGGTCAAGCGTGTGCTGATCGTTCCGTCACCCATCGATCGAGATGTCGACCTGCTCGCAACCGGTCTGCCACTGCAGCTTGTCAGCGGTACCGATTCAACTGCCCTGGTCGGGGCCTATCAACGAGCCAAGGGGCTGTGCATGGCGGCTCCCAGCCTGCATCAGCTTTCGCCGACCATTGGATTGGTCATGGTTGGTGCCCAGGCGCCCATTGGTCAGAAAGCCTCCGCCAAGATCGTGGACTGTGCCAGCCGATTCCTCCAGGCCGAGATCACTCTCGACGCCAACGTGGATCGCATGGACGTGCTGGGGCCTCGGCACTCGATCTCGATCAATCGTGACTCCGCCTACGGGATCGGAGACCTGATCGCCGCGATCCACCGCAGTGCCAGCATGCCCGAAGAGGCCACGATCGAGGCACCCACCTACCTCGAAGACGAGGTCCTGCAGGTGATCGATCGTGAGGAATACGCACAGCTTGAATCGGTCTTCGATCGGGCCGGCGCCGAGGCCGATGCCGAGCGCGAGGTCGAGGGCTCGATCGATGAGCCCGCGAACGACACCCTCGAGCCGACGACTCCGGTCACCGAGCATGTTCCTGAGGACGAGTACACCCTCGACGAACGGTTGCGTCCTCGGGACGAATTCGGCGTCCCCAGCGACCTGCTCGCCTTTCTGCCCGATCTGAGGCCCATTCCGATCCACGATTTCGAAAACATGATCGTGCCCGGAGTCGCCTACGGTGTCGACGCCCAGCAGCGTCTGCACCTGGTCTGCCTCGGAGGCGACGTCACGAAACTCTCCGTCGCCGAACACCTCATCTCATCGAGGGCGAACCGCTCGATGCTCAACGCAGCTCTGGACCAAAAAGGACTCGGTCGTCTGGCCCCGTTTTCCGACAACGGCCTGCAGCGTCATGCGCTGCTTCCAGAAGCCGATGCGTCAAAGGCCGGACTGCTGCACCGTGGGAAGTACAATGTCCATCTCCTGATCGAGTCCGAGTCAGGCATGCGTCGGGTGAACCTCGACTGAGCCGCGTCACACGTCGAACGCCGGCACACGATCGAGAAACGAACGCCACGCGCCCCACCTGAACGCGGTGCGTTCCTCCAGTGTCCAGCCCGCCTGTGAAAGAGCTTCGAGAATCCGGTCGTAGCGGTCCGGTGATTCGATGCCCAGCGGAAGTTCATCGGGTCCGAAGCCACCATCCGCATCGCTTCCCAGACCGATGTTGGTCCGGCCGAATGATTCCGCGAGCGCCTCCGCATGCGCGACGACGTCTTCGAGCGTCGCCCTTCGATTCGCGGCGAGAAAACGTCCGAAGAGGTTGATCCCGGCGACGCCCCGTCGCGCGGCGATCTCATCGGCGTGATCCTTGCGGAGATGTCGGATCGAATACTTGTTTTCCGGCATCAATCTTCGCACGTTGGAGTGCGTCGAAGCGACGGGTCCCGTCGAGACTGAAAGCAGGTCGTCGACCGACTCATCCGAGAGATGTGAGACATCATGCGCCACCCCGAGTGCGTCCAGTGCCTGAACGAAGGCACGTCCCTCCGCGGTCAATCCACCGGGTCTGCCGTTTCCCCCGCTGTATCTCGAGCCATGCGACCATGACATCCCGACCATTCGAAGCCCTCGCCGGGCCCACTCGGTCGCTTCCTCCGGTGTTCTGATCGGGTCGGCGCATTCCATGAGCAGGACGATGGTGGGAGGGCCTTCGGCGGTTTCCGCCAGAACGAGATCCTCTCGTGTTCTCGCGATCCGTATCCAACCGCGTGCTTCCCAGTCTTCGTAAAGCTCCAGCTGCCGCATGCCTGCCCGGTGTGCACCATCGCGATCGTCATGGTCTCGATAGCCCCAGGGTTCATGGGCTTCCTCGCCGGGGGCGGTGAAGATGGTCCCGAAACACAGACGGACCCGCCCGCGCTCCAGCGCCGGGCGGGTGATCGCGAATCGACTGGTGTCGGCTTCGTTCTCGAGGTTCGGGGCCTCCGGCGACCGTTCCAGAGCCATGTAGGCAAGGTCCAGATGCGCATCGAGCCAGAAATCAGAGGGGGTGGTCATGGTTCGTTCTCCTGAAGCTTTGCTGAGACGGTCGTGGAGCGTTCGGGCTTGAGTGGGTATCCTCTCAGGGATGTCCGATCTCTGCCCAACTTCGATGCCACCTCGCCGGTCCCTCGGCGATGGGGTCACCTCACGACGATGGGTCGGCGTTCTGGTGGCCTGTCTCAGTGGAGGCCTCTTGTTGGTGGCCGCCTGGCTCGATCCTTCGCCCAACGGACATGGAACCCACACCCAGCTTGGGATGATGCCCTGTGGCTGGGTGATGCATGCCGGCATTCCCTGTCCCAGCTGTGGGATGACCACCGCGTTCGCTCATGCCGCGGACGGCGACATGCTCGGCTCGCTGCGAGCACAGCCCGCTGGTGCGGTGCTTGCGTTCTTCACGGCCTGCGTCCTGGTCATCTCGATCTGGCAGGCCATCAGTGGAGCACGGCTCGGAGGCTTCTGGATGGACCATCTGGGGAAGTGGTTCTTCATCACCTTCGGCGTGATCGTGATCATGGCCTGGGTCTACAAGATTCTTGAAATGAAGGAGATGCTCTGATGCCATTCATGCGAACCCTCCGCACGTCCATGCTGCTCGGTCTGGCGCTTGTTGCCGTGCTCTTTCAACAAGGATGTTTCGTCGCTCAGTTGGCCGGTGCCATCGGTCAGAACATCGAGCGGTACAAGAAGATCGAGGTCCTGGCCGAATACGACGGCCTCATCGACAAGACCTGTGCGGTGGTGGTGCAATGCGAGCCGTCGATCCTCTACGAGAATGGCACCGTCTACGGCACGATCGCGATGAACGTCTCCAAGCGACTTCAGGAGAACGTCGAGGGGATCAAGGTCCTGGACTTCCGCCAGGTCATGCAGTGGCAGTACCAGACACCCAGCTGGTCGATGCTTTCCTACGGCGAGATGGCCGAGGAGCTCGGCGTCGAGCGAGTGGTCTTCATCGAGCTCTACGAGTTCAGGCTTCATCCCGAGGGCAACAGCTACCTCTGGGACGGCGCCTGTGCCGCGACCCTGGGCGTGATCGAAGAGGACGGCTGGGATCCCGACACCTTCGCGAAGACATGGGAGATCGGGGTCAAGTTCCCCGACATCCAGGGGGTAGGTCGTGAGAGTGCCAACGCATCGCAGATTCAGATGGGCCTGATGGCCAAATTCGTCGACGAGACCTCCTGGGTCTTCTACCGCCATATCGAGGACAAGTATCCAGATGCGATCTGATCAAACCCGTCATTGTCTCGTCCGTTCATGCCTTCTCGGCCTGCTCTCCTGCGTGGTCCTGACGGTTGTCTCCGGCTGCAACATCCTGGTGCCGGTCACCTACGCGGTGCAGGGAACCGGTCAGAATCCAGCCGAACATGAATTGGATCCCATCAAGACGCTCGTCTTCGTCGACGACCTCAACAGCGTGCTGCCTCGAACCGTGCTTCGGGTCCGCCTCGCGGAGAGCATCTCCGAGGAACTGATGCGGCTGGACCTGGTGCCCACGACGGTCAACCCCTCGGATGTGATGGCGCTTGTGCGATCGCGCGAACGAAACAGCAGTCGCAGCTCCATGAGCTCGATCGCCGAGGATGCCGGCGTTTCACAGATGCTCTACATCAAGGTCGAATCCTTTTCCGGACTCGTTCGTTCCACCGAGTTGCGCCCGACGGCCAGCATTGGAATCCGAGTCATGCATTTCGACAAGGGTGGGCGGGTCTATCCTCCGACCGAAATGAATTCGACCGGAAGCCGTTCGGTCGACGTGAGTCTTCGTGAGATCGATCCCTCCAAGTTGCGCAGTGCCTCCGACCGCCGACGCGTGGAGCAGCAGTTGATCTCCAAGCTCGCCTATGAAACCTGCAAGCTCTTCCGTGAACACGAGGCACGGGAACTCGGAGAGAACCTTGGAATCAAGTGATGGCTCCGATCGTTCACCGCTGCTGCACGTCCTCGAGGGTGATGCCCGACCGGGACGCATCCGTCGCGTGGAACTGGTCAGACGAATCGCCGGCGATCGGGCCCTGGTGCTGGGATCGCTCGATGATGAATGTCGTTGCAGTGGATTCGGTCTGAATGCGATCGGAAGCGCTCCATCTCGAACACTCGGTCGTGCGCTGTCATCGCTTCTGACGCGAACGGCGCCGCACGGTGCCAAGGCTCGTCCTCGACCGCTGCTCTGCACCTGGGCCATCTCAACCGCCCTTCGAGTCGCTCGTGAAGCATCGCGGGTCCTCCTCGTCGCCGACGGACACGCTCCCGTGGACGCTGATCCGATTCTCATGCAGCGTCTTGATGTGATCGTACCCACCGACCGATTCATCCCCGGCTGGAAGGCGGCTGGTGTGCACCGGGTTCGCACGCTTGCCCCGGGTGCTCTGCCTGCCGGAGCCACCGTTCGTGGGGATGCCGATGGCACCTTTCGATTGGGCATCGAACCCGACGAGGTCGCCCCCCAGGAGGATGCGATCCTGCTGGTGCATCGTGCCGGTCTGATCTATTTCACCGGTGCCGATCTGCAGATTCGAATCAACCGGGATTCACGTCACCTCCATCCCGTGGTGGACTACGGAACCTCGATCGGGTTCGGTGAGGTGATGGAGGGGCTCGATGAATCCGAGTTTCCCGGTGAAGTGGATGTGATGTTCGTGGCGGGATGCGATCACGTGGCCACCGACGAACGTGTGCTGGATCACGCCGCTCGTGGCATCGTCATCTTCGCCTTGCGCAGTGGGCAGGCGGGGGCGTGCCCCGAATTGACGCTTGAATCACATGGCATCTCCGAGCATTCTTCGGACGCCATCAATACCGGTGCCGACACATTGCTCGGCATTCTCGAATCGGCCGAGTCGATCGACCGAGTGCGGCATGCTGCTCGCGAGTTCGCCTCACGACGCGACGCCCGCGTCTGGGCGCACGAACTGCTCGACATCCTTGATGTGAAGGGATGACCCTGCCCTGATCCGGGTGCACCGGATCTCGAGGCTGGCCGCTTCAGTTTGAATCGAGTTTCTCGAGCAGGGTCTTCGCCGCTCCCCGATACAGATCGACGAGAAGGTCCTCCGGCAGTTGATGACAGTCGACCATCGGGGCGGCGTCAGCGGCGTACCGCTGCGGATCCACCATGTGCAGGTCCGGGTCCACGATCGGGGACTCGAACCGACCAGTGCGCTCGAACATTCTGCGCAGGGTCGCATATCTGCTTGCATAGAGGTCGAAGGCCTGTTGCCTGTTTCCGGCCTTCGCTGCCAGTTCGTTGTCGGTGCCTTCCGTCTCGAGATGAGCGTCGATCACCACGATGTCGGATCCGAAGAACACTCGGCCCCGCCAGGTCGTGAGAAACACCCGAAGTTCGTCCGAGGGGGTCGCGCCCAGTTCACGCAGCATCCATTTGCAGGCACTGGTGTCGAGATGCAGGTTGGGATGACGTTCCAGAAGGCCGTCGAGGAATGTGAGATCTTCCGGTGAGCCGCCGAAGTGCGCGGCGATCCAGGGCCCGGTGAAGTCATCGAGCATCCGTTCCAGAGGTGTGTATTGATCTCGCTTGGTTCCGTAGCGTTCGGCATCCTGATACTTCGCCTCGAACCAGGTGTCTGGATCGGCGACGTGGGTCATGATCGCCATCCCCAGGCTCTGGCCCAGTTCGGCTGCGGCTCGGTAGCGAGGGGAATCCAGTGCGAGGATTCCCGGAGTGCCCCATTCGCGTTCGGAGTCCCTCATCCGAGGGGCGGCGAAGAGCTTCATCAATTTCGCGCCATGGTCATGGAAACGCCTGATTCGATCCAGGAATCCCTGTCCGAAGGCATCGCTTCGATCCGGATTGGTCCAATCGGGAACGGCATTGAACCGGATGCGATCGCCCAGCACGGAGCGGACGTCTTCGACCGCTTCCAGGCGTGTCATCGAACAGACGCTTTCGACCCCGAAGAGATCCATCGCCTCGACGTAGAGTTCGGCCGCACGTCCACCTCCGATGTGGGCGTGCATGTCGATGATGGGGCAGGGGGGTGGTCCCAGCGTCTTCGCCTCCAGTGCATAGTCCACGCCAAAGCGGTTGCTGGGGCCGTGCCTGTCGATCTTTTGCTCTGTGTCACTCATGTGGCGAATGGTAGCACTCGGATCCGTGCGAGCACTCTTTTTCAGCCGACTCCGCTGGGGGTCATGTCCATCAGGAGTTCACTCATGCTTGATTCCTCCCGCTCGAGCTGGGCCTGGAAGCCCTCGTCCATGTGGGCCGCACGAACGGTCCCTGCATAGAGCTCGCAATCGGCATCGATGTCGATGTGTCTCGCCAGCTCGCATTCGAACCATGAGATGGAATTCGCCAGTACCGGGATGCCGCTGGGCGTGTGGTCCACCGTGATGCCCATGAAGGAATCGACCTGATCGATGATCATCTGATCCAGGCGCTTGGCATGGGCGAGTGCGATGCCGTCGACCGCTGCGACCGCGAACATTCTGCTGTCTCTGATGAGAGGACTCAGCGCCATCCCTTTGCGCACCGAGACCATCAACATGGGAGGTGTGTTGGCGCATGCCGTGACGAATTCAGCCATCACGCCGTGACTTTTATCAGTGCCTTTGGCTGTCAGAAAGAACGGATAGCCGTGCAAGTGAGCCATCGCCTCTGGAATATTCATGTCTTGTCTTTCTCCTTGAAAAAAAGGGTCTCTTTTTCAAGTGCTTCTGATTTTCAATAAATGAGAGTCGTGTTTTTACAAGAGTCTGCCAATGAGTGGCTTACATCTACTCCAGTTGAGCACGGGAGTTCAAAAAAGCGACCCTTGGTAAAAATAATGGGGTAATAGTGGGGCGAAATGTTGAATGGTGGGGTGATGTGGGGTATTCTCCAAGCGTTCCCGGACCTTAGAAAGGTAATGATGCGTGCTCTTCCTCGGCGAATACGACTACACGATCGACGCAAAGCAGCGGCTGGCCATTCCAGCCGAGGTGCGCGATGTGTTGAATCCCGAGATTCACGGTGCAGCCTTCATTGCAGCCCCCGGGGGCAATGGGTCACTCTGGCTCTGGCCGGAGAAGACCTTCGAACGACTCTCGACCGAATTCGACAGCTCGTTGCTTGGAGACGATCAGCTGGACGACTTCGAGCGGCTCATGTTCTCGCAGGCGGCTCGAGTCCCTCTCGATTCCGCGGGACGTGTGCGGCTTCCGGCCCGTCTGCTCACGCAGTACGGCCTCAAGGATTCGATCAAGGTGCTTGGCGTCAGAGATCACCTGGAACTGGTGGACCCTGTCGAATGGGAAGCCGAACGCAAGCGGCTCGAACCAGCCAAGCAGGAAATGATCAAGAGTGCGCGGCGGACAATGGCCGACCGACGCAGAAAGTTGGACCAATGAGAAGCATGACGAGCCGGACAGCTCATCGTCTTCTCGGGAACCTGTCGACCCCACGTTCATGGACGGCTCGTGGGGCCGAGCTGGGAAACATCGAAAGCATTTCAGAAACTCGCGTCGGAACGGACTCCGGTTTCAAGCCAAGGACGGCACGCGCTTTCGATGACTGCTCCATTCGGGTGAGCAGAAGGTTGTGTACGCACCGTATTTCCAGACCAATCAGCCAGAACCGCATGATGTTTCGCAGTCTGGCATCTCTCTAGCCTCCCGGCATGGACAGCCATCGGAGGCGCGGACTTTCGAGTCCGTGACCCGCATCCGCCTTTCCCTCCTGGGAACCTTGCGGTGCACACCAGCCATCATCACTCGTGATGGCGACGAACATCGGGCCCGGCAACCTATGGTTGTCGGGCCCGTTTCGTTCGTTCGAGGCCTGGTGGCTTTCGAGTGCGGAATGCTATTCAGCGGCTGGACGGATCTGGCCGAGTACCGAGTTGGAGTCTTCTCCACTGGTCACGATCTGATCCGCGATTTCACGCCGGTGCACTTCGATCTTGCGGGGGAATTCAAACGCGACCCGGACACGGTCGCCTTTGATGGTGGCGATGCGGACGATCCCCAACGGTGCCGAGGGGTCTCCGATGACGACTTCTTCGCCTTCTTTTCGTGTGATGACAAGCATTGTGTCTGGCCTCCTGCCGATCCTCTTCTGGATCGAAGCGCGATCTCTGCGCTTCTGGATGCGTCCTTCGGATCGTCACTCGCGAACCATCGGACGTCTTGTACAAACTTGAAACTCTCTCCAAAGCCTAGCGGAGTTGGGGCGAGAATCGAGTGTTCTTCTGGTGATTGGCTTTCGAACGGTCCGCTCAATACCTCTTTGAAACAAGCTCTCTCGGGGCCTGAGCGACGGGGTATCGGAGTCACAGGCTCTTGAAGCCGTTTATTCTTGGACGTTGGAGTTTCCAGACCGCGGACGTTCGTCCACGAGTTTTCCACACCAATGGACAGCTCGACGCCAGAGTGACGCTTTTCGAGTCATTGATCATGTCCTGCTTCGCTGGTCAGAAAGCGGTGGCGTTTCGCGGTGAAGCCCTTTCAGGTCACTCTTCCGCTTCGACCCCGGTGACTTCCTCGATGCGTTCCTTCAGAAGACGTTCGATTCCCTGATGCAGGGTGTGCGAACTTGAAGGACATCCGACGCAGGCTCCCAGAAAACGAATGCGGACCACGCCTTCATCCGTGACCTCGAGGAATTCGATGTCGCCATCGTCTTCCTGGATCATCGGTCTCATCAACTCAAGGACGTCTCGAACTCGCGTGGCCAGTTCGGTGGGGTCTTGGTTCTCTTTGGAGGGTTCATCTGCCATGGCTGTCCGTTTCCTTCGCTCGGGCGATGGCACCATACTAGATCAGAAGGACACATCCCGCCATTGTGAGGTGGAAACCTCCTAGACTGTGCTCTGAACGAGTCATCGATCACACCAGGGAACACGCCATGACGCCTGCCGCGCATTCTCCTTCGGAACCTTCTTCATCACGCGAAAACACGATTCTGATCGGGTTCCTGTCCCTCATGCTCTGCGTTGGGCTGAGTTCCTGCGCCGGTGGCGGGGGCGATCCGATGAAGACGCTGAAATCAACGAACAAGTCGGCTGCGACACATCTTGATGCCATGGCCCGCCTGGATGGGCCTGCTCCAAGTGCCGCCTACCTTGAGATGCTCGAGGACATCATGTTGAGCAATCGGTACCTGTTGCCGGTTCGAAAAGCGGGCATTTGGACGTCTCGCCCGCACAGCGCCCGAGACGCTCGATGACGTTCTGCTCATGACCCCTGAACCGCCTCCAGCCCACCGATTTTTCGTGCCTGGGTGGTCGAGCAGGTCGGCCTTCTCGGTCGGACGGCGCTCACCAAATCGGTCATCAGATCATGGGCCACTCCACTGCCCATGATCGATGCGCCGGAGTCCAGGCCTGAGATACTCGCTCTGGAGCGATTGAGTGGAGGCTCGAAGGTGTCCGTGGCACTGATCGACACCATGCTTTCGTCGAGCGCGATCACGGAAGCCAATCTCAGAGCGAGATGCTGGGAACTCCTGGTCATTCACGGCGACACCGGTCAGCTTGAACTGCTGGTGGCCGACGATGACCTCATCGGCAAGGACTCGATGATGCTCGACATGCGCGCGTCGATTCAGGAACTCGGCGTGGTGCCCGGCACTCGCGAGGAGATCCTCTGGATCCGGGAGTTGCGCAAACCGCGCTACGACCAGTACTGGAACGATGTCGCCGCGGCGCTTGCAGAATTGTCCGCTGATCGCCGCGAGGATCTCAAGCCTCGTCATCTCGCGGTGGCCGTGGCCGCCCATCGTCATCGTCCGGAACTTCTTTCGATGTCCGATCAGGAGCTCGATCAGCTGCTGCAGCAGGAGATCGATGACAACGGAAAGCGCTACAAGGCTGATTTTTCCGGATGGAATCTCAAGGTCTCGGAACGTCTGAACGACGTGCGTGACAAGCTTGTCTGGGGTGATCAGGCGGCCATGCTCCTCGCACGAGAGGCACTGCGGAGCCAGGCGTTCGTGGCACACGTCTTCGATTACGCCGATCGTGACATGATCGATCGAACCACCGAATTCGGTGGCATCGTCGAACTCGATCCCGAGGGACGCTTCGAGCTGGTCGAGTATCAGCCACGCGCGCGGGTCGCCGATGACCGTTATCTGGCGTCGTCGAAACTGTTCAAGGACGGATACACCGCGCTCTTCCACTTCCACAACCACGCACAGAAATATCGCAACGAACGCTATGCGGGACCCCATCTCGGTGATTTCGAGTACGCCGATGAAACTGGTGGTGAACGGTCTGGTCTTCACCTTCATCAACGAAGAGACGCTCAACGTCGATTTCTATCGCGAGGGCTCCATCGTGGTGGACCTCGGAACGATCACTCGTCCTGAAAATTGATCCACTGCGTCACACCGAGAGTTCTGCGTGCACCTTCCCGTTCTCATCCTGATGGTCTCCCTGCTCCTTGCCGCCGAGGGGTTCGGTGGATTCTTCATCGGTGAGGGCACGTGGTTCTGGTTGCTGCCGGTGCTCGTGCTGCTTCCTCCCACGTGTGGTGTGTTCATCGAACGGATCGTGATTCGACGAACCATCGCTGATGCCTCGGCCGGTTTCGTCTCCTCGATCCGCCGAGCCACCCTGCGGCTGAGAATTCTTCAATGGTTCTCGGTGCTGTGCTGCGTGGTCTCCCTGATCGCCTTCGGCTGGCTCGAGGTGATTCGAGCGTTCACCGGTGATCTCATCCTGATCGATGAAGTGCTTGCAATTCTCCCCGCGATGATTCTGATGTCTCTCCTCTGGTTGGTGCAATGGCCTCTGGAACGGCTCCTGCAGGAGTCTCTGTTGATGCGTCGGCTGGACATGGGGCTGCCCATCCATCCGATTCCATCCCGATGGGGCTATGTGTTGCAGAGAGCTCGCACGCACATGCTGCTTCTTCTCGTTCCCATGCTCACGATTCTCTTCGTGCTTGAAAGCGTGGAGCTGTGTGCGGCCCTCGCCTTCGATGACCAAGTCCTCGAGGACTGGGCAGGCGTGCTCAGGATCATGGCCGCACTCTGCGCTCTGGTCCTGGCGCCCTGGGTTCTCATGTCGGCGATCGGTGCCCGACCACTGCAAGGCGGAGGTTTGCGCGACATGATCGCCACCACGCTCAAGGATGCCGATGTCCGAGCCCGCAATGTCATGCTCTGGCCCACCGGTGGAAGCATGGTCAACGGAGCCGTCATCGGTCTCATCCCCTCCATGCGCTACGTCCTGCTCACCGACGAACTCCTCGAGCGGCTGCCCTCGGGACAGATCCGTGCCGTGGTCGCGCACGAAGCGGGGCATCTCCGTCATCGCCACCTGCCCTGGACGATCCTGTCCCTTCTCGCCCTGGTAGGCACCATCGGCGTGGTGCTCGAGTGGGCCATCGAGCTGATGCTTCCGACGCTTCTCGAGTGGTCGGGGGATCCGGTCCGGATGATCAGCTGTGTCCGAAGCGCTCGGTGTCATGATCGCTCTCATGCTCACGTTTGTCGGTTTCGGATGGATCTCAAGGCGATTCGAGCTTCAGGCGGATGCCTCCGCCGCACGAGATCTCACCGTTCGTGGAGGCGTCGGAGACGATTCCGCCGCACGTGAGGGCCGCCTGGACGAGCAGGCCACGTTGTTGATGTGCGGGGCGCTCGACTCCGTCGCGACCATCAACGGCCTCGATCCGAACCGTCATACCTGGCGGCATGGTTCGATTCGCTGGCGGCAGAATCGTCTGCGCTCCCTGATCGGTTCCCGGCTGGAGCGCACTGGCGATCGACCATGACGTCCGACGGGTGAAATTCGTGATGCTCACCTTGATGTTCTTCCTTGGTATCGTCTGGATTCAGCAGAGCACGCTCCTTGATCCGTTTTTCACGTGATGACGGGATGACATGGCCGACTTCGAATTCATCAAGATGCATGGGCTCGGCAACGACTACGTCTTCATCGACGTCACCGACGCGCCGAGATCGACGCGCCGCAACTGCTGTCCCGTCGAGTCTCCGATCGGGCCGAGGGCATCGGGTCCGATGGGCTGATTCTCTACGAACGACTGCGCGAATCCCGCTGCGCCCTGCGCATGCGCATCTTCAATGCCGATGGTTCCGAAGCCGAACTCTGCGGCAACGGCATCCGTTGTCTGGCACGACATGCCTTCGAATCCGGGATGGTCGCGGACCGCGCCTTTCGAGATCGAGACCGGCGCCGGCGTGCGCTTGCCGTGGAGACTCCACGCCGAGGCCGATCGCTTTCTCGGAGTCTCGGTGGAGATGGGGCGTGCCACCACCGCGTCTGGAGGCGTCAGGCGTCTCGCTCCCCGGACTCGATGGCGACGAATCCGGCATCGGCGTCCGCGTGGATCTGGTCACTCTGCTTGCCGATCACGGCGTCCGCCTCGACCGGCAGGGCCTCGACTGACGCCGTGTCCTTCGTCTCGATCGGAAACCCGCATCTGGTCCTCTGGGTCCGCGAACCTGCCGCGCTCGAGGCCTTCGACCTCGCCCGCTTCGGTCCCATCCTCGAGCACCATCCCTGGTTCAAGGATCGAATCAACGTGCATGTGGTTCGAGTCGACTCTCCATGCCAGGTGACGATGCGCAGTTGGGAGCGGGGGAGTGGCGAAACGTCCGCCTGCGGCACCGGGGCCAGTGCCGTGTCCGTCGCCGGCGCGCTGGAGAACCGAACCAGCCCCTCGATTTCGGCGATTCTTCCCGGTGGGACCCTCGAACTCGTCTACGATTCTCAACAAGGTGCCGTCCGCATGACCGGCCCCGCCGAAACCATCTGCACCGGTGTGGTGCGGTCCGACGGCACGATCATCTCCCTCAAGGACATTCTCGCATGACTCAGACCACCGGATTCCCTCTCGATGAGATCGAACGTCGTCTTCGTGACGGCCTGCAGGCACGTCAGTCTCAGTTGGTTCGCGAACTCGAGGAGATGGTCGCGATTCCATCCGGCCAGGGGCACGCCCCCGGATTGGACGCGATGCGCGAGCTTCTGGTCAGCCGACTGGAAGCGCTTGGTGCCACCACCGAAGTGCATGCCGGAGACGCCAGACCGACCTGGTTGCTCGGAGCCAGCGACGCGGCGCCCACACCCACCGCGGTGTGTTCACGTCCGATGGAGGACGCCGGACCGCGCATTCTGGTCGCGGGTCATCTGGATACCGTGCATGACCCGGAGGATGATTTCATCACGCTGACCCATGAGGCCGACGGAATCTCCCGCGGTCCGGGTGCGGCGGACATGAAGGGTGGTCTGCTGGTCGCGATCGCCGCGATGGAGGCACTCGACGCCGAGGGCATCGAATGCCACTGGACCTTCCTGCTCAACAGTGACGAAGAGACCGGAACGTTCTGTTCGGAACGTCATCTCGAAGATGCCGCCCGCCAGCATGATGTCGGACTCGTCATCGAACCCGCGCTGCCCGATGGGTCGCTCGTGGTGGAACGAATGGGTTCCGGACAGTTCATGATCGAAGTCGATGGTCTCAGTGCGCACGTCGGGCGCGAGTTCGAACGCGGCATCTCCGCGGTGAAGGTGCTCGCCGAAGTGATGACCGAGGTCCTCGAACTCGCCGACCCCGCCAACGGAAAGATCGTCAACATCGGCCCGCTCAAGGGTGGGGGCGCGACCAACGCCGTTCCGGAACACGCCGCGTGCTGGGGCAACGTCCGGTTCGCGGATCCCGAGGCTCAGGCCTCGCTTGCCGCGGCGATCGAGGCGATCGAGACGAAGTGGTCGATCGATGAGCACGGTGCGCCGCTTCCCGCGGATCACCTTCCTCGGGTCACCATCAACCGCACCTTCAACCGTCCGGCCAAGCCGCAGACCGAAGCCGTGACCGCGGTCGCGATGGCGGCCCGTGGTGTCTCGGAAGCACTCGGGCATGAACTGCCCTTCGCCAAGACCGGTGGCGTGTGCGACGCCAACGTCCTTCAGAACGTCGGTCTTCCCTGCATCGACACCCTCGGCATCCGCGGCGGCAACCTGCATCGCCGCGACGAATACGTCGAGATCGACTCGATCTGGGAGCGGGCCGCGCTCTTCGCGATCCTGATGAAACGAATCGCCCTGGGCGAGACCGACCTCGATCTCTAGATCCGGTGTGAACGGGCGACTTCGACCGCCTTCCGTCCGAAAAAGAGGGCACCTATCCCGTGTGCGGCCAACGAGATGACATTTCCCGGCTCGCTTTCGACGGGATCAAGCCGTTCCTCGCGGCGCTCTGCTAGAATGGGAGTGCTATGGCGAACACACACGAACATCATGACGTGATGGGATCGGCGTTTGCGGCCAATGACACCGTTCAGGCCTCGATCGACGCGATCTTATCGGAACTGAAAACCGCCCAGGCCTCGATCACCGGGGCTCGCCCCGCTCGAGAGGGCACCGCTGAAACCTATGAAGGCTGGCTTCAGCGTGCGGCGGATGTCCGCGGGCGGCCCTGCCTCTATCCCTATATAGGGTCCGGCTTCGGCAACGGCCCTCTGGTCGAGCTCGCCGACGGTTCGGTCAAGTGGGACATGATCAACGGCATCGGCGTCCACATGTTCGGGCATTCCCATCCCACGATGGTGCGCGCCCAGCTCGAAGCCGGTCTGTCCGACGTCTGCATGGAAGGCAACCTCCAGTTCAACGCCGACATGGTCGAGCTCTCCGAGCTGATCGCCGCCGAGGCCGCCAAGGGTTCCGACATCAAGTACTGCTTCATGACGAACTCGGGCGCGATGGCCAATGAAAGCGCCTTGAAGGTCTGTCAGCAGAAGACCAACGGTGCACCGCGCATCCTCGCCTTCAACGACTGCTTCATGGGTCGTTCGACCACGATGGCGCAGATCGGCGACTCCGCCGGTGGCCGAGTCGGCATTCCTCAGAACGCACTCGTCGACTACCTCCCGTTCTACGACGAACTCGATGGTCCCGCCTCCGCGTGTTACGCGATGAAGCGCCTCGAGGAATACATCAAGCGCTATCCCGGACAGCACTCCTGCTGCATCTTCGAACTGGTGCAGGGGGAAGGTGGTTTCACCGTCGCGCCCCGCGAGTTCTTCGAGCCGCTGATGAAGCGCTGCAAGGAAGCCGGTATTCCCGTCTGGAGCGACGAAGTTCAGACCTTCGGTCGAACCGAGAGCGATGTTCCGCTACCAGGGGCTGGATCTCGGTCAGTACGTCGACGTGACGACCATCGGCAAGATGAGTCAGATCTGCGCCGCGCTCTACACCGAGGAGTTCAACCCCAAGGCGGGGCTTCTCAGTGGCACCTTCTCCTCCTCGACCAGTGCCTTCCGGGTCGGCCAGGCCGCGCTCACCACGCTGCGTGACGGCGGCTACTACGGTGCTGACGGCAAGATCGCGAAACTGCAGGCCGCCTGGCGCGCGCACTGCGACAAACTGGTCTCCGAACATCCCGAGTTCTTCTCACCGGTCCACGACAGCCAGATGCGCGCCTCCGAAAACTACGTCTCCGGCACCGGCGGCATGATGCGACTCACGCCCTTCGGTGGTGATCGTGCGACGATCATGAAGGCCCTGCACGCGCTCTTCCACCACGGAGTGATCGCGTTCCTGTGTGGTCATGGTCCGTACCACCTGCGTTTCCTGGCGCCCATCGGTGCCATGGAGCCGGAACACTTCGAGCCGATCTTCGACATCATGACGCAAGGCGTTCACCGCTCGTCATCAACGACGACGCCTGAGTCTTCACCACCTCACCGAGTCCTTCACTCGACGAGACAAGGAGTCCTCCCGACATGTTTCTGGTCAGACCCGCCAAAATCGACGACGTCGACACCCTGCTGAAGCTCGCGCGCACCGTTCATTTCGTGAACCTGCCTCCGGACAAGGACGTCATCGCCGGAAAGGTCCTGCGTTCACGCAAGAGTTTCAACGGCGAATACGACAACGACGAACGACAAAGACTCTTCATGTTCTGCATGGAGGACACCGAAACCGGCAACCTCATCGGCTCCTCGATGATCGTCTCGAGCGTCTCCTGGCCCGGTCACCCGCACACCTACCTCAAGGTGCGCCGTCGCGAGTTCTACAGCGAGGATCTTCAAGGTGGGCAGGTCCATCTCACGCTCGAATTCGAGACCGACGAGACCGGGCCCAGTGAACTCGGTGGACTGATTCTCGCCCCCGGCTATCGAGGCCACGCGCAGAAGCTCGGCAAGACCTTGAGCATGATTCGTTTTCACTTCATCGGTCTCCAGCCGCATCAGTTCAATGAACGCATGCTGGCCGAGATGATGGGGCGTATCTCACCCGACAGCAACAACCTTCTCTGGGACTACCTGGGACGACGGTTCATCAACCTCTCCTACAAGGAAGCGGACCTCTTCTGTCAGCGTTCCAAGGAGTTCATGACCAGTCTGTTCCCCACCGGCGAGATCTATGCCTCGCTGCTGCCGCCCGAAGCGAGAAATCTGATCGCCAAGGTCGGCGATGAGACCAAGCCCGCTCGCGCGATGCTGGAAAAGCAGGGGTTCCGCTACGAAGGCGACATCGATCCCTTCGACGGCGGACCGTATCTCGAAGCCCTGCGCGACGAGATTCCCCTGGTTCGCGCCACCGGTCGCTACGCCCTGATGGGCAGTGACGGTGGCTTCGATCAGATCGGCATCGTCAGCTTCTGGGGTGAATCCGGCTTCCGCGCCACGCGATGCGAATTTCGCATCGACGGTGATCAGGTCATTCTCCCCGGCGAAGTGGTGGATGTGCTCCAGGCATCCGTCGGTGCGATGATCGGTGTCACACCACTCTGATTCAGATTTGAACTCTCGAACCAACGAGGTACGACCGTGACCAAGACGGCCAGCGAACGTTTTCTCACCGCATCGCCAGCAAACCTCGTGGCTGGTGACTTCCGCCCGCTTGCCGGCGGTGATGGTGACACCATCCAGTCCGTCAATCCCGCGTCGCCCGACGACGTGGTCTTCGAGTCAGCCACCAGACGAGGTGATGTCGCCGATGCGGTCGCGGCTGCTCGCGCCGCGTTACCAGCCTGGAGCGGACGTTCGCTCGAGGAGCGTGTCGCCGTCCTGCGTCGCTGGCAGGCACTGACCAAGGCGAATGCCGATCGAATCGCCGACCTGATCGTTCTCGAGATGGGCAAGGTCCGCGGCGAATGTCTCTTTGAAGCCAATGCGCTCGGAGGCAAGGTCGACATCACGCTCGGACCCGAGTCGCTGTCGCGCGTCACCGACTACACCGTGCCCGTCAACGACTCGCGTGACGGCGACTGTCGATTCAAGCCGCACGGTGTGATGGCGGTGATCGGTCCCTTCAACTTCCCCGCACACCTTCCCAACGGCCACTGGGTCCCGGCACTTCTGACCGGAAACACGATCGTCTTCAAGCCTTCCGACAAGACACCCGCGACCGGGCAGCTGCTCGCTGAACTCATGCAGCAGGCACTTGATGAGAGTGGGGCCCCCAAGGGCGTCTTCAACATGGTCCAGGGCGCCGCCGACGTGGCCTCCACCCTGACCGCGGATCCCGGCATCGACGGCATTCTCTTCACCGGAAGCTGGCCCGTCGGGCGTCGCATTCTGGAAGCGAATCTCGATCATCCCGGACGCATCGTCGCGCTCGAACTCGGTGGTTCGAACCCCGCGGTGGTGATGCCTGACGCACACCTTCGTCAGGCCGTGATCGAATGTGCGCGCGCCGCCTTCGCCACGACCGGACAGCGCTGCACCTGCACGCGCCGCATCATCGTGCACGAAGCGATCGCGGACACCTTCATTCCCGCCTTCTGTCGAACCGCGTCCAATCTGCTCGTCGGCCCCGGCGACTCGACCGATCCCGTCTTCATGGGGCCATTGGTCACGGAAGCGAGTGCACGCGAGGCGCTCGAGTTCCAGAGCGGGCTCGTCGAGGCGGGTGGTTCGGTGCTGGTTCAGGCGACCTCGCTCGATCGTCCCGGTCATTTCGTCACGCCCGGCGTGGTGCAGGTCGATCGGTTCACGGTTGAAAACGACACCGAGTGCTTCGGTCCGATCGCCCAGATCGCGATCGTCAAGGATCTCGATGAGGCGATCGAGCAGTCCAATGCCACGCGCTACGGTCTGGCGGCGAGTCTGTTCAGTGCCGAGCGTGCGACGTTCGACCGCTACTTCGCCGAGGTCCGCTCCGGATGCATCAATTGGAACACCGGAACCGCCGGAGCCAGCAGCAAGCTTCCCTTCGGAGGCCTCGGCCATTCCGGAAACCACCGTCCCGCCGGTGCCTTCAGCGTCGACTACTGTGCGTATCCCGTGGCCAGCATGGTCGAACGTGGTGCCGATGCCGCCGTTCCGGCTGGTATGCAAGTGGATGTTTCGGGCACATAAGCCCTCTGAAAACCTCTCAGGGCGCTTTTTGGCACTCGACACGCTCGTTTGGGGTATTCGCCCCATATCGCGGTGGTCCGCATTTCATCCGAAACTCCATGTGCACCGTGGGGGTGTACCACTCCGCATCGCGTAGGGCAGGCCTTTTCCGGGGAGCCCTGCCTCGATTCGTGAAGCGGATGCTTTCCGTGTTTCGGCCTGTCCGGGGCACTTCCTCATTCAATCCTGAATGAGGGGCGAGGACGCCTGTGGGCGGACCGGGATGTGGATACGGGGGACGACGCCGCGCACGCGCGGCGTCGTTTTTTTGTGTCTCCGGTCACACCACCCTGGACTTCATGGCACACTGGCGTCATGTCAGACCATCAATCAACGCTGCGTGCCAACATCTCCTTCGTGACCCTCGGTGTCGCGGACCTCGCTCGATCCCGCGCCTTCTACGTCGCGATGGGACTTGAAGAGCATGCGAGCAGCAACGAACACGTCGCCTTCTTCGAGATGAGCGGGCAGCTCTTCGCCTTGTTTCCCGTTGATTCACTCGCCCACGACGTCGGCCGATCCGCGGGGGATCCCGGGCAAGGTGTCACGACGAGCTTCTCGCAGAACGTGCCGCACGAAGCGGACATCGACCGTCTGCTCGCCCGTGCGCAGGTCTGTGGAGGCACGATTCTCAAACAGGCTTCCGCACCACCCTGGGGTGGGGTGCGAGGATATTTCGCCGATCCCGACGGGTTCGTCTGGGAGATCGCCTGGAATCCGAAGACCAGAATCGACGAGGCCGGTCGGGTCCATCTCGGCACACACTGACATTCCCGCAGGCACACGTTCTGAATGCGAAGACAGGAGCGCCCCCGGGCGCTCCTGCCTTCTTGACCGACATCGGATGAAGTGATTGGTACGTCCGATGTCAGGCGTCGAATCCCCCCAGAAGGAGTGCAAGGTCAGGTCCTCCGACGGTGCCGTCACCGTTCAGGTCGGCACGAGAATCCGAGCTGTCCCAGGCGCCCAGAAGAATGGCGAGATCTTCACCGTTGACCTTGCCGTCGCCGGTGATGTCGCCCTCGGGACCGCAGTCTTCGCACTCGGCGTCCTCTTCGACGTTCTTCCAACCTTCGTGGTCGTGCATGCGAGGATCGTGGTTGGTGAAACATCGTGCGACGTTCAGTCCGTTCTTGACGTCGAGATCCTCGAAGATGGGCTGATCCTTCTCGCCACGGATCGAGAGGAATCGGTACGTGCCCTGCGGATCGACGTCGCAGCGGTAGGAACGAACGTTGCCGTCTCGATTGACCAGGACGTTGCCCATGGTGTCGATGTCGAGGCCACGGATCGCGCAGTCGCTCGAACAGTCGTCCATGAAGTCGTGGGTGACATCCTTCAGGTAGAGGTTGCCGTTCGAGGAGCGTGCGGGGTCGAACACGCTCACGCTCGATCGTCCCTGGGCATCGACACCGCTGAAGAGGATCTCGGGGGTTCCGTCCCGGTTGAAGTCACTGAATCGTGGCGACGCACTTCCGAGGATCGTCATCATGTCGCGAAGGTCGTAGAGGTCGATCTTCTCGGCGTAGCGGTCGGTGATCATGATCAGGCCGTCGGTCGATCGCACCAGGCAGATCGTTCCCGACTGATCGTCGGTGCTGATGCGGTCGAAGCCCTGCAGTCCGTCGAGCACGGGGTGCATCGAATCGGGGTTGATGATCGCTTCCGCGTCACCCGGACATTCGTAGAGCGTGCCGTCCGCACCCAGCGCGAGGATGCCGAGATCCTTCGAGATGGCGAAGTCGAGGAAATCAGGGCCTTCTGCGTCACCGATCTCGACGGGCTTGTACCCGTTGGTGTCGAGGTTCTTTCTCCACAGGCGGGCGAATCGATCGGTCGCCCGTTCGACGAGAAGCACATCTTCACCCATGGGCATCTGGAGCACATTCTCGATTTTGAAAGGGAGGTTCTCCGTGATCTTGATCATCTTCTGCTCACGCAGTGACCAGGTATGAAGATACAGCGGATTCGAACCACCTTCCCAGTCACCCCACGACGTGCATCCGATCGGGAAGATCATGATCCGGCTGTCGATGAGTCGCATGGTGCCGCTGCCGCCACGCATGATTCGGTTCATGCCCTGAGTCGACGTCAACGAAAGGGGGCGGCTTGATGATGCGACCCTCAGATTGCCGACCCAGGGGGCATCCCAGTCGTCGGCTCCGAACGAGCTCTGAGTGGCGGTGTTGTTGCTGTCATCGGGATCATTCGCCCAGAGGTGTCGGTCGCTCCCGAGACGTTCGGCGCCCATGAATGTCATGCAGTGACCACCGTTTCGAGTGACGACGGTGTCGCCGTCAAACGTTCCGGTCGGATTGTAGAACCCGTAACACACGGTCTGAATCGCATCCTGATTGATGCCGCTTCTGGCCATTTCACGAAGCGTGACCACGTTTGAATTGGTGCGGAATTCATGACCGACCAGGTAGCGCATGCCACTGGGCCAGACCACGCGATTGATCATCGCCGCGTAGGCCGGTGTGCCGAACGTGCCACCGGTTCCGCTGGTGCCCATGTCGTCACCGAGATCATCGATGAAGTCGGTCACGTCGGCGTAGTCGATCTGGTTCTCCCAGTCCGCGAAGACGGGACCGAGGGCGGGTTCGCCATGACTGGCCATGTAGCCCAGCAGGTCGGTGCACGAGGTCGGGACGCAGTGCATGCCACCCGGTGAGCCACCGGACGTGGTCGCGAGTCCGTCGCGACGCTGATCGAAGTCAGGCATCTGGCTGAGTTGATAGCCGTAGTCGCTGCCGCTGTTGTAGTAGGCCGTGGTGACGTCCGCCGCGAGGCTTGCGGTGAGTCCGAGGCCAAGGCCGAGGGTGCAGGTGACGAGTGAGGTGGTGCGCGTGGGGGTGGTCATGGTGTTTCTCCTTGAAATGGTCTTTTCAGGCCTGAGAGGCCCTTCACTCCATTTCCGCACCAGACATCCCGATCTCTCAGCGACGCCCCTCTTTTCTTGATTCTTTTTGTGGGCGCAGAGTCCCCCGGTGATTGGTCGCGAGGCCTGCCTGGGGGGTTGGGGAGTCTTTTGCGGGGTTCGGGTTCAGGAGACGCGCGTGCCGGGGGCGGCCGCATCGTCATCGACCGTGAGCAGGCTGACGCCGCCTTGTTCGTCGGACGCATCGACGCCGGTCACCAGGACCTCGCTCAGGTAGCGCCCGATCTGGCGTGGTTCGAGATCGCACACGCAGACCACCAGTCGGCCGACCAGATCGTCTGGGTGGTAGCGCACGGTCAGTTGCGCGCACGATCGCTTCGTGCCGAGCTCCGGACCGAGGTCGACCTCGAGGACGTAGCTCGGGTTGCGCACGCCCTCGGCCGGCGCGGCGGAGCGAATGCGCCCGATGCGGAGGTCGTTCGCAAGCGGGCCGCTCACCTCAGGACCCGATCTTCTCGTCGAGGAAGTCGGCGACCTTGTCGAGGGCGACGCGTTCCTGGGACTGGGTGTTGCGCTCGCGTATCGTGACGGCCTGGTCACTCGCGGTGTCCCCGTCGATCGTCATGCAGTAGGGGGTGCCTACTTCGTCCATGCGGGCATAACGCTTGCCGATCGACTGCTTCTCGTCGAACTCGACCACGTGCTTGCGGCGCAGTTCGCGGTAGAGCTTGTCGGCGATCTCCGGCATGCCGTCCTTCTTGACCAGTGGGAAGATGCCCGCCTTGATCGGCGCGACGCGTGGTTCGAAGTTCATGTAGACCTTCGAAGGGCGACTGTCGTCCGGCGTGAACGCCTCGCAGATCAGCGCGAGCGTGCCACGGTCCGCACCGGCCGAAGGTTCGATCACGTGAGGGAAGTAGCGTTCGTTGGTCAGCTGATCGAGGTAGCGCCACTTGTCGCCCTTGCCGCAGTGCTCGGCGTGCTGGCGCAGGTCGTAGTCGCTGCGGTGGGCGACGCCTTCGAGCTCGCCGAAGCCGGGGTCGGTGAAGGGGAACTTGTACTCGACGTCGCAGACGCCCGCGCCGTTCTTCGCGTAGTGGGCGAGTTCGGCGGTGTCGTGGTCGCGCAGGATCAGGTTGTCACCGGCGAGGCCGATGGCCTTCCACCAGCGGTAGCGTTCGTTGCGCCAGAAGTCGTACCAGGTCTGGGCTTCGTCGGGGTGGATGAAGAATTCCAGTTCCATCTGTTCGAACTCGCGGCTGCGGAAGGTGAAGTTCCGGGGCGTGACTTCGTTGCGGAAGCTCTTGCCCATCTGGGCGATGCCGAAGGGCACACGCACGCGGCTCGAGTCGACCACGTTGTGGAAGTTCACGAAGATGCCCTGCGCGGTCTCGGGGCGAAGGTACGCCTTGGCGTCGTCGTTTCGAATCGCGCCGCAGTGGGTCTCGAACATCAGGTTGAACATGCGTGGTTCGGTGAGGGTGCCGACTTCCTTGGTGTCGGGGCCGACCGTGATCGCGCGCTCTTCGGCGGAGAGGTCCATGAAGGCACAGGTGTCGAGTTCGGCGTCCTCGAGCGAACGCTTGGTGTACTTCTCGAGCTTCTTGCGTGCCTTGGCGAGACCATCGTCGTCACCTTCGAGGAACGCATAGAGCTGACCGCCTTCGGTCTGACCCTTGAGGCCGAGACAGAGCACGTGGTCGGCGCGGTAGCGCGACTTCGAGTCCTTGCAGTCGACCATCGGGTCGTTGAAGCCGCCGATGTGTCCGGAGGCCTCCCAGACCTTGGGGTTCATGATGATCGTCGATTCGAGACCGACCACCGAGACGGGTTTGCCGTCGGGCCCGGGCAGTTCACGCTCGACGATGTCCTGCCACCAGGCGTTCTTCAGGTTGCGCTTGAGCGCGGCACCCATCGGGCCGTAGTCCCAGAAGCCGTTGATGCCGCCGTAGATCTCGGAGCTCTGGAAGATGAAGCCGCGGCGGCGGCAGAGGGAGACGATCGCGTCCATCGTTTTTTCGGTTGCCTGGGCCATCTGAGTCCTTTCGGGGGTCTCGGTGAACCGAGATGGTAGCCGTTGCGAGGCCTTGATGGGAGCCCCGCAGGCCAATCATCAGGTAGCCTTGAGTCATGAACCTTCTCAGTCTTCTTCTGATCTCCTGTCTGCTCGGCACGCTCTCTTCTGGTGCGGGCCTGAGGTCTCCGGGAAAACCCGTCGAGGTCTTCATCTCCGGCGAAGACGGCTACCACACCTACCGAATCCCCGCGATCATCAAAGCCAAGGACGGGTCGCTCCTCGCCTTCGCGGAAGGGCGCCGTGGCGGACAGGGGGACAGTGGCGACATCGACCTCGTCATGAAACGAAGCACCGACGGAGGCGCGACCTGGAGCGCGCAACGCTCCCTCTGGGACGACGGCCCGAACACCTGCGGCAACCCGTGTCCGGTGGTGGATCGCAGCAACGGTCGGATTCATCTCCTGCTGACCCGAAACCTCGGCAGCGACCACGAGCGGATGATCATCGACCAGACCAGCACCGAGAGTCGCAGCGTCTGGGTGATGACCAGTGACGACCATGGTGCCATCTGGTCCACGCCGCGCGAGATCACCAAGTCGACCAAGCAGCCGAACTGGACCTGGTACGCGACCGGTCCCGGCAACGGAATTCAGCTTGAGCGGGGCGAACACGCCGGTCGGCTGGTCGTGCCCTGCGACCACATCGAAGCGGGCACGAAGAAGTACTTCTCCCATGTCATCCTCAGTGACGACGGTGGCGTCACCTGGCGACTGGGGGGCCGCACCCCGACCGATCAGGTGAATGAGTGCGCCATCGCGGAACTGGCTGACGGCAGACTCCTCTTGAACATGCGCAACTACGACCGCAGCCAGCGCACCCGGGCGCAGAGCCGCAGTCGAGACGGCGGGCTCAGTTGGTCCGAGGTCGTCCACGAAGACACGCTTCCGGAACCGATCTGTCAGGCAAGCATGATCGCGCTCGACGGCGGACGTCGACTGGTCTTCTCGAACCCTGCCAGCCGTTCGTCCCGGACCGCGATGACGGTCCGCACCAGCGACGACGGTGGTCGCGAGTGGTTGAAGGGTGTCGTGTTGCACGAAGGACCCTCCGCCTACTCATCACTCGTCTCGCTCGACCCCGAATCGGTCGGCTGTCTCTACGAGTGCGGCGAGCAGAATCCCTACGAACGGATCCGCTTTCAGATCGTCGATCTCGAAGCGCCCTAGTTAACAGGCTTGGCTCAGACGAAAATCGTGTCCTGTGCGTCTCCAGTGTGTTCACCCTGTTCGATGTCGTCGGTGTTGCCCGTAGATGCGTTGTCGTACAGAACACCACCCCGCGCCGAAGTGCGAGGTGGTGGACGTTCTTCTGAACCGGGGCCACGGCATGTGACTCCAAGTGTTCCACAGGTCGCATCATTCCAGACAGTATGGAATGTAGGCCTTCGAGTTGTATGCCAAGTCTTTTCGCGGGACGACGTTCGCTGCGCAGTCCGGGTTCCAATAGCCGAGAAGTTCGCCCAGGTCCCTGCCATCAAAAGTACCGCTGCGGTCGATGTCCCACCAGCTGGGCTGGCCCCAGTCGGCAAGCGCAGAGGTGAGGTCGAGCTCGTCGACTCGACCGTCCAAGTTGCCGTCCCCCGGGCAGTAGGTCTCGGAGAGAAGTGTCTCGAGAAGTTCTGCCTTGAGCTGAGCGAGTACCGCGGTCTGGACGGGGGTGAGGTTTTCGAGGTCGAGCATGCTGAAGGAAGTCTCCCGTCCCGGAATGAAGGGGGGGGATGGATCGTTCAGGGCGTAGAACTCGATTTGGCAGTTCTGCCCCGAAGCTTCGGTGCAGTCCGGGTATTGCAGGATGATCAGTTTGTACTGATCGCGTCGGATCGTCCACTGGCCCCTCGTCGGGGCCGTGACGCAGGTTTGCGTGCAGTCCGCGAGACGACAGTTGTCATCGAACGGTGAACCGAAATCAAACCCCTTGAGAATCGGATCGCAGGGATCCGCTTTCCAGATCTCGTAGTAGTGGCAGTAGCCATACTCACCGAGCCAAATCCCGCCGTTCGCGGTGCACAGCTTCTCCGATGAGATGAGCTGGTCGACGAACTGGTTGCCGATGATGCAGCCGCCCGCGATTCCGCCTTCGATCCATTCCGGGGTTTCAGGTGTGGCCGGATATTGCCCCGATTGGTAGAGGGCGATGTTTCCCTGACGGATGGACCGCCGAGTTGGGTCCGCGAGGTAGGGAGACATCGCTCTGGCATCGAGAAGCCTTCCCGGTGCCCGCTTCTGCACTGCGATTTCAGGATCGATGCCCGCACTGCTGCAGAAGAGCTCGAACAGATCGACGACATTCACGGGATGCGCCACCGCGGTCCTGGACCCTCGTTCGACCTCAACGCCTGCACCGGCCACCATGCAGGGAACCCAGATGCCGGTCTGGTAGACCGTCTGCTTCGCCTTGGTGGGATCGAAAGGTGGGAAGACCGTGAATCCGTAGCTGCCGTTGTCGGCCATGACGACCAACTGCACGTTTTGAGCGGCGAGATCCGCGAGCCTGAACCCGTCAGGTCCGATGGTCGCGTATCCGAGATCGACGAGCATCCTTCCGATGGATTCGTCGGCCTGTTCCATCATGTTCGCGTAGACCTTTCGAAAGGTCGGGACCTGTCCCTCGCTCGCAGGAAGGCTGCAGTCCAGCTTCAACCCGCTGTCCTCCATCGCAGACGTCGGGGGTGTCTGGATGGGGGTGTGGGCCGCGGAGTGGGTGACGAAGCACATCCAGCGGTCTCCTGCGTCCTCCCGTTCGCTGATCCACTCGGCACTGCGGCTTGAGACCCAGTCGGTGATGTACTCGCGTGTGGGTTCGACCAACGGGTACTCGGGTGTGTAGGACCCTTTGGCATCGACCGTCACCTGGGGCCAGGCGTAATAGGCGTTCATGAGATCCTGGTCGAACGTGTTTCCATCACAGAGACGGATCCGCTCGCAGTCCCCGCATTCGGTCTCGAGTCCACCGTTCTCGTTCAAGAGAGGGATGCCGCCCAGAGCGAGTGCATCGACCGGATCGAGGTCGGTCACGCATTCCCATGAAAGCCCTCCCTCATCCGAGCAGTCACCGATCGGGAAGCAGGCGGCGCCCTGAAGGTTCGGCGCTCGAGTCGTTGAGATTGGATACCCGCAAGGCGCACCATTCCCATCGGTCTGTCCTGACACCGTCGTATCGATCGCGGGTGGGAGGGACCAGTACCCGCTGTAGTCATCCAGTCCAGCCGTGGAAGACGGTGATTCGTAGCCATGCCCCGGCGGGGTGTTTGGCACAGAACCCGCTTCGGTACCCGAAGCGTCCCCGGCAAGATGGTACTTCCCGAACATGCCGACTCGGTAGCCACGTTCCTTGAGCAGAGTGGGCAGTGTCACCTCCGCCGCGTTGAGTTGCTTGCTCGGAAGCATCGGGCTCACGATCGCCGTCGAGACCCCTGACCTGAAGCCCAGGCGGCCGGTCAGAAAGCAAGCCCTCGACGGCGAGCACTCTGGTGTCGCCCAGAAGTTTGTGAAGCTGATCCCATCGTCGGCGATCGCCTGCATGACGGGCAGGACGGGAGTGGCAGGAAGCTTGCCTCCGCCGGTCCAGCCGAAGGGTTGCCAGCTGGCGGTGTCGATGCCGGTATCGTCCAGGACGATGAACAGGATGTTCGGCGCATCGGAATCCTGTTTCGGATGAAACGGCTCCGACTGCAGGCTTGATTGGGGTATCAGAAACGCCAATGTCAGGATTGCCGAAGTTGAGAGTGCCTTCATGACGTCTTAGCTCCTTTGCACTGAACAGCGAACCCTTGAATCCCCCTCCCCAGTCTAGGGTGTGCTCGTGGCATCTCATATGGAATTTCTCTGCCAGTCATCTTCAAACTCCGGGCGAGTCACGATGGCATGCTTCATCCGCTGCATAGGGGTACAAGAGGGTGTTTTTATGGGTTTTTTCGAGCCCGATCCAGCAGTTCGTCCCGAACCGCGATGACGGTGCGCACCAGCGACGACGGTGGGTCAAGTTGGACCGACGGCGTTCTGCTCCATGCCGGCCCGAGCGCCTATTCTTGTCTGATTGAACTGGCCGACGGCGACGTCGGCTGCCTCTACGAGCGAGGGG
>CASICI010000003.1 GCA_949373145.1 uncultured Phycisphaerales bacterium
AGGTCAGCACGTTCGACTCGGAGCGACAGGTCATAAACTACCTGCGAGCCGAGCTTAGAAAAGTATCGCCCGAGTCCTTGATTGACTCTGCCAGCGGGACCTGAACCCACCAGGGAAGTTTCGAGAAGAAACACTCTCGAACACCGGTGGACTCCCCTCCCGAGATGAAGCGCATGTCAGTGACAGGAGCTCGGATCAATGAAACATTGATCGCTCTCACTCTGAGAACCGATCGAAAGGACAAGGCCGAACCGGACGAGAAGCCGCGGCAGGACTCGAGAAAGACACCTGGACTCAGTGCCACGTGAAGGACTCGACAGAGCACGCAGGATGAACACGTCAGATCGCTGCCTCCCCAACCACACGGATGGGGACGAGCACCGCCTCGAACCGCTTCATCTTGCATGACTCAGTGACGCCCGCAACCGCTTCAGACCGGCTTGAAACGCTTCAATGCAGGGCTCGACGTCGAGAACGAAACCCGAACACCGCAACGATTGGCCACTTCGTGGTCAAGAATCGTGCCGTGAATGGGTCTTCGCCTCGAAGCGACACCTGCACTGGACGTCTCGAATTCGGCCGCATGGAGATTTCCAGTGCCCCCCGGCAAGAAAAAGACAGACGACGGCGCATCAAGCGACAAGGCAAGTGACACTTCAACCGACAAGAAGAAGAAAGCCAAGAGCAGCCTGAAGAAGCTTGCCAAGAAGCTTGTCAAGAAAGTCACGAAGAAAGTCACGAAGAAAGCGGCCAAGAAGGTGACCAAGAAGGTCGCCAAGAAGGCTGCCACCTCGAAGACGACCGCCAAGACGACCAAGAAGGCCAAGGACGAGGAGACGACTCAGGACGAGGTGAAAAAGACCTCGACCAGGAAGACTTCGTCCAAGAAGACCTCGACCAGAAAGACCGCGGGCAAGAAGTCGACGACCAAGAAAGCCTCCGACAAGAAGGCTGAAGAAACGACCGAAGAGACCGAGTCCTCCTCGAAGAAGTCATCGTCCAAGAGAGGCTCCTCCAGACGAGGGTCGTCAAAGAAGACCGCCGCGAAGAAGGATGACGCGAAGAAAGGCTCCGACGACGCCAAGGAGGAATCCAGCGGTTCCGATGAGGGTGGCGAGAAGAAGAGCCGCCGTGGCCAGGGCGACAAGTCCAAGTCGGGACGGAGTGGCCGAACCGGACAGAGACGCGGACGACGCATGAGCATCGCGCTGCCTGAAGCAGCCACCGGACCGGCTCCCAAGGACCGGATCATGCTGGTCAACGAGATCACCAACGAGGAATGCCGGATCGCGATGATCGAAAACGGTCGGATCGATGAATATTTCGTCGAACGCGCCTCGAGTGAAACCGTGGTCGGAAACATCTACAAGGCGAGAGTCACCAACATCGAACCGGCCATCCAGGCCGCATTCGTCGACTTCGGACTTGGAGAATCAGGGTTTCTTCACGTCTCCGATCTTCACCCGAAGTATTTCCCCGGCAGCGACATGGTCGAGGAAGTCGGAAAGAAGATCCCGAGAAGACAGCGACCGCCGATTCAGGATGCGCTGAAGAAGGGCCAGGAGATCCTCGTCCAGGTCCTCAAACAGGGCGTGGGAACCAAGGGACCGACCGTCACCAGCTACCTCTCGATTCCCGGTCGACTGATGGTGATGATGCCGGACATGGATCGCACCGGTGTCAGCCGCAAGGTGGATGAAGATCAACGCAAGGCGATGCGGGCGATCCTCGATTCACTTGATCTGCCGAAGAATTTCGGATTCATCGTGAGAACAGCGGGACTCGAGGCGTCCAAGCTCGAACTCAAGCGGGATGTCGCGTACCTCAAGCACGTCTGGGATCAGATGGATCGTCGCATCCAGAACACGGGAGCCCCCTGTCTTCTGTATGCCGAAAGCGATCTGCTGATCAGAACGATCAGAGACGTGATCGACCAGAGCGTGAAGACCATGGTGATCGACAACCCTGCCGCATTCGAACGAGCCACCAACTTTCTCAAGGTCGCGGCAGGCAGCAGTACGCCTGACATGCGCTACTACGACAGAAGCGTTCCCATTCTCAACGCCTTCGGCGTCGAGAAACAGATCGATGCGCTTCATGACGTGAACGTCCCATTGAAGTCCGGTGGCGCACTCGTCATCGAGCAGACTGAAGCGATGGTCTCCATCGACGTCAACAGTGGCAGGAGTCGTTCCGCGAAGGACTCCGAGACCAATGCGTTCGAGACCAACAAGGAAGCTGTTGACGAGATCTGCCGGCAGCTTCGACTGCGGGATCTCGGCGGCCTGATCGTCAACGACCTGATCGACATGCGCCAGGCCTCCCATCGAGAGGAGATCGAAAAACGGATCATGCAGAACCTGAAGCGCGACCGCGCCAAGGCGACCGTTCTGCCGATCAGTGAATTCGGACTGGTCGAAATGACCCGGCAGCGCATGAGGCCCAACACCAAGAAGGCGAACTTCCATCCTTGTCCGACCTGTGAAGGCACCGGCGAGATGCAACGGCCGGACACGGTCGGCCGGGACGCTCTGCGCAAGGCCGCGACCATTCTCGAGAACGAGCTGGTCAGCCGCATCGAGATGGTCTGTTCCAGCAGCATCGCGTCGATCATCATGAACGACAAACGAGCTGAGATCGCGATGATCGAGGAACGTTCCGGATGCAAGATCTCGGTACGTGTCAGCGAGACCATCGCCGACAACAGAGTCGACATCTACGCCTATGAAAAAGATGGGGCCGACGTCGATGTGGCCAAGATCAAACTGCCGAAGGCACCGAACCTCGAAGATCTTCCACTCGACACCGAGGGTGACGAATACGCCCAGGAGAAAGGCGGCCGCAAGAGACGGCGAAGACGCCGGGGCAAGACCGCTCCAGCGGACGCGACCGCGATCGCACTGTCGGGTGGATTCGAGATCGATGAAGCCGACGAAGAGGACGTGGAGACGAAGACTGAATCCTCCGAGACCTCGGAGTCAGGGGATGGCGATTCGGAAAACAACGGGACCGGCAAGAAGCGTCGCAGAAGACGACGCGGTGGCCGTGGGCGCAATCGCAATCGTGAAGAAGTCGTCGAAGCACCCCCGGTGATCGAGGTCGATCCCGGCCCGATCAGAGTGCACGTGCTGGCCAAGGAACTTGAAGTCACGTCGCGTGAGATCCTCGATCGTTGCGAAAGCGAAGGTGGTTTCGAGCTCAAGAATCACATGTCCTCACTTCAAGGCGACGGTCTTGCGAAGGTCCGTGGCTGGTTCACTCCCGAACCACCCCCCGCCCCCGAGAAGACGGCCTCCGAGTCATCGGAAGATGCCGTGACCGAAGACGGTTCGGCCGACGGTGATGGAGAGGACAAACCCAGAAAACGACGACGCAGACGTCGAGGTCGTCGCGGTGGCAGAAACCGTTCGGAAAACGGAGATGACACCACCTCGAACGAAGAAGGTGAGAAGAACTCGGACTCGGAAGGCACCTCGAGCAGCTCGGACGATCACGCCGAGGCGAAGGCATCCACGGATGACGCCGGGTCTTCCGAGGGTGACGCCAATGCCGATGATCCCGACGGACAACCCCGAAAGAAACGTCGTCGAAGACGCCGTGGCGGTCGAGGTCGTTCTCGAAACAACGACGAGAACGAGACCGGTGACTCCGGAAGCGAGGCGTCCTCGAAGGAGCCTGCAAACGAATCGAGCTCGAAGTCGAGTGGAGAACAGACCACCGGGACTGCACCAGCCAAGGCGGAGCGCTCGAACAAGAAGAGTGGTCGTGACCAACGTGGCGATGCCAGGAAGCGTGATGAGGCGAAGCCGTCACAGTCACAGACCTCCGAGACACCGTCGAAACCGACCGGCACCGAGGCTCCGAAGCCCAAGAAACCGAGGACGCTGTACGGTGGCCGCATGCGAAGGACGACACCGGGCGGTTGAGCCCTTGTTCACTCCATTCGACCTTGGATTCCTGCAGAGGCGAAACGCATGAAAGTGCTTGCTCCTTCGAACAAACCACGTACTGATCGGATCATCATCCTGGGCTCCACGGGGTCCATCGGAGTGAACACGATCGAGGTGGTCGAACATCTCAACCGTCTCGGCTCGAGACGGTTCGAGATCGTCGGACTCGCAGCCGGGACAAGGCTCGACGAACTGGCGGCTCAGGCGCACGCTCTCGGAGTGTCCCACGTGGCCAGCCCCGACCCAGGCGCGAAGGAGCACCTGTCCGACCTGGTGGAGAACGTGCACGTCGGGGCGGACGCCGCCGTGGAGATGCTTCATCAGATCGCCCGACCGGGAGATCTGGTGATCGGAGCCATCGTCGGCGCTGCCGGCATCAAGCCCTCGATCGCCGCCCTCGAACTCGGATGCGATCTTGCTCTGGCGAACAAGGAATCCCTGGTGGCGGCGGGCCCTCTGGTCCTGGCCGCGGCCGAACGCTCCGGCGCCAAGATCATTCCCGTGGACAGCGAACACAGCGCCGTCTTCCAATGCCTCCACGCGGGACGTCAGGACCGAGAGATCGCCAAGGTGGTCCTCACCGCGAGTGGCGGACCATTTCGCACCTGGACGAAGGATCGCATGCGATCCGCCAACGTCAAAGAAGCACTCAACCATCCGACCTGGAGCATGGGAAGCAAGGTCACCATCGATTCAGCCTCACTGATGAACAAGGGCCTGGAGCTGATCGAGGCCCACTGGCTCTTCGGCCTGGGCTCGGATCGGCTTGACGCCATCTTCCACCCCCAATCGATCGTGCATTCCTTCGTGGAATTCACCGACCATGCCGTCATCGCCCAGCTTTCACCGCCCGACATGAAACTCCCGATCCAATATGCGATCTCCTGGCCCGACCGACTTCCTGGTTCGGCATCGAGGACGGATTTCACACAGTTCGCCGATCTTCATTTCGAGTCAATCGACAGAGTCAGATTTCCAGCCATCGCGATGGCGCTCGAAGTCATCGATCAGCCCTCCGGGGCGGGTGCCATCTTCAACGCGGCCAACGAGGTGGCGGTCGCTCAATTCCTGCAGGAGAAGATCCCATTCGGGGCGATCGTCGACACGGTGGAGGCGACTCTTGAACGAATCACCCCCGGCGAGATCACCACGTTGGCCGACGTCCTCGAGATCGATCACGAGAGTCGCCGAGTCGCGCAGGAAATCCTCATGGCTTCCAGCGACCGGTGAGTCGCGGAAACGCCTATGATTCAACCGGTCACGTGTTCGTCATGTGACGGTCATACCCACTCAAGAAAATGGTACCCAGCATGTCCGTCTTCTCCACAGGTTCGAACGTCCTGCTGATCTTTCTGGGCTTCGGAATGCTCATCTTCATTCACGAACTGGGCCACTTCCTGGCCGCGAAGTGGGTCGGCATCAGAGCGGAGGGGTTCTGTGTCGGTTTCGGTGCACCCCTGATCAGCTACCGGCGTGGCATCGGCATCAGGTTTGGTGGCACGGATGAGTCGAGCAAGAAGAAGCTCGGCAAGGCACCGATCCGATGTTCGAGTCAGGAATTGATGGACGCTGGAATCGGTGAGACCGAATATGCCTTGAGAATGATTCCGCTCGGCGGCTACGTCAGAATGCTGGGCCAGGACGACATGGATCCCGGTTCGCGAAGCGTGGCACCCAACAGCTTCAACGCGAAGCCGATCTGGCAGCGAATGTTCGTCATCAGTGCCGGAATCATCATGAATTTGATTCTCGCGATCGTGCTGTTCATCGCCGCCTTCATGGTCGGGGTGGACTTCAACGCACCAGTGATCGGCGAAGTCATGCCTGGAGAACCTGCCGCGGTCGCAGGCGTGAAGTCCGGTGACACGATTCTTGCAATCGATGGAGTCCCGACACAGACCTTTGCGGACATCCAGATCGGAGTCGCCTTCGCCGCACCCGGTGAAGAAGTCGAAGTCGAAGTTCGCAGCGGTGAAGATGACTCCGTCAGAACCATCGCGATGATGCCCGAGATGAATCCACGTGCCGGACTCCTCGGGATCGGGGTCACACCGGCCTCAAGCTCGACATTGAACGACGCGCCTGAATCCGCAGCCCTGATTGAAAATGCACTGGAGGCAGCGGGGCTCGAGGACAGCGGCATCGGCCCCGGATGGACGATCACGAAAGCGGACTCGACCCCCATCACGACCTGGACCGAATGGGCGCAGAGCTTCGAGACCGCGGGCGCACGCGAGGTCGAAGTCACGTGGATCCCACCAGCAGGTCTGGCGCAACATGAAGTTCCGGTTTCGATGCAGGGCCTTCCCCAGCTCGAACCGCAGCGCTATCCCACCGAGATGCCGGTCAGTCTGGCCAATTACGAAATGGGCCTTCTGGGCATGACCCCCCTGGTCGAGATCATTTCGGTCCTGCCGACGAGTCCGAACAGTTCGACGCTCGAGGCCGGTGACGTGATTCTTCGTGCCGGAGACGAGGTCGGCCCCATGAACGCGACCTTCCGCGCCATGCTGCAGAAGAATGCAGGGCGCAGCATTCCCATCACCCTGCTGCGAGATGGCGCGTCGATCGAGTCCGAGGTCAAGGTGAATCGATCGGGTCAGGTCGGAGTCCTGATCGGCTCCGCTCTCGATGTCTCCATCATCGCCAGACCCATGCCCCTGGTCGGAAATCCCGAACCCGGCGGCCCACCGGTGAAGACCGCGGTGGCGGATCTGAACATGCTTCCCTTGACGAAGATCACCCGGGTCGGTGACACCACCGTGACGAATTGGATGACCATTCGAAAGGGATTTCAGGACGCCTGTCGCAACGCGACCGGCCCCGTCGACGTTCCCATCGTGTTCGAGAATCCCACCCCGGGCCGGGAATCGGAGACGGTCACGATCACTCTGAACACCGAGGACGCCGAGGCGATCCTGGCTCTCGGCTGGTCACCTCCGATCGGGATCGCCTACTTCGAACCGATGTGGACCAACCTGACGGCGAACGGCAATCCGATCACCGCGATCGAGATGGGCTACAACGAAACCCGCAAGATGATCATCCTGACCTACTTCACGATGTATCGACTCACCCAGGGCACCGTGGGAGTGGAGCAGTTGCGAGGACCGGTGGGCATCGTCCATCTTGGTTCACGGGTCGCCGACCGTGGGATGATGTACCTGCTTTTCTTCCTCGCGATGATCAGCGTCAATCTCGCCGTGCTGAACTTCCTGCCGCTGCCGATTCTGGATGGCGGACATTTCGTCTATCTGGTCTATGAAAAGATCAAGGGTCGACCTCCATCGGTCGGATTCCAGAACTACGCGGCTCTCGTCGGACTTCTCTTGATCGGTTCGCTGTTCGTGGTCACGTTCTACAACGATGTCATGCGACTGATCGGATGACCGAAGTCACGAAAACGGGCAGAAAAGGTTTTCGTGATACCGCCGCCGGAATCGTCGGCAACGTTCTTGAATGGTATGACTTCGCTGCATTCGGCTTTCTCGCGCCATACATCGCGATCGCTTTTTTCCCGTCCGACAACGAATTCGCGGGACTGATCAAGACCTTCGCGATCTTCGCCGTCGGCTATCTGATGCGACCGCTCGGCGCCATCCTGTTCGGACACATCGGAGACCGAGTCGGTCGCCGGGAAGCTCTGCTGCTGTCCGTGATCATGATGATCGTGCCGACCATCCTGCTCGGCATGCTGCCCACCTACGCCGCCGTGGGAATCACCGCACCGATCCTGCTCCTGCTGCTGCGACTGATCCAGGGCCTCTCGATCGGTGGTGAATTCACCGCATCGGCCACGTTCGTGAGCGAGCTCGCACCTGAGGGGCGCAAGGGACTGCACGCCAGTCTCACCATGCTTGGTGCGATTCTCGGCATCCTCCTCGGCAGTGGCGTGGCGATGGTGCTGAGCGACACCCTCGGTGAAGAGGCCATGACCTCCTGGGGCTGGCGGCTTCCATTTCTGATGGGGATCATCCTGGGTGCGGTGGCATTCTGGATGCGTCGTTCGATGTCGAGCTCCCCGGAGATGAACGACATTCATGCCGGCAGGGACGATCGAGAACACCCGCTGATCGAAGTCCTCAAGAATCACCGCCCAGCCGTCCTGCGTCTCTGCTCGGTGGTCCTGATGCAAGGTGCTTCCTTCTACGTGGTCTTCGTGTGGCTCTCGACCTATCTGAAGGAGATCGTGCAACAACCAGTGTCCAATCCGTTGTTGCTCAACACCATCGGACTGGCCTGCCTGCTTCCAGTGATCCCATTGGCAGGATGGCTCTCGGATCGTTTCGGGCGACGTGCGCTTCTGATGACTGCGGGAATTGGAATCCTTCTCTGCTCCTGGCCCTTGTTCATCGTCTTTCAACAAGGCGACGACGGCATGATCCTGGTCGGACTCGTGATCTTCGCGCTCCTCATCGGAATGGCCCAGGGCCCGACGCCCGCGATGATGACGGAGCTGTTTCCGCCTGAAGTGAGGTTGACCGGAATCGGCATCGGCTACAACGTCACCCTGGCCCTGTTCGGTGGAACGGCGCCCCTGATCAGCACCTGGTTGATTTCAGCGACCGGAACCGCGATCGCTCCTGCCTTCTACCTGATGGCTGCCGCAGCCATATCATTGGTGGGCGCGTTCGGACTGCCGGGGCCCCAGAGACAATTGACCGCTGACAGCATGGAGTGACGATCGTGATCGAGACTGAAAAAGAGCGTGTGGTGATCGTGACCGGAGCCGGCACCGGCGTGGGAGAAGCGACGGCTCGAGCCTTGCACCGCACCGGACACGTGGTTGTTCTTGCAGGCCGGACCGTCGAGCGATTGCAACGTGTCGCGGATGACCTTGGTTCTTCCTGTCTCGTCGTCGCCACCGACCTCGCAGACCCTGACTCGTGCGAACGACTGATCGCTCGAACCATGGAGGAGTTCGGGCGCCTCGATGCCCTGGTCAACAATGCTGGACACCTTGAGGTCGTTCCCATCGCCGAACTCGACCACCACATGCTCGAACGATCATTCAAGGTGAACGCCATCGGCCCCATTCTGCTCGTGACCCATGCCTGGAAGCATTTCCTCGCCTCCGGTTCGGGCTGCGTCGTCAACATCTCATCGATGGCGAGTCTCGACCCGCTGCCACATGTGACTGCCTACGCGGCAGGCAAGAGCGCGCTCGACTCGCTCACCCGATCGATCCTGGCCGAACGGCCCGACCCCTCGATCCGAGCCTTCACCGTCTCGCTCGGTGCCGTTGAAACGGAGATGCTGAGAACACTGGTGGACAGGGAGACATTGCCCACCGACCAGTGCCTCACACCCGAGCAGGTCGCCGGACACATCTGTGAACTGATCGACGGCGTGCACGACCACCGCCAGGGCGAAGTCATGACCTATCGAAAACGTGATCTGGATTGATCCGACGCGAAGGACTGCGCATCGAAGGGGTCAACGTCGCCTCGACATCGCACGTTCGATCGCGCGCGTCGCATCGCGCTTGGCGATGTCGCCACGCTTGTCGCCCTTGCTGCTTGCCCAGGCCGACTGCCGATCAGGAGCTTCGCCCGGCCCCGCACGAAGTAGACCTTGAGCGGCACCAGCGTCGCACCCTTGGCGTGCACCTGCCGGGCGAACTTGACGATCTCACGTTTGTGGGCAAGCAGTTGGCGGACCCGAATCGGGTCGTGCTGGCGATTCGCTCCTGCTGGCGGATATTCAGCGATGTGCACGCCGTGCAGGGTCAGAGAGGGCGGCTCATCTTCGGCCCGCACCCAACCCTCGGCAAGGCTGACCTGGGAATCTCGAACCGATTTGATCTCAGTGCCGCGCAGTCGAATACCACACTCGAGGGTCTCCCCGATCGCATAGGTGTGGCGTGCCTTGCGGTTTTCGATCACCGGTTCGACGGAGGTTTGTTTACGTTTTCGATCACTCATCGTTCCGGCTCACCGAACTCATAGAGGGAGAGAAGACGCCCGGTGCATGCACCGGGCGTCGATCCGAATACTGATGCCCAGGAGAGGGCTCGAACCTCCACGGGATTTTACTCCCACCAGATCCTTAATCTGGCGCGTCTGCCAATTCCGCCACCTGGGCCTCGGATCGAGAATGATACCGAAATACGGCGCAATGTCGAACCCCGAGGCGATAACATTCACAAGACATGCCAGCATCCACCTCCATCCGCATCAACGAAGTCTTCCACTCCATCCAGGGCGAATCCACCCGTGCTCGGGGCGCCCCTGTGTCTTCGTGCGGCTCACAGGATGCCCCCTGCGATGTTCACGTATTGCGACACGGAATACGCGCTTCGAGGAGGGCGACCAAGGACGACCGGTCGCGGAATTGCTTCGAGGAACAGATACTGGCGATCGACTGCGACCTTGATCGAACTCACCGGCGGAGAACCGCTGGCCCAAGCAGCCGTCTTTCCCCTTGATGAGCGCGAACTCTGTGATGCCGGTCAGGACCGTGTTGGTGGAGACCTCCAATGCCGTCGACATCACCCCCTGGTGACCCACGGGTCATCAGGATCCTCGACCTCAAGACTCCGGGCTCCGGCCAGCTCGAGCGCAACCGGATGGAGAATCTCGAAGACCTCAGACCGCGCGGATGAGATCAAGTTCGTCCTCGACCGACCGCGCCGATTACGACTGGGCCAGAGCAGCATGATTGCAACTCTGCATCGACTCAGCGAGCGCTCGCTCGGCCGCCGTCCTCTGATCTCTCCGACCTTCGAACAGGCAGCCGGGACTCGAGATCGCAGGGATGCCCGGCCCTCCCCCCCCACCAACGCTCGCGGAGTGGATGCTCGCGGACGGACTCGACGCCGCGCCTGCAGCTGCAGATGCACAAGTTCATCTGGGACCCTGCAGGCCCGCGGCGTCTGAGCAACTACCAGATCCAACCTTCACACGCGGCTTCCTGAGGCGTTGCCTCGGAGACCGGGGCGAGCAGAAGCAGAAGTGAATCAAGGGCATCGCCTTCAGGATCCTCGACGGCCCGACGCCGGATCGAGGACGAGAGAACGAGCCCTTCATCTTCGAGCAGCCGGACCAATGACTTCCGTCGTGCGAGGTTGTCAGCCGTCTTGCCCTTGTAGCCTCTGGAGGACTCGCCGAGCCGGTGCAGGACCGACGCGGGACATGATTCCACCACTGAGACCGGGGCGTCGGTGGGACGAAGACATGGCAGATCGATCTCATCTGCGACCAGAGGGAGAAGCACCTCGCAGACCACGGTCCAGGTCTGTTTGAAGACGCGCAGGTTCATGGGCGCCAACGGTGCGTGCGCGGACCGGTCGCAGAGCCGCTTCTTTTCCTTGCGGTCAACCGCTCGCAGTGCTCTGCGCCAGTCTCTTGGGTCCTTGAACTGACTCATCCAGCGAGCCAGAATCAGCCAGTCGCGTTCAAGGTCATGCGCGTCGAAGACCGCGACGGGAACGCTGAAAGGCGCATCGATTCGCCAGAGATGCCGATCTCCGTCGGTAAGCGTCTCTCGAATGCGGGTCACCAGCCGATTACGATCAAGCCCTCGCTCCAGAGAGATCTCACCGGTTTCGTGACGGGTCGCGACCACGATCTTCGAGCCGCCACCACCTTGTGCACCGGAAAAATCAACGCCATGGGTGATGAGGTCAGTCATGAACCACCACATCCACCGGGACGCATGCCGCAGGGGCAGAAGCCCTCCATGGATGCCGCCGGTGCCGATTGTGCGGCAGCACGTCGTCCGACGCCGAACACGCTGTGTCGACGCGAAAAGACACGCCCGCGTGACTCCGGGTCCTCGACGGGTGCGTCCGCCTCCGACATCGGCCTCAAGAGGGTCAGGACTTCGCCGTCCTCGTCGCATTCGTATTCATACTGTGGCATTCCATCGACTCCTCTGGATTGGATTCATCCTGCTGGGAATCGAGCAGTGTAGCGGTTTGAGCGGCCGCGCTTCCACGTCGAGGTGTGGTCCGACCCATGATCGGCCCGGATGCGAGGCGACGACCTTGCACCACTCGCGGCGCAGGGCGAGCGACTGCAAAGAATTCCGAACCAAGCGCCCCCAGCCAGATCGTGTTCCAGGCGAGGTAGATGACCACGACGGCGAGAATTCCCGTCGTGGTCACGGCACCCGAAAGCACGGTGATCATGAAGATGAGCAAGGTGCCGAACAGGTGCCCGGCCTGGCCGATGGACTGAATCCCACCGACGACACTCGGATCGATCTGCTTGGGACGATTGCCGGCACCGATCACGAGGGATGTCGGAAGAAGCAGTGCCGCACCGGCTGAAAGGGTGAGCGTTCCGACGGCCAGCAGTGCGACGTTTCCACCGGAGAGGATGATCATGGTCAGACCCGCAGCCTGCACGGGAACCCCGATCAAACGCGCTCGAATCGCGCCGATGTGATCGACCAGGATGCCTGAGAAATAACCACCGAGCGCACACGCCAGGAGCGGTGCGGCAAGTACCGTGCCGATCACCGAGGGGCTGGCCTCGAAGGAGGAGACCAGAAGCAACGGCAGGCTGACGGTGATCATGCCGGAGATCATTCGATCACTTGCGGAGAACGCACCTCCGATGATCGTTCTTCGATCCATCTGCCGACGTTTGTCTTTCGCAGTGGCATGCAGAGGCCTTGAAGGAAGACCAAAGGCACTGCCAGCCAGCATCAGCGAGATGCCGACCGAAATCGGGAAGACGGAGAGCGGCTCGAGAGCGGTCAGAAGCCCACCACCAAGCAGGCCGAATGCCAGACCGAAGAGGATCGCCGCACCGGCCGCACCGAACCCTCGCCCGGTACCCTTGGCGTGACTTGCCACGACCGTGGTCAAGGTCACCAGCATCAACAGGTCGGCGCCACCTTGAATGCCCCGGAGCGCGAGCATCGTGGTCCAGTTGATGGGCAGAATCATCACGCCGATGACGCTGGCCTGCACCAACGCGCAGATCATGAAGACCTTGCGAGGCGATGCCTTCTGAACACGTCGGAGGACGAGGACTGCGAGCAGGGCCCCGATCAAGGCCATGATGGCGAAGAGCTGGGATTCAGCTTCGCTCTTGTCGAACCGCTCTGAAATGAGACGTTTGAGTCCTGCATAGGGCAGGACATCGGGAATGGCGGAGAACGTCAGAAGAAGGAGAGCCCATCTTCGAATGGTGGTCGCACCGGATGACTTGGCCGACCCTGTCTCCATCAATCACCCGCGATCGCACGAAGGATGTCACCCACGAGGTCGAACGTTCGGCCGGCGGCTTCAAGGACCAGATCCTCGGAACCGGTGCCATCGACGGAGCCACCCATGCGGGAGCGGAAATCCTTGAAATGGACCCCGACCTGAGTTCCGTAGCAACCGTAGTACAGCAGCCCCGGCTCATCGAGGGTGAGGCTGAGTTGCGAGGCGATGCGTGATTTCATCACGCTGCCACCCATGGTCGATCCTTCGAGGACGTAAAGAACACCAAGGAGACCCCGTGGGGTCTCCTTGGCGAGGTGATCGACGTACTGAGTGAATGCGTGCACAGCCTCCGTGGTGGGAGCAGAAAGGATTGCGCCTTCCGGAGCCAGCTGCGTGAGATCCTGTTCGAGGAGACTCTCTTTGACGAGGCCTTCATGCCAGGTCTGAGAGACGACATCGTCCTCACAGGTACGAAGTGCTGATTCGAGATGACTGAGAATCTCTTTCCAGGCAGCCAGATGTTCCACGTAGGGAGTCATCTGAAGCCCACCTTCCATCACCATCACGCCGAAGCCATTTTGTTCGGCCTTGTCGTGGTGAGGTCGGGTCTCTGATCTCAGTCGGTCCATGATTCCATTTGAAATCTTTGAATCGGCAGTCGCTGTTGCATCACTCATATGTTGTCTCGTGTCCCTTCGTAACCGGTATGGCAGAGACACGACATATTAGCCTCTACGGCGACGAGTGACACCAAGAAGTCCCAAAGCAAGTGCGGCACCTGGTGCGGGGATCGGAGCTCCAAGAACATCGATGGAAATCGCATCGAGGCTGCTGTTCGCTAATTCAGAACCGAAGAAGAACGAAAGTGACTGCGGGGGACCGAGGGTGAATGCGCTGAAATCGAACTCAAACGCCCATGTCTGAGGTGAAAACGAGCTTCCACCACCACCCTGGAAGGTCGCGACGCTGCCAACCTCTGTTCCAGAGGACTGAGGACCCACGAAAGCACGGACGTCGCCCGTATCGATGGGGTTGCCAGCGAAGGAAATGTTGACGACTGCCGCGGAGAGACCAAGGATGGGAGGTCCTGCGGGATAGACGTGAATGTTGAGTGCACCACTGGCACCGTACAAATTACCGGAACCTGCAATGATCGCACCTGTCCCGAAGTTGTACAGGTTGAAGCCTGAACCGGACTCAGGGGCGTTTGCGCCACCATCGGCTGAGGTGAAGGAATCCCACTGGGCTGAACTTGACCCTGGAGCACCAGCCCAGGTGGGCACGAGGGGGTTGACCAAATCGGCGGTGGCAGAACCGGCAAAAATCAGCGCCGCAGTGACGGCTGTGAGAGTCTTAAACATCTCTGGAAACTCCTTAAGAGGATATTGGTGAACAGAGGCCCACCGAGTGAACCCGAAGTGCCGAAGTCAGAAACATGACGACGGAGGGAGACTTCGGGAGAAGTGAGAAATAGTATCCAATTGAGAATGAAAGTCAATCACAACAGAGAATGAAATTCAATTGCATTTAAAAGCCCTATAAAAACAAGCCAAAAGGACAGCCGCCCACCGTTTGGGGTTGATCATAAGAGTGTTTAAAATGTGGGTTTATGACTTTGAAGACGCGGTTTTATCGCGAATTCGATACGCCGCACGTCGAAGTGATGACAGTTCACCGGAAGACAGTTCACGCCATTCACCAGGGGCAAGACCCTTCAAGGCAAGTGGACCCATTCGAACCCGACGCAACTTTTTCACAGGAAACCCGAACTGCGCCATCATGCGGCGGATCTGGCGATTACGCCCTTCACGAAGTTCCATATAGAGCAACGTTCGGTCACGATCGCGCTTGATGACATCAAGTTTGGAGCGGTTCGTGCGAGAAGCCTCCCCACTTCGCTTGTCCGGAAGAAAAATACCACGTTCAAGACGCTCAACGTCCTCATCACTCAATCGGCCGCCGACCGTCACCTGGTAGCCCTTGTGAACGCCATAACGGGGATGCGTCAAACGATTGGCCAGCTCACCATCGTTTGTGAGCAAAAGGAGGCCCGAGGACTCGACATCGAGCCGCCCGACAGGATAAAGACGGGGACGTGATGGATGAAGGACCAAGTCAATCGCGCGACAACGCCCCTCAGGGTCACTGTTGGTGCTGACCGTGCCCCGTGGCTTGAACAGCATCACGTAGATGTTTCGACGTGTCTTCCCGACCACACGCCCCTCGGCGACGATGCGATCACCTTCTGGATCGACCCAGGCGGGCAACGTGTCGACGACTTCGCCGTTCACGGTGACCATTCCTGATTCGATCAAAGACTCGCAGGCCCTGCGGGACGCAATACCGGCGTCAGCAAGGACCTTCTGCAAACGTGGCCCGCGACGCTTGTCGCCATATCCGTGTCCCTGCTTTTTTCCTCGAGTCGACATTCGTACCATTCTAAACAGGTTCGCGAGGTTCGCTTGCGATTCTGACGATAGACCTTGGGATCGAGGCATCAATGACCCAGAAACCGGAAAAAACCAGACCGCCACTGCGCACTCGAGTGCGACAGAGCTTCGAATGGCTGCGGCAGGCCGCTTCGGAACCTCGAAAGAATCTGGATGACGTCCAAAGGCGCGTTCGGCACGGATTCGACACCGCCAGATATTGCCTGAGGCACCTTGATGAGGACCGCGCGCCCCAGATGGCCGCATCGTTGGCATTTCGCACGCTCTTTGGAATCCTTCCCGTGCTGGTGGTCATCACGATCGCAGCCCGCAACATCCTCGGCGACAACTTCAACCAGACCATCGACGCCTTGATTGAAGAACTCGGACTGAATGACATCAAGATCATTCCTCCGACACTGGACGCCAACACCGCGCAAACGCCGGTCGGATTGGGTGAATGGGTCGACGGCTTCGTTGCGACCGCATCGAGCATCAATCTTTCGGGACTGGGCTGGGTCGGCATGGCGGTGGTGACATTCTCCGCGCTGTGGGTGATGGTCACCATCGAGAACAGTTTCAATGTGATCTACCGAGCACGCGCTGGCCGCTCATGGACCAAACGCCTCCTGGTCTACTGGTGCGTGCTCACTTTCGGCCCCGTGATGCTGGGCGTGATTCCCTGGCTGTCGGGAAATCTCTCGGCGGTGGTGTCGACACTTCCCAGCTGGCAGTGGCTCGCCGTGACGATCGATGTGGGATTCAGCATTCTGACGTTCTGGTTCGTCATGTTCGTGGTCTATCTCTGGGTACCGAACGCGCGAGTGCGAGTTCGACCCGCCCTGATCGGCGGCCTGGTGGCGGCGATTCTTCTGGAGGTCGGCAAACGGTCACTTGGCGCCTACATGGCCAACGCTTTCACCGTGAGCAGTCTCTACGGATCCCTGGGACTGATTCCGGTCTTCATGTTCTGGATGTATCTGATGTGGATGTTCGTTCTGGTCGGACTCGAAGTCGCCGCGATCGTTCAGGTCCTGCGAGGACGTGACGCTCGGGTGATGCAGACCGAGGAACTTGAAAACCTGATCGACCCGGCCTCCATCCTGTCGGTGATGACGCTGGTCGCCGCTGGTTTCGAACAAGGCGGGACCTGTTCATCGGATGACATCGCCAGGAAGACGGGCTTGCCCTTCAAATTCACCGACTTGATGCTTGAGCGACTCGAAAAACGTGGCTTTCTTCATCGGATCGACCACAAAGAGTCGTTCGTGCTCGCCAGAGCTCCGGAACAGATCACGGCCGCCCAGTTGATGGATGTGGCCTTCGAACTGATCGATGACGGCGCCATGCACCTGCAAACCCCCCTGGTGGACACGCTTCGAGATGCCCAGAGAAGTCGAGCCGAGGGAACGACTCTCGCCGAACTGATGCCGGAAGACATGATGCCCAGAACAAACGGCTGAAAGAGGAAACCTCCCCGAGACTTCTCCTTGGACACCATCAGGAGGCGGGATCTCGTAGACTCTTGTCAGTGACGAGCAGCCGCTCGAATGGCAAGGGAATGCCGGTGTGCCCGATCAGGCACGACTTCGGAGGATCCGATGGATCACGAATACGACGCAGAGGTTGAAGAAGACGGCACGAAAAAGACCGAAGGTGAGGGTGTCGAATCCCAACCCGACGGCCCCAGCGCCGCTCACTTCCGTGAAGCGGCCAGACTGGCCGCCGCGCGTGCCAGAAAAACACTTGAGCAAGGCGAGCCCCAGCAGCACCACCAAGACCACGCCGCTCGCCGCGGAGGACTTCAAGAAGGCCGCGACCAGGCATGCCCGTTCCGTCAGCGGACGCGGCAAGATCGCCGACATGAAGAAGCCGAGGACGACCGCGCAGACCGAAGAGCGACCGACGACCCCGGCGCAGGAGCCCACCGGGGCCGGTGAATCGATCGCGTATGCTCGACGAGCGCCTCCACCTCGGCGCACGGATGCTCCGCGCCTTCGAATCACAGATTCGAACGGCTGGAAGACGCCGGCGCCACCGCGACCCGGGAATACCAGCACCTTCGAAGACGGCGCCCGGATCGAAGAGGCATGCGCCCGGCTCGAAGACTCCCTGGCGCGAGCCACGCAGGTCGAGGAACGCCTGAACGACCCTGATCTCCCGAGCGGAGGACATCGCCGTCCGGGATGGGCAACGGCATCGAGATCTGCAACGCCATTCAGGCCGGCACCCAGGAACGGGCCCGAGCGATCGCCGAACTCGAAAGCGCTCAGCAACAACGCAGTGACGCGCTCATCGAACGAACTCAGGCCGTGCCGTCTCGAATGGAAGAGACCCTTCGTCGCATCGAAGCGATGGACAGTGCGCTCGAACCGGGCGAACGCCGAACGCGCGCCCCCGGCGACACCTGCCGTGACGCTGAAGCAGGAACCACCCGTCATCGAGATTCATGCCAGGACCCCACCGACGCAGAGCACCGGTGCAGCACGACGCGACCAGACCCGCGCATCAGAGCCTGACCGCCTCCGAAGCCGGAACACGGCTCGCCGAGCACAGGCAAGCACCGACGAGGACGACCACTGCGACGACGCACACGCGGACTCGGACGAACAGTTCTCTCGTCGGCACCCTTGTCAGTCGAACCCGGCCGAGCCCATGCCGCGGCACCCAGAGCGCCATGACCCGAGGATGTTCCCGGCCATGTGCGCGCTGGCGCTGGCGGGCATCCGCCGTTGCCTCCACGCCACGGGCAGGATCCGGCCCGGGCCCCGGACACAGGACTGACCGTCGCGCACCGCCGAAGACACCGCTGGTTCTCGGCCTGCCGGTCCGGACCACCGAACTCGCGGGCACGACTCACACTCCCGGTCATCGAATCCGCCGTGGTCGAATCAGACGGCTGGGTGTTCCTGCTGGGGCGGCATGACCGCGGACTTCAACGCCACGCCCGCCATCCAGATCGCGACGACCGGATGGAGCCATGGCTTCCGGTCGGCTCGCAGATGCGTGAGGCACGCATCAACCCGGACGCGCTCACCCTTCCCGACCGGCGCGTCCTGGTCTGGGGTGGCTACGGCGGCTCGGCCAAGGGACCGATCTGAACCGACGTCTCGACGGAGAGATCGTGCAGCCGAAGATCGCGGGCGAGCCTCCACGCCGATCACACCGCCCGAGGGAAGCCGCCTGGGTCACGCCAAGCCCCCCGAAACTGCTGCAGCGATGGCACGATCGGCTTGATCGCGGAAAGCAGCCTGCACCGATTCGACCTCGACACCCACCAGTTGGCGCGCCCCGCAACCCTCTGGGCCGGACGCTGTCCGCCGCGACGCTCGACGTCCTTGAAGGACGGCACCCTGATCGCCTGCGGCACCAACCCCGACGACCAACGCCTCGTCGTCATGCAGCGCCCTGCGCATGACGAGACCACCTGGACGGCGTGGCCGGTACCAGAA
>CASICI010000004.1 GCA_949373145.1 uncultured Phycisphaerales bacterium
GGAAAATATCTCGATCCTCAAACATGCGAGACCTGCCAGCTGGATCTCCCCGGTGCCGTCGACGGGATTGCACCATGGGCTCGCCACTTCGCGAGAATCTCAGCCGAGAAACTTTCTAATGACGGCAGAGACGTCCCCATCTCTTTTCATGTCTCCACGAGGCCGACTACCTCTTCCAGCTGTTGCAAGAGAACGTTCGGAAATTGCTCTCAAAGTACGGTTTCGGAGAGTGACCCGACATCGATGTTGAACGTGCTCGAAACAAGTCGCGACGCGATAAGCAGCTGGGGATTCGACCAGAACTTTGCAAAAGGCATCACCGGTGTGACCCCAGCCTACGACGGCGTGATCATCCATGATTTCAGTGGCTGGTACACGTTGTACAACTACAACAAGACACAAACCTACCTGCACGCACCCGGCTGGACGTCATTCCCGCTAGACGCGTGCACGGTAACCGCATGCGACAACGTCCCCTGCAGCAGCTTTCCTCCGGGTTCCGGAGCGATCGTGTGTCCGGGCTCCGCGCCCTGCCCGACGACAATCACAGAATGCCACGGCGACTTCAATGAAGACGGCACCATCGATGGCATGGATCTGGGCATCATCCTGGGATGCTTTGGCAGTTCGAAATCGAACTGCGACATGGATATAAATGGCCTGGTGGACGCGGAAGACATCACGTTGTTTCTAAGCAACTGGGGTGACTGTCACTCGGATTGATGAAGCAGAGACGGCGCACGCTCGGAGGTCCACAACACACGTGGACACTCCCTTCATTCATGTGGAATGCTTGAACGAGCTTGCTTGATCGATGACTCTTGAAACATGTCAGGTTGCCGTGGCACCAGCCACGGCAACCTTTTTTTTGCGTAGAAGCGCACAAGACTTTCGCATGCTTGAGCGCCGATGAAAACACACTCGAACAGTGTTAGAATTCTCACATGAACACACTCAGCCTTCTATTGATGATGTCGAGCATCCTCTTCCTGCCTCAGGAAGAGGACATGGTTCCACCTGCGGCAAACAATGAAGGACGGATCGAAGCCACCATCGTGCTCCTGGACATCTCGAGCATCAGCGAGCCCAACGAGGAGATCACCGCCGACTTCGCGATCCGACTCGAATGGTTCGACCCCAGCCTCGCCTCCGCGGACGCCCCCCCCATTCGCATGCTCTCCTTGACCGAGGCGAACGCTCCTCAAGTGACGATCATCAACGGCCGCAACATCACCACGAAACTGAACCCGGTCGCGAAAGTCACGCCTGACGGCAACGCGACCTACCAACAGCGCTATCAGGGAACCCTGGGCGCACCGATGAACCTCAGAGACTTCCCCCTCGATGAACCGGAATTCTTCATCAACATGACGATCATCGATCCCCAGGAACGAACGCTCGTCGTCGACGATGATCGAAGCGGCATGTTGAAGCCGCCTTCCGTCGCGGGCTGGGAGATGATCGCAGGCACGGTCGAGATCGACGAACTCAAGTCTCTGGATGGAACAGAGGCGTATCCCACCGCCCGTCTGGAATTCATCGGCAAAAGAGACCTGACGTTCTTCACCTGGAAGCTGCTCATTCCGCTGTCGCTGATCGTGTTCATGGCCTACTCGGTCTTCTGGCTCGACCCGACCGTTCTGCCATCGCAGCTTTCGCTGGCGACCAGTTCGGTCTTCACGCTGATCGCCTACAACTTCGCGCTCAGCACCATGCTTCCCAAGAGTTCCTACCTGACCAGGGCCGACATCTTCATCGTGGGATGCACGCTGCTGGTCTTCGGCGCGCTGTATGAATCCGTGATCACGGGTGTCCTTGCCAGAGCTGAAACGAAGAAAGCACTTGCTCGAAAAATCGACTACGTCGCACGATTCATCTTCCCCTGCCTCTTCATCGGACTGATCACATACGCATTCCTGATCTGACCAGGCAGACATGGGACACGAACGGAAAGATCAATACGTGCGGTAGTTCTCGATCATGGTGCGGGCGACCGCAGCCCAGGTCAGCTTGTCGGCGGAGTACGCGCGTCCATTGGCGCCCAGCGCACGGCGTCGTTCCGGATCGGACATCACCACGGAGAGTGCCGCCGCGATGTCTGCGGGATCATGCGGCACCATCAGTCCCGCATCGGCCTCGACGATGTCGGGGCGATTGCATCCTTTGGTGAGCACAGCGGGCACAGCACACGCGAGGGCCTCATTGAGCACGATGGCGAAACTCTCGTGCCGGGAGGGGAGACAGAAACAGTCGGCATCGGCGTAGGCGGCGAATTTGTCGCGACCGTACAGCGGACCGACCACGTGGACGCGTGACTGGAGTCCGTACGAAATGATCGCATCCTCGAATGCCTGCTGCATCCCTCCGTCGGGACCTGCCACAACGAGATCGACGTCATCATTCGTTTCGCAGAAGATCTTGAAGGCATCAGCGAGGTAATCGAGTCCCTTGACGTGATGCAATCGGCTCAGAAAGAGAATGAACGGCCGTGAGCCGACCTGAGGAAACGTCGCACGAAACGTCCCCTGGGCGGGGAGTGGATCGATCTCCTCGAAGGCGATTCCATTCGGGCTGACGATCATCGGAGGAGTGAGACCAACGTCGCTCGAGAGTTCAGCTTCGATCTCGTTTGCCATGTGAAGCGCGACCGCGCCATTGAAGAGCCGGCGGTATCTCAGAGCGACGGCGATTCGCTTTTTCAAGCCTTTGGTCTTGAGATGAACCTTGCCGAGCATGCCATGCGCGGTGAAGAGATACGGCTTTTCTGCGCGAGCCGCTTCTTCAGCGGTCACTCTCAGGATCGTCTCCCAGACGCCATGCAGATGAACCACGTCATGATCAGCCATGAGCGAGCGAGCGACCTTGCGAGCCCGGGCACCCAGCAGACCCTCGAGACGCCCTCCCCCGGGCACGTAGACCATCCGGACCTGCGGCCCGCCATCAAGCGTCCCCTGGTCATTCGTCCACGAGCGCCGAGCGGCCTCACCGTCGTAACTCATCAAGGTGACCTGAAGACCTTGAGCCGCCTCAGCGGCGGCACAGACGGGTGGCCACGACCGGCGGGCCACCCCAGTCGGGATCGAGCGTTGAAATGACGTGAAGAACTCTCATGACGGCTCCACCAGTCGGCTTCAGGAGCTCAATTCATGCTATCGACCACTCAGCACCGCCCCAGCCAAAGATGCCACAAGACCGCCCGAAGAATGGAGGACCGAACCAAAAAATGAGCCGGAATTCAGGAAACCTGGCAGCCCAGGTGCCTACCGTCAGCCGAAGTGCGGACCAACTGTCCGACCATGCAAGCACGCCCCCACACCTCAACCGACCACCTCACAAGGAGAGACAGATGAGCGACACCGAAACACATAACTGGCCGGATCTTGCAATCGGCCTGTACGAGCGACTCACCGGCCAGAAGGCGGAAATCATCTATCAGTTCGAGGACATGACCGTCGAAGTCCCGAGCGGCACCGCCGATGAGTCACGAAACGCCCCCTGGCGTCTCAACGGAACTCTGCGAATCAGAACCCGTGAACACGACGGTTCCTGATCCATGCAACTTGAGATTCAATCAGACCTCACCCTCGAATTCGAGGGCCACGAACTGAGACTCCGCAACGAGGATCGCCGCCTCGTTGCGGAGTTCAGTTCACTGGCAGCCCTTCGTCGCCTCAGACGAAGGCTGCCGCTCCGACCAGGTCCGCTTCCCGACGTTCTCAGAATCCCGGGAATCGATGGACTCACTGCGGACGTCGTGGTTCGCGGACGAACCATCGCGGTTCTCTCATGTTCCGACGACATCACGAAGGTGACGCTCGCCTGGAGTGGCCTCTTCGCCACGATCCTCCACCTTCCCAGCCGTTGATTCCGGTGAGTCAGCCCGCCGTTCGAGTCCCGGGAAAGCAGTCTGGAAACACCATTCGCAGACGCTGCAACCACGCCAGAGCACGACGGCTCGCGCCATCGACGCGCTCACACGGATCGAACGCACGGTCACCCGACGACGACATCGACTCGGCAGGGCTGCCGACGATGTCGAAGAGCTCACGAATCGAGTCCACGACGGGAAAGAGCTCCAGCGCATCACCGCCCTTCGCCGACTCGATTCGAAGCATCCCTCGCACGAGTGTCACTGGACATTCGAACCAGATGGGGCCATGCCTCGATTGATCATGGCCCTCGAGACAAAGCTGAAGCCCCACTCGTCCCCGGCCTCGATCATCCAGAACGATCCAACCCGCGACTCTCCGATCAAGCTGACTCAGCAGAGTGGAACGCACTCGGTGAAACGGCTGGCCGGGATCTGATTCAAGTTCGAAGACGGCCTCGTGAACCGGGATGATGAGCCCCCCGCCCGGCAACGGACGTCGGAGACCGAGCGTGAGTCCTCCTTCAAGATTCGAGTGCCCCGAAGCGAACCAGGTCTCGAACGACGCCTTCGAATCAGGCTGAAACGCGTGGTAGGTTCGTTGCCCCGAACCGAGTGCTCGAGGTTGATCGAACCGCAGCTCCGCGGTCACTGAAACCGTGTCCTCGGGGCCGAAGAATGCGCCCGTGTTTCGGATCAGTTCGCATCGCTCGTCCAACCAGTCCCGAAGCGAATCATCCCACGCCAGCCGTTCATCACACACGGTTTCCAGGGCGAAGAACGGAAGGCTCCGGAGCAGTTCCTCGAGGAGGTCGAGCATGCGGTCGTAGTTGTCCTCGTGGCAGGCGTCGTCGGCGAGCATCAATTTCTCAAGAATAAGCTGGAAGAAACGCTCGGGATCCTCACAGCCCGGAAGCTCCGGTTCAAGGCAGCATCGATCGGCGACGCTCATCAACTGCACCGAGGAGACCCGGACCCCTCGACAGAAACGTTTCTCACAATCGACACAGCCGGCGAGCCCCGAAAACAGAACGACGAACATCAGACCGATGAGCGCAGTGAGCTGTGGTTGGCGAGATGAAGACACTGGATCCGTGCGATGAAACATGGGAATTCTCCGGATGAATGACTGTTCGAGCAGCAGATGAAACTCAAGCGCAGAGACGCTCCGCCTCTGCCTTTCCATCGATCATGCCGCGAATTACGGTGATGCGGCCACCTACCGCACAAGGGCCGTTCTTCGGCGGGTATCATGAGGGCCACGACGAACGCACCCGAGGGACTCCATGGCGCACTCGACACTTCACTTGATCGACTCGATGCCGAAACCCATTCAGGAGATCGTCGCCATCATCAACGATCCGAGGTTTCCGAAACTCGGCAGCGAACCCATCGCGGACACCCGCGCACGGATGGAGATGATGCTGCCCGAGTCTCAGCTCGATCTTGAAAGCGAAACCATCGAAGAGGTGAGAATTCCTCGCGCTGGGTCCTCTTCGGAGGATGAGGCGATCCACGCCATGATCGTCCGACCTTCATGCAGGGATGCCGTCACCAAGAAACCGAGTCCGGCGATGGTGTGGTTTCATGGCGGAGGCTGGGTGCTCGGGTCGGCCCGCCTCTCACTTCCGATCGTCATCAAGCTGGTCCGTGCCACGGGGCTTCCGATCATGACGGTCGACTACCGACTGGCGCCGGAACATCCTTTTCCCGCTGCGGTCGAGGACTGCTTCGACGCGGTCAGGTGGGTGGCCGACCACGCCGCGGATCTTGGAATCGACTCAGACCGCTTGATCGTGGGCGGTGATTCCGCCGGGGGCAATCTCGCCGCGGTCTGCGCTCTCGCGGCCCGAGACGGAGCACTCCCACCACTCGCCCACCAGCTGCTGGTCTATCCCGTGACCGACCATCAACTCGACACCGCGAGCTTCGACGCCTACGGAACCGGACTTCCCCTCGAGACGGTCGAGATGGAATGGCTCTGGGAACGCTATTGCCCTGCCCCGACGGACCGTACCGACTGGAGGGTCTCACCGCTGCGCGCCGACTCGCTCGAAGGCGTGTGCCCGACGACTCTCATGATTGCGGAGTATGATCCGCTTCGAAGCGAGGACGAAGCCTACGCCGAGAGACTTGGTGCTGCAGACATCCCCGTCACCAAGATGATGCTTGCGAAACTTCCGCACGGAAGCATGACGATGGCACCTGATCTACCGGAAATCGATGACGCGATCGAGCAGTTCACTCGCATTCTTGAAGACATGAACCTCAGCGACTGAGTCAACGAAAGGCCATTCATGCGCTACTGGATCTGCAGAACACCGGGCAAGGTCGAAGGACCGTTCGAACATTCAGTCATCGAATCGATGAAGGCCTCGGGAGAGGTGACGGGCTCGCTTCAGATCTGCCCGGAAGGCAGTGAAGACTGGCAGACATTGGACAGTCTCCTCGAGGAAGACCAGGCCGAAACAACGCCTCCGGCCGACTTCGCAACGCCCGCGACGGAGTCTTCCCAGGCGATGAAGCAGTACGACGACCAGGCGGAAGCCAACGCTCCCATCGCCTACCTTTGCTATTCGTTCGGGAACGCGTTTTCCGTCGGCTGGAAAGGATTCACCGAGAACTACGGCCTGATGCTCGGAGTGTCCTTTCTGATTCTGGTGGCGAACTTCATCCCCACGTTGATCACCCTCCCGTTCAATCTCGCCGCGGGCGGAGCCAACAACAGCATGGCGTTCATGGTGATGAACCAGGTGTTTTCGCTTGGCTGGTCCCTTCTGGTCAGCCTTCCCCTGACACTTGGCGGCATCTGGATCGGCGTCAAGATCGCTCGAGGTGACAAGGCGGTCTTTTCCGACCTCTGGATCGCCTACCAGAGACTCGGATGGGTCATTCTCGGCGCCCTGCTTTCATACCTGCTGATCACCATCATCTACATCGCCGCGGCCCTCTGTGGTGCTGTGCCGGCTGTCGTCATCGGTCTCGTCATCGCCTTGCTCGGTGGCAGCACGGAACTGGCCATCGCCAGCGGCCGGGGTCATCGGTATTCCGATCGCGCTCTGCATCATCCTGTACGGGCTGGCGCGCATCATTCTCATGCTCATGCCCATCATCGATCCCAAAATGGGACGAATGAGCCCCCCTGACGCGATGACATGGGCCTTCAAACGGAGTGGCACGGGCATCGCATGGAGCCTGGTGGGACTCATGATCGTGGGCGGGCTGATTCTCGGCCTGAGCGTCGCGGCGTGCTTCCTGCCCTACATCTTCCTGGGATTGCCTTTGATGCAAACCGTCATAGGAGCGGCCTACGCACTGATCACATCACCGGACATCGATGGCATGCTGTGCGAACACTGCGGGTACGCTCGGCAAGGCAACGACTCGGCGCAGTGTCCCGAATGTGGGAACAACTGGAAGATCGGGGCTCGCACCGCGTGACCGCGGTGACCCGAGCCCGATCGATCAGAACGTCTTCATGCCATCAGGCGGCGTCTTCACCGACCTGCAGCGCCGCTTGAAGCGATTCACCCTCGATCACCCGCTGGTCGAGACCCGGCAGTGCGTAGTAGGCCTCGAGATTCTCCGCGAGGAATTCGGAATCGGTCAACACGAAGGAACATGGTCGGTCGAGCACTCTCGTCGCGAAACGGACCGCTCGTGACAGCTGAGACCGGGTGGTGGCGGCGATGAGCGTGCCGGATGAATCGATTCGCAGAGGCAGGAAACGAAACTGCCAGGCCTGACGCCTGGTCAGAAGATCGATCACCGAGTCATCGATTTCCTCGACATCCGGGCGACTGGTTTCATTCATCCTGATGGTGGTCTCGGTCCAGATCCGTTCGATGTCCTTGGTGTCGGTCCCGAACATGCGTTGCGCGAGCAGACCGAACGGCTCGGGATGGCTTTGCTGCTTTCGCAGAATCTCATCGACCTGTTCAGAACTCAGCAGACCCGCCGAGACAAGCATTTCACCAATACGCATCGTTCACTTCCTTCCCTGGATTTCGAATGAGATGACGGACGCCCGACATCCCTGCACACACTCCATCGGATGACCGAACCGGCGGATCAAGCAGGCGGTCGGGAGATTCCTCTTCGACAGACCGAACAAGCGGAACATCCCCAATGACAGACACATACGTGGACATTTTCAGGACGTAGGGTGCGTACGAACGTGTCCGAAAAGACGCCATGGGATCAAATACTGGGATCCCCTGACGCAAACAGTCCATTTCAAACGAACTCTTCATGTACGACCCGCGTTTCATGGGATACTGTTCCACAGACCTCAGACACGGAGCCCCTCACACTGTTCGATCGCGACAATCAACCAAGGGAAGCGAGACTCGACCGGACGGTTCGGGCGGAGATCGCCGCCTGGCGTGAGATGCCGGCGGGTGGAGGTCGAACCGGGCAGAGGCTGAGACGGCTCCTTCAGACCAGAGGCGAAGGATCACGCCCGGCGCAGGGCCTGCTCGCCGAAGCCAGAGTCGCCCGACGCCTGCTTCATTCCGGTTGCGAGATCCAGCACGAGGTTCCGACCCCGAACGGTCGGACCTGTGACTTCGAGGTCTCGATCAATGAAACCCGGTTCTTTCTGCACGTGAAATGCCCGAAGCTGAAACTGCCCAACCGGCGCACACTGCCATCCTTCCTGCGCATGGTCGAGCAGGTCAGAAGACCGTATCTGGTCGAAGTCGACTGGCGTCCGGATCTCGACGAACATCAATTGAGTGAACTCGCACGAGCCGCCAGTCGCTTCACGAGGGAGGCGAGTCTGGGCGAGGAATTGCTGCACCGAGACGACTCGGGTCGCATCGCGGGCAACGTCCGCATCGCGGCGGCGGTCGAGGACGAGCGTGCGGTGGTGAGCGTGGCAAGCTATCGAGTGGCTGGAATCGAACGGGTCGGACGCATTCTCGAACGCGCCTACGATCAGTTCATGCCGGGAGGCGAGAACGTGATTCTCGTCCTGACGGAGGAAGCCGCTCATGACCGCCTCGTGGACCTCGCACTTCTCGGAACGCACGTCGAACGCTGGGACAAGATGCCGCGAGGTGATCGTGCGGTCGCGTTCGGACGGGCCGAAGACGGCTTCTGGTCTGGAGGACGATTCGATCGCAGCCGGGTGGTGGGTTGGATGCAGCTCGAAGCGGAACGACCTGAGACCAGACTCTGGTATCGCTCTCCGGAAGATCCGAAGATGGCGCTGCGCAGCACGATTCAGACCGCACTGGGCGTCAACACGGGCTGAGCCTGGCACACCTGGAGTCAGGCGGTCTCGTCCTCGGACCATGCCCGACGGTGCGGAGGCACCGGACGCTCCTTCTCGACGTGGGGCGCCGGCCACAGACGGTCGAGTGCCTCACCGCTCGGAATCCCATCAAGCGTGAAGACCGATCCCCGCGCGAGGAGCTGCTCGACCTGTCGTCGGCCGATTCGAATGCCGTAGACGGCGGTCGTCTCCGTCCAGTCCCGCGACAGGACATCGGTCCGCTTTTCGAGATAGTCCACCAATCTCGAATCGGACATCGGGGTTTCAAGCGTGAGTTCCAGGAGAGGACCGCGCATCAGTTCGACGACACGCTCGGCAAGGACCTCGAGCCCTTCTCCGGTTTTCGCACTGACTGAAATCGCATCCGGAATCCGTTCCATCCAGGTCTCGAGCGGCTCGCCTTCAAGCAGGCCGCGCTGGCGCATGTCGGTGAGCGTGTCGACCTTGTTCAGGACCAGAACCCGAGGCTGGGATCGAGCGTCGATCTCATCGAGAACGTTTCGGACCGTCTCGAACTGCTCGGGCGCATTCCGATCACCGACGTCGAGCACCACCAGCAGGACGTGGGCGCAGATGGTCTCCTCGAGGGTCGATTTGAAGGATGCGACGAGATGATGCGGCAGATTGCTGATGAACCCGACGGTGTCGGAGAGAAGAACCTGCGTCCCCCCGCCCAGCGGCCAGGCTTCGGTGCGGGTGCCGAGCGTGGCGAAGAGTTTGTCGGCTTCGTAGGCACCACCATCGGTGAGCGCGTTGAACAGAGTGGATTTGCCGGCATTGGTGTAGCCGACCAGACCGACGGTGAAGTGGTCGAGCGTTCGCGCACTGACTTCTCGAGCCTTGCGTGACTGCACTTCAGCGAGCCGTTCGCGAAGAATCGCGATCCGCTTGTGCACCAGGCGACGGTCGATCTCGAGCTGCTGCTCACCGGGACCACGCGTGCCCACGCCGATCGGGGCACCGCCCGTCACTTGTCCAAGGTGGGACCACATGGCGCGAAGTCTCGGTGCCGTGTACTGGAGCTGAGCGATCTCGACCTGCAACCGGGATTCACGAGTCTGCGCACGCGAGGCGAAGATGTCGAGAATGAGTTCACTGCGGTCGAGCACCTTGCAGCAGGTGGCTTCCTCGATGGAACGGATCTGAGTGGGAGACAATTCGTTGTCGAAGAGGACCAGGCCGGCTTCGACCATCTTGACCAGAGCCACCAGTTCCTCGAGCTTGCCTTTCCCCAGATAGGTCGAGCCGCGAGGGCGATTCCGCTTTTGCAGCAGTTCCCCCACGACTTTCGCACCGGCGGTGTCGGTCAACGCACGCAGCTCCTCCAGAGGATCGCCCCAGCGGTCATCCGACTCCTCGAGCAGGACCTTGACCAGAACCGCCCGTTCTTCTCCAACCTCGAGTGATGTTCTCAATCCGTCTTCCAACACTCGCTCCTCGTCGAAAAGAGGCCATGGTCTCCAAGACCCTGACTGACTCTTTGCGGTGGACACAAGTCTAGCCGGTGTCGCACCGGGTACCCTGCATCCATCTCAATGATGACCAGGAACACATCTTCATCCAGAATTCTCGCAATCGAGTCCTCCTGCGACGAAACCGCGGCAGCGGTGGTCATCGACGGGCGTCGCGTGTGTTCGAACGTGGTGGCGACCCAGCATGATCTTCACGAGGAATACGGTGGAGTCGTTCCGGAAATCGCCTCCCGAGCCCATCTCGAGAGAATTCTTCCGGTGGTTCGACGAGCACTCTCCGAGGCGGAGACCACGCTCGATCAGATCGATGCGGTCACCGCCGGCGTGCGACCGGGGTTGATCGGTTCCCTGCTGGTGGGCGTGAGCATGGCGAAGGCCCTTGCCTGGAGCCGCGGGCTGCCTTTCATCGGAGTCGATCATGTGGAAGCACACCTGATGGGCGGACTGCTCGAGGCGGAACCGGTCGAGTGGCCGGCAGTGGGCCTGGTGGTGAGCGGCGGGCACAGCAGCCTCTATGCGATGGATGGCCCCTTGGAACTGAGCCTGCTCGGTGCGACGATCGATGATGCCGCGGGCGAAGCCTTCGACAAGGCCGCCTCCATGCTCGGACTGCCGTACCCGGGCGGCCCTCGTTTGGACGAACTGGCGGAGACTCATGAAGGCCCCCTCGAAGGACGCTTTCCCGTGTCTCTTCTCAAGCGCGCCTCGCTGGACTTCTCCTTCAGCGGCGTGAAGACCGCCCTTTTGTACGCGATTCGCGGAACACCCCGACGCGAGGGCTCGAGGACCGTCTTCGAACGATCGATCGACGACGTGAGCCCGGCGGACCGAGCGGCCCTGGCCGCCGAGTTTCGGGAGGCCGTGGTCAGAGCACTCATCCGCAAGACGACCGTGGCCCTGGAGCAGACCGGAGCGAAGACCCTGCTTGCCGGTGGTGGCGTGGTCGCGAATCGTCTGCTGCGACGCGAACTCACCAGTCTCTGCACCGAGAAAAACATCGATCTTCGCTTGCCCGACATGCCCTACTGTGTCGACAATGCAGCGATGCACGCCGCGGTCGCTCATGAGAGATGGCTTCGCGGCGAGTCCGACGATCTTTCGACGACCGCCCAACCCACGACCCGAAGGAAACGCTGACGCATGGCCTATCGCCCGCCGTATCGAGATCCGGACAGCCTCTACACCGAGGACCAGCACCCTTCGACTCTGGATGAGAAGTCCTTGTTGAACCAATGCGAACTCTCGACCGGGCGTGGCTCGGGACCGGGTGGACAACACCGAAACAAGGTGCAGACCGGCATTCGAATCATGCACCTGCCGTCGGAGATCGAATCACGGGCCACCGAGCGTCGCGAACTTCAAGTCAATCGTTCCCGAGCGATCTTCCGGCTCAGACTCAAACTCGCGCGAAAGGTCAGGACCTACGTCGGTCGGGACAACCACCGACCCAGCGAACTCTGGTCCTCCCGCCGCCAGGGCACGAAGATTCCGGTCAATCCCAAGCACGAGGACTACCCCGCCCTGCTGGCCGAGGCACTCGATGTCATCGTGGCACGAAAGTACGACGTCGCGGGAGCTGCCGGCATACTGGGCGTTACGATGAGTCAGCTGACGAGATTGGTTCGTCAGGAAGCACCCGCCATCTCGGAAGTCAACCGTGGCCGTGAAGCGATCGGACTTCCCAGACTTCGATCCTGAGCCACGAGCGCAGATGAACTCTGCCGGAGAGAGCCAGCCCCATGAGCCTCGAGACCACCATGAAGACCCGGATTCGTTCATTGATCGCCGAAGAACTCGATGATCTGATCGCCCTCCGTCATGACCTGCACACCCATCCCGAACTTGCCTTCGAGGAGGTTCGCACCTCGCAGATCGTTCGTTCCAGACTGCAGGATTCGGGCATCGAGCACGTCGGTGATCTGGCCGGTGGCACCGGAGTCCTCGGTCATCTCCCGGGCGCCGAGGGCCCCTCGATCGCGCTCAGAGCGGATATGGACGCCCTGCCGATCCACGAACTGACCGGTGTCCCCTGGGCCTCCCGGACGGACGGCAAGATGCACGCCTGCGGGCACGACGGACACACCACGATCCTGCTCGGCACCGCGCGCGTTCTGGCACGAATCGCCGAGGAGACGACGCTGCCACGGGGCGTGAGCTTCGTCTTTCAACCGGCCGAGGAAGGTGGCGCCGGAGGCAAGCTGATGTGCGAGGACGGGGTCCTTGATGGTTCGAAGATCGGCCCACCGGTGTCCTCGATCTACGGGCTTCACGGGTACGTCCACGCACACGCCGGAGAAGTCACCGCCCGAGTCGGGCCCCATGCTCGCAGCCGCCGACGAGATCGACATCACGATCACCGGCGTCGGCGGCCATGCCGCGATGCCGCATCTCTGCGTCGACCCGTCGGTCTGTGCCGCCGCGGTGATCCAGGCACTTCAGAACGTGGTCTCACGAAGCGTCGATCCCCTTGATTCCGCGGTGATCAGCATCACCAAGATGTCCGCGGGCGATGCGTTCAACGTCATTCCGGACACCGTGTCACTGGGGGGTACGGTCCGTTCGCTGCACCCGCAGACTCAGGATCTGCTCGAGTCCCGCATCGGGGAGACGGTCGCCGGCATCGCTTCCGCCCATGGCTGCACCGCTGAAACCAACTACATCCGCGGATATCCGGTGACCATGAACCATCCCGACGCCGTCGAACGCTACGAGCGGATCGCTCGCGACTGCCTGGCCCGGATGTGGTCCTGCCTCTGGCCGACCCTGTCATGGGAGGCGAAGACTTTTCCTTCTATGGCCAGCGGGTGCCAGCCTGTTTCTTCTTTCTCGGCCTGCTCGAGGAAGGTGAAACCCACATGCCAGGGCTTCACAATGCTCATTTCGACTTCAATGACGAGGCCATTTCGACCGGCATCGAGCTTTTCTGCCATCTGGCTCTCGACATCTGAGTCAAAAAAACACCTCCTAGAAGATCAGGAGAGCCTTTTCTCGGCAACTTTCGAGAACAGTCTTGTGGCTGCAGTATCGGACGGTATTCTTATATCAACGATCGTTGACCTTTGATTCCAAGCACTTGGGCCACACGATCTGATTCACTTTCGATGGAGCATCAATGCCTCGGCCTCTTCTCACCAACGCGACCCTGGAACTTCGGACCGACTCGGCCGAAGCCCCCCCCACACCGGGATCGCCGCGGATCGAGGCAGATGATGCAGGTCGCCTCCGCTGGGATTCATGGTTTCGATCACGGTCCGACATGCCACTGGCTGTCGAGACCACTCGGACCGACGAACACCAGGTTCTCATGCTGCTGCTCTTCATGCCTGGTCTCAGTGTCCCGCTCAGGGGCCACTCTCTTCTCCCAGGCAACCTGGTCGTTCAGATCCGGGGGATTCCAGCGGATGCGTACCATCGCTCACTCCACTCGCAGCGCATCTCACAATGCGCTGACGTCACAGACTCGACACGATGGTTCCACGAGAACCATGACACGTGGGCCGAATGCGAGGACGCACAGCGCGCCCTCGACACCCCGACACCTTTCAGCAGATCCGAAAACACTGCGAATGCCCTCTTCAGGAGCGCCTTCATCGCAGCCGATCGGCGGGCTCGACCCGCCCGGATTCCGTCGGCACACGTCTACTTGCCACTTGGCGCCTGACTTGATTTGATCCTCACCGGCATCATGATGATCGACTCAACCAGGCGCCTTGTCGGCAGTCAGCAGGCGGCACCCCCCGCCCATCCGATAACCAGCCGTACCGCCGGGGAAAGGTCCTCATCGACCTTGAGCACCACTTTTGGCGACCGATCTCAGGGTGCGCCCACTTGCGACGGAGCACTGATTCCGCTACGCTTCCGGGCTCAATTCATTAACCGCAGGTACTACTGTGGGGCGTTTCAGCCAGGCCGGCGTGACGCATGCACTCGACTGAGTTTCAGACGAAGGCACCCGTGGTGGGAGGTAGAAAGCACATGGCCAAAAAAGCACTGACATCACTCAAGATCATGGCCCCCGGTGGGCAGGCGACGCCTGCACCCCCGCTCGGTCCCGCACTCGGTGCGGCCGGCGTCAACCCGGGCCAGTTCATTCAACAGTTCAACGAGAAGACTCGTGACCTCAACGGCAAGGTCGTTGGTTGCCTGATCACCGTGTTCGAGGATCGCTCCTTTGAATTCGAGATCAAGTCCTCCCCCGCGTCGGTCCTGATCAAGGAAGCCGCGAAGATCGAAAAGGGCTCGGGCGAACCACACGTCAACAAGGTCGGCAAGATCACCATGGATCAATGTCGTGAAATCGCCAAGGAAAAAGGCGAAGACCTCAACTCACACGACATCGATGCCGGTGCGATGATCATCGCCGGAACCGCACGCTCCATGGGCGTCGAAGTGGAAGGAGACTGAATCCATGTCACGTAAAAAAGGCAAGCGCAGTCGCGAAAACGAAACACTCCAGTCCAGTGAACTCACTGCGATGGAACAGGCCATTCCCATGCTTCGTCGCTTCAAGGCGCCGAAGTTCGATCAGACCGTGAACGTGGTGGCACACCTCGGAATCGACCCCAAGCAGGCCGACCAGGCCCTGCGTGGTTCGATCTCGATGCCACACGGCATCGGCAAGTCCGCAACGGTCATCGCCTTCTGCCCCGCCGACAAGGTCGACGAAGCGAAGGCAGCCGGCGCCATCGAAGCCGGTGGCGAGGAACTCGTCGCCAAGATCGCGGAAGGCTGGATGGACTTCGACGTCGCCGTCGCCACTCCGGACATGATGCGAGTGGTCAGCCGACTCGGACAGGTCCTCGGTCCCAAGGGACTGATGCCCTCGCCCAAGGCCGGCACCGTCACCCCCGCCGTCGCGGAAGCCGTCAAGGACTACAGCGCCGGCAAGCAGGAATATCGAAACGACGAGGTGGCAACATCCACTGCGTGCTGGGCAAGATGAGCTTCAGCGACGATCAACTGCTCGACAACCTCAAGCATTTCCACGACACCCTCGAAAAGGTCAGACCCTCGGCCACCAAGGGTGCCTACCTCAAGAAGTTGGTCGTTTCCGGAACCATGACCCCCGGAGTGCATGTCGCCGTCTGAGCGACACTGCACCTGAAAGGACAAAGCCATGAGCAAACCCATGAAGGAAATGATCATCTCCGAGTACCAGAATCGCTTCGGCGAACTGGACAGCGCGGTGCTGGTCGAGATTCGCGGCATGGACGCGAACAAGAACAATGAACTTCGCGGCGAACTCGCCGAGAAGCAGATCAAGGTCACGATTCTCAAGAACTCGCTGGCACAAACCGCCCTCAAGGGTGGCAAGTTGGAACTGCTCAGCGATTCCATGGAGGGCTCTTCCGCCCTCGTCACCGGCGCCGATTCGGTCGTCGAAGTGGCCCGTGAAATGGTGCGATGCGCCAAGGAATACGTCGCCCTCGAGCTGAGAGCTGCCGTCCTCGACGGTGAACTCTTCGAAGGCGATTCAGGCATCAAACGACTCAGTGAGTTTCCCACCAAGGACGAAGCCCAGGCAAACGTCGTCGCCCTCGCACTGTCCCCGTTCAAGAACGTGGTCGGCGCGGCAGGCGCACCAGGCAGCAGCCTGATGGGTGTCGTCAAGCAGATCCAGGAGAAGCTCGAAAACGGAGAAGAGATCTCCAAGGCCGGCTGATCCGTGACACCACGGACCCATCCCGGTTTTCAACGAACCTTTTTTAACAGCGTTTCCAACTGGCCCTCGGGTTAAACGCCGCGCGCGCGGCGCCTCTTGGAAAGCAGAACCAGAAAGAGTGCAACAATGTCCGAAGAAGAAACCAAGACGTTCGACGAAAAGATCACCAAGATCGGCGACGAGATCGCAGGGCTCACCCTCAAGGAAGCCGTCGACCTCACCGACTACATGAAGGATGCCTACGGCATCGAGCCCGCAGCTGGCGGCGCAGTCATGATGGCCGGACCTGCTGGTGACGGCGGCGAAGCTGCTGAAGCCCAGACCGAATTCGACGTGGTCCTCGAAGGTCCCGGCGACAAGAAGATCCAGGTCATCAAGGCGGTCCGCGAGATCACCGGCCTCGGTCTGAAGGAAGCCAAGGAAATGGTCGACAGCTGCCCCAAGGCAGTCAAGGAAAAGGCCTCCGAAGAGGAAGCCAAGGAAATCAAGGCCAAGCTGGAAGAAGCTGGCGCGGTCGTCAACATCAAGTAAGCCCACAAAGGCTTTCCCCCCGCCTGTGGAGTCATCCACGCGAGGGACGCCCCAGGCTCGACGACAAACAGCCTCTGCGCTCGCGCAGGGGCTGTTTTCATGGATTGTCCAGATCTTCTCCACGAATCCCTTAGTGATGAAAACCCGCTCTCAGACCGTGAAAATACGATTTTTGCAAAAAAATCATGGGATTGCCTTCGAGTGGTATTGTTATCGCTGACGGGGAGGCGTACAATCTTTCGTTTACCGCGAGCAGACCCTCTCAACCCAAAAAAATGTGGACCACGACTACCGGTACTTCTACCGACAGATGCGATGGCGGAGCCTCCGCCACGCAAGACGCGTGCCCACTACCACCGCAGCCTTGGCGAGGAAAGGTGTCGATGAACGACATGAAAGTTCGGGATTTTTCAAAGCGCGGAGACGCGATTCCCGTCCCAGACCTTGTACGCGTGCAGCAGCACGCCTATGACCGCTTCCTTCAGTTGGAGAAGGCACACGACAAGAGGGACCGTTCATTCGGCCTTGAGTCGCTTCTCAAGGAAGTGTTCCCGATCGAGAGCTACGACGGCACGATGCGCCTCGAGTATCTCTATTACAAGCTGGACGAACCACGATACACCCCTGACGAATGCCGGGAGCTTCGACTGACCTACGGTCGTCCCTTCCGCATCGGCGTCCGGCTTCACCGCGAAGGCGTGGACGAAGTCCCCGAAGAGGAGATCTACCTCGGCGAGATTCCGATCATGATGGGTCGGCGGGAGAGTTCCTCGTGAACGGCTGCCGAACGCTGCATCGTGTCGCAGCTTCACCGCTCCCCCGGCGTCGACTTCTCGATCGTCTCCTCGTTCGGTGACCGCCCGCTGCACAGCGCGCGAATCATCCCCGAACGTGGTTCCTGGATCGAGATCGAAGTGACCAAGAAGGACGTGCTGGCGATGCGAATCGACCAGTCGACCAAGCTGGCCGCGACGACCTTCCTGCGCGCCCTGGACGAGAAGTTCTCCTCGACCGACAAGCTCCTCGAACTCTTCTACGAGGTCGAGGACGTCAAGGTCGAGAAGCTCCACCCCGAGCACTACTCGGCCGAGCTCATCATCGACACCGACACCGGTGAAGAACTGTGCCGTCCCGGCGCGATGCTCGGCGACGCGCTCGAGATGATCCAGGCTTCCGAGCTGAAGACCATCCGCGTCATCCAGAACGCCAGCGACCCGCTGATCCTCAACACCCTCGCCGAAGAGCGCCTCGACTTCCTCGCGGAAGTCACCGAGCACGAAGCGGCACTCCTGAAGATCTACGGACGACTTCGTCCCGGCAACCCACCGCAGGTCGACAAGGCACGTCAGCTCTTCGACGAGAAGTTCTTCGAAGAGAACCGCTACCGCCTCGGTCGCGTGGGACGTTTCCGCATCAACCGGAAGTTCGAGGACGACAAGGTCTACACCGTCTGCGACGAGACGGAACAGAGCATCCGTGCCGACGACTTCCTCGCCGTCATTCGATACATGATGGACCTGCGCAGCAAGCGCAACCGTGCCCACATCGACGACATCGACCATCTGGGCAACCGACGACTGCGCACGCTCGACGAGCTCGCCGTCGAGGAGATGCGCAAGGGCTTCCTCAAGCTCCGCCGCACCGTCCAGGAACGCATGTCGCGTCAAGGATCCCGACGAGCTCAGCAAGATCGCCGACCTCGTCAACTCCAAGAGCATCTCGAGCGCCATCGACTTCTTCTTCGGACGAAGCGAACTCTCGCAGGTCGTCGACCAGACCAACCCCCTTTCGATGCTCGTTCACGAACGCCGACTCTCGGCGCTCGGACCCGGCGGTCTCAACCGCAAGCGAGCCGGCTTCGAAGTGCGCGACGTGCACATCTCCCACTACGGCCGCATCTGTCCGATCGAAACGCCGGAAGGCACCAACATCGGCCTGATCGCGTCGCTGGGCATCTACAGCGAGATCGACGACTACGGTTTCCTCCAGACCCCCTACCGGGAAGGTCAAGAACGGCAAGGTCACCGGTGAGTTCGATCTCCCTCCGCGCCGACGAGGAACTGCAAGCGCGTGCTCGCCACCAGTGACTCCCTCGACGAGAAGGGCCGACTCACCGAAGGCAAGCGTGCTCGCCCGCATCGACGGCGAACTCGCCCGAGTCCCGGCGAAGGAAGTCGAGTTCGTCGACATCTCACCGAAGCAGATCGTGGGCGTCTCCGCCTCGCTGATCCCCTTCCTCGAGCATGACGATGCGAACCGTGCGCTCATGGGTTCGAACATGCAGCGCCAGGCCGTGCCGCTGATCAAGGTCGATCCCCCCTGTGTCGCCACCGGCATGGAACAGGTCGTCGGCAAGCACAGTGGCATGGTCATCAAGGCGCGTCGAGCTGGCGAAGTCACCTTCGCCGACAGTCGAACGCATCATCATCGACAACTCGGATGAATACGAACTTCGCAAGTTCGTCGGCCTCAACGAGCGAACCTGCCAGAACCAGAAGCCGATCGTCAAGGTCGGCGAGATGGTGACCGCCGACCAGACCATCGCGGACGGCGCTTCGACCCAGCTGGGTCAGCTCGCCATCGGCAAGAACGCTCTGGTCGCGTTCAACACCTTCGACGGCTACAACTTCGAGGATGCGATCGTCATCAACGAGCGTCTCGTGAAGGACGACGTGTTCACGTCGATCCACATCGAGAGCTTCGACGTCGAGATCCGAGAGACCAAGCTCGGCAAGGAGGAGTTCACCGCGGACATTCCCAATGTCAGCGAGAAGATGCTCGGCAGCCTCGACGAAAACGGCGTGGTCTCGATCGGAGCCAGGGTCCGACCCGGCGACATTCTCGTCGGCAAGGTCAGCCCCAAGTCCAAGAGCGAACTCAGCCCGGAAGAGAAACTGCTCCACGCCATCTTCGGCCGAGCCGGCGAAGACGTGAAGAACGATTCACTCGAGGTCCCCGCGGGCACCGAGGGCATCGTGATCGGTGCGAAGCGCTTCAGCAAGCGCATGCACCTTTCACGATGATCAGAAGAAGGTGCTGAAGGACAACATGGTCGAGTACGAGGTCGAGATGAACGACCGCGCCATCGCCCTGTTCCGTCAGATGATCGACCGAATCAACGAGCTCAGCGGCTCCGAGATGGTCGACCCCTCGACCCGTCAGAAGGTCGGCGCCAGTGACATCAATGAAGTCATCCTCGAGCAGATCGAGAACTTCAACGACAAGTGGGTCAAGGGATCCAAGGAGTCACGCGAACAGGCACTGATCGTCAAGGGACAGTTCTGGCCCAGAATCATCGCCATCGAAGAGGAGAAGGAACGACGTCTCGCCCACATGAAGCGCGGCGACGAACTGCCTTCAGGCGTGCTTGAAATGGTGAAGATCTACCTCGCCACGAAGCGCCAGCTCTCCGTCGGTGACAAGATGGCCGGCCGTCACGGCAACAAGGGCGTCATCGCCCGAATCGTGCCGGAAGAAGACATGCCGTTCCTCGAGGACGGTACGTCGGTCGACGTCCTGCTCAACCCGCTCGGCGTGCCCAGTCGCATGAACGTGGGACAGATCCTCGAAGTCCACCTCGGATGGGCCGCTCGAGTGCTCGGCTTCCAGGCGGTCACCCCCGTCTTCGACGGTGCCACCGAGAAGGAGATCTTCGAGGCCATCGACGAAGCCAACGACCATGGTGAAGAACGTCATCACCGACTTCGAAGCAGGCAAGGGCGACCCGGGCGATCCCGACAACTCCTTGCGCACATGCCAGCAGACCGGAAAGATCCAGCTGTACGACGGCCGCACCGGCGAGCCGTTCCATCAGCGCACCACGGTCGGCTTCATGTACCTGCTCAAGCTCCATCACCTCGTGGATGACAAGATCCACGCGCGTGCCACGGGTCCCTACAGCCTCATCACCCAGCAGCCGCTGGGAGGCAAGGCCAGGACCGGCGGTCAGCGATTCGGGGAAATGGAAGTCTGGGGCCTCGAAGCCTATGGCGCCGCCTACATCCTCCAGGAACTCCTCACCGTCAAGAGCGACGATGTGGAAGGCCGAACCAAGATCTACGATTCCATGGTCAAGGGAACGAACACCCTCGAAGCCGGCATGCCCGTCGTCTTCGACGTTCTCTGCCACGAAATCAAGGGCCTCGGAATGAACATCACACTGGAGAAGGAACAACTCAACGACACCGTGCTGCTCTAAAGCACACGGCAAGAAGAGCCTTCTCCGACCATCGAGTTTGTCTTAGGACACCAGCACCCGTTTGGGAGCTTTGAAGAACATGGCTGAAACCGTCTACGATCGCGTTAATGACTTCGGTTCGGTGAAAATCACCCTCGCAAGTCCCAATGACATCCGCAGTTGGTCCTTTGGTGAAGTAAAGAAACCAGAGACGATCAACTACCGCACCTACCGCCCCGAGAGGGACGGGCTGTTCTGTGAACGGATCTTCGGTCCGGAACGGGACTACGAGTGCGCGTGCGGCAAGTACAAAGGCACGAAGTACAAGGGCATCATCTGCGACCGCTGCGGCGTCAAGGTGACCCACTCGCGCGTCCGGCGCAAGCGAATGGGCCACATCAACCTGGCGGCCCCCATCGTGCACATCTGGTTCTTCAAGGCGATGCCCAGCCGTCTCGGCAACCTGCTCGCGATGAAGACCGGTGATCTCGAGAAGGTCATCTACTTCCAGGACTACGTGGTCACCGACCCCGGAACCACCGACCTGACCTACAAGCAGGTGCTGACCGAAGACGAATACCGTCAGGCCTACGAGAAGTACGGTTCGGCCTTCATCGCCATGATGGGCGCGGAAGCCGTGCGCGAGCTGCTCACCCAGCTCGACCTCGTCGAACTCGCCTTCGAACTCCGCGACGAGCTCGACACCACGAAGAGCAAGCAGCGCGAGAAGGATCTCTCCAAGCGACTCAAGATCGTGGAACAGATCCGCAACAGTGAGAACGATCCCGCGTGGATGGTCCTCGACGTCGTGCCCGTGATCCCTCCCGACCTGCGCCCCCTGGTGCTGCTCGAGAGCGGCAACTTCGCGACCAGTGATCTCAACGATCTCTATCGCCGAATCATCAACCGAAACAACCGTCTCAAGAAGCTGATGGACCTCAACGCCCCCGAGGTCATCATCCGCAACGAGAAGCGCATGCTTCAGCAGGCGGTCGACGCACTCTTCGACAACGGCCGCTGCCGTCGTCCGGTGCTCGGCTCGTCCAACCGCCCCCTCAAGTCGATCACCGACATGATCAAGGGCAAGCAGGGCCGCTTCCGCGAGAACCTGCTCGGCAAGCGTGTCGACTACAGCGCACGTTCCGTCATCGTGGTCGGCCCCGACCTCAAGCTCTACCAATGCGGCCTCCCGAAGAAGATCGCGCTGGAACTCTTCCAGCCGTTCATCATCCGACGGCTCAAGGAACAGGGACTCGCGGACACGATCAAGAGCGCCAAGCGAATGCTCGAGCGTCGTGACCCCGAAGTGTGGGACATCCTCGAGCAGGTCATCCGGAACCATCCGGTCCTGCTCAACCGCGCACCGACCCTTCACCGCATGGGCATCCAGGCGTTCGAGCCGGTCCTGGTCGAAGGCAATGCGATCAAGATCCATCCCCTCGTCTGCGCCGGCTACAACGCCGACTTCGACGGCGACCAGATGGCCGTCCACCTTCCCCTTTCGGTCGAAGCTCAGACCGAGGCGCACGTGTTGATGCTTTCCACGCACAACATCTTCAGCCCCTCGAACGGCACCCCGATCGTCTCCCCATCGCAGGACATCGTGATGGGCGTGTACTTCCTGACCACCTCGAACTCCGAGGACACGACTCCGGTCGAGAAGCTGCCGACCTTCCGCAACATCGCGGCGGCTCTGCACGCCTACGAAGAACAGCGAATCGATCTCCACGAGCGAATCGTGGTCCGACTTGCCGCCTTCACACGCATGGTCAGTGACCAGGGCGGTCCCGTCGAGATGATGCCGGAAAACCGCCGCATCGAAACCACCGTCGGACGCGTGATCTTCAACGAGATCCTGATCGAAGACGAGACCTACGTCGGTGACAGCGAAACCAAGATGCCGTTCTACAACTGCGCACTTGGCAAGAAGGGCTGTGCCCGAGTCATCGATGACACCTACGAAACGCTCGGTCGCCCCACCACCATCACGCTGCTTGACCGCATGAAGGCGGTCGGATTCGTCAACTCGACGAAGTCCGGTCTCAGTCTCGCGATCACCGACCTGCGCATCCCCGATGCCAAGAAGGAACTCCTCACGGTCGCCCAGCAGAAGGCCGATCGAGTCGAGAAGGCGTACCAGGGCGGTGCCATCACCGAGCGCGAACGTCACAACAACCTGCTCGACCTCTGGGCGCACGTGCCGTAACGACCTGACCGAGAAGCTCCATCGAGACGCTGAAGAACGACCGCCGCAAGGCCGACGGCTCGGAAGCCTCCATCGAGGAGAAGGAAGGTTCGATCGTATCTGAATCCCGTCTACCTCTTCAGCGAACTCGGGCGCTCGAGGCAACACCAGTCAGATGCAGCAGCTCGCGGGCATGCGAGGCCTGATGGCCAAGCCCAGCGGCGAGATCATCGAGACCCCGATCCGCGCGAACTTCCGCGAAGGTCTGAACGTTCTCGAATACTTCTCCTCGACCCACGGCGCACGCAAGGGTCTCGCCGATACCGCGCTCAAGACGGCCGACTCCGGCTATCTCACCCGCAAGCTCTGCGACGTGGCTCAGTCCGTCGCCGTCCTCCACGACGATTGCGGCACCAACCAGGGCATCGCCGAAGCGCGCGATCTTCAAGGGCGAGGAAGTCGACGTTCCGCTGAGCGAGTCGATCGTCGGACGCACTGCGGTCGATGCGATCATCCGGAACCCGCTCACGGACGAGACCATCGTCAAGAAGAACCAGATCATCACCCACGAGATCGCCAGCAAGATCGAAAGCCTCGGCATCAACCAGGTCTACGTGCGAAGCCCGTTGACCTGCAAGACCGCACGCGGTGTCTGCGCTCGTTGTTACGGCATGGACATGTCCACCGGCCAGCTGGTCGAAGAAGGCATGGCAGTCGGCATCATCGCGGCTCAGTCGATCGGCGAACCCGGCACTCAGCTCACCATGCGTACGTTCCATACGGGCGGCGTCGCGGTGCAGGGCATGATCGATCGAAGTTGGAAGGCACCTCAGGGCGGCATCGTCGAACTGCGTGACTGCAACGAAGTCGAAGTCGAAACCGAGAACGGTGGAACCGAATTCAAGGCGCTCAAGCGTAACGGTGAAGCTGCGATCCTCGACGACAAGGGTCGCGAGATCGACAAGTTCAAGGTCCCCTACGGCGCCACGATTCACACCCCTGCCGGCACCAAGGTGCGCAAGG
>CASICI010000005.1 GCA_949373145.1 uncultured Phycisphaerales bacterium
CCCAATGCAGTACTCTGCGTTGATACCACTGCTTAAGCAGTGGTATCAACGCAGAGTACTGGTGCATCGGCGAAGGGATCCTCGAGAACGACGTCGCGGTGCACCCTGCCGCCAGCGTGGAGTCGAAGCCGTGATGCCGTCGACTCTACCGTGGAGGCAACGAAGGCGCCTGTCGAAGCGGCCTGCTGGCTGCACATGGGAAGCCTCTGAAAGGATGGCATCTGACACGAACCCGTGAGAAGAACACCCCCCCCGCGGTATCGCAGAGGGGGTGTTCTTTCGTGTGTACGTGTTTCGGCGAGGGGTCTCGTCCTGAATGGAACGACCTCAGGAACGGCGGCGACGGAACGCCGCGCCGAACGTGAATGCCAGCACGGTCGCGGGCGCGGGGATCACGCCCACGCTGAGCCGTGAGATTCCCGCTGATTCGAGTCCACCAACAGCGAAGTGCGTAGACGCTCAAGGAGGTGATGTTCGTCTCCGAACTGAGGAATGCCGCGAAGCCACCACCCTCATCAAGCTGATTGATGTAGGTGGTTCCGTCGGAAAGGGTGAGACGCATGATGCCCGAGATCGATTGACTCTGATCGTCGACGATGTGAAAGATACCTCCGACGGAATAGACGGAGTTGCTTGCAAAATCGATCATTGAGCGCTTCATTCAGGCCGGCTGAGGTGATCCATTCTCCAAAAGTGCCTTCGACCCCGGAACTGGCGTCGATGGACCAGGCGGTCTCATCCTGACCTCCGGAGATGGAAGAGTAGAAGCCGTTGAAGGTTTCAAGTGAATAGTCGGTCGTCTCGATTCCAAACGTGGGTGCGACAAGGTCGTACCCCTGCTGGGAGTTGAAGACGACGACTGAGCCCTGAACCTGCTCGGCACTGACAGTGAGAACAAGGGTGGCTGCAAGGACAGCCAGAGAACCTGTACAGGTGCTGTTCATAAAATCTCTTTCAAGCCCGAAACAATGGATCCACAGCACGTCCCCCGGAGTGGAGCCAGCATAGTCGGCCTTTGGGTTGGAGTTCTCTCTTAAACCGGAAAAGTGGATCAATTCGCCTTCAGTCTGGAGAGGGACCAGACATGACATTGAAATGACCCACAACAAAAGGGAATCCACCGATAATCTTGCGGGGGCAGATTAGTCAGCTGACGTCGAGATTAGCACGAAGATTAGAAACTCGCCGATAAAAAACGAATTGAGAACAGATTTCGAGGGCATTCTGGGACGTGCACAACACCCGTTTCGGAAAAGACGCGCTTGAAGTCGAGTGACATGAGACTCGCTGCTCGAATAAGAAGCAATGCCGGTGATCCGAACATGACAAACCACGCTCTTGAATTTACAATGATGACGAGTCCGCTTGATGGTGAAAACAACTCGGAGACGATGAGTGACACAAGACAGTCCACCATTCTGGTTTCGGGATGCCCGAGATCCGGCACGACCTGGCTGGGCAAGGTCCTTTCCAAGTCGCCTGATGTCCGGTACATCCACGAGCCGTTCAATGTGCGGACCCCCCACCCTTCGACGTCATTTCGGAGCAGATATTCCTTCGAACACCTGACAACCGATGACGAGGAGAGGCTGAACCAGTTGAAGAAGATCTTCACAGGGGGGGGCAGGGTCTGGACGCTCGACAAGCGAAGCTTGAGGCTGAGGGGACTGAAGGGACTTCTGAATTGGTATGTGTCCGAACTGCGTACACGGAAGACGGCACAGACATTGGTGAAGGATCCGATTGCATTCCTGTCTGTCGAGACGATTGCAGCAAGATTCAAGACACAGATCGTCGTGATCGGTCGACGCCCGGAGTCGATCATTGCAAGCCACCTGAGTCGTCAATGGGATTTTGCAAATCTTCACACCTACGTGAAGACCATGCGCCCGTTGAACATCTGGACCGATGAGCAACTCGACAAGACACTCGATTGCGAGGATTCACCAGTCCAACGACTCGCTCACATGTGGAGACTCCTGGCACTGTGGCAGATCCAACTTCGAGACCGACACCCAGATTGGATCTTCGTCAGGCACGAAGACCTCGCGAAGGACCCTGAGCAGGGATTCAGCACTGTTTGCCGGCGCCTCGGACTGGAATACAAGGGGACGCGTGAGGCGTACATCCAATCGCTGAAACGAGCCATCAGAGGGCAGCAACGGCACCCAGAGGGTCATGGACATCGCACGATCTCGAGAGCAGATCAAAGATCCTGACAAGGCTCTTGAACCTGAACTGGACAGACAGGTCAAGGCGATCTGCAGGCAGGAACTGGACATCCTCTACCCGGAGCTTCTGTCAGGACTGAAGACCGACTGAGCGGCACGCTCCCGATTCGAATGAATCGAAAGTACATGATGCGACAGATTCGGCAGTCGAACACGTGCGGCACGGGAATGACCGGGAGAGAGACAAGACGGAAGTCCACGTGCTCTGGCGAAGCGAGGAAATCGAAGACCATGCACCCACCGACGTGACGCGAAAACGACAAGCAGCGGGCGAAGCGTGTGGTTAGAATCCGTCCCACATGAAAAAAATCGTTCTCATCATGATCATGCTGCCGATCCTGGCGGCTGCCGCCCTGCTGACCATGCCCGGACTGCGTCGTCTTCTTGGAATCGACATCTCGGGATTCGTGGTCAGCCAGATCGAAGCACTTGCAGCGGACAACATCAACCCCACGCTCACGCTGGAAAGCGCCACGTACCATTTTCCGACGACAGTCAGTCTGCACGGAGTCAAACTGACGAAGGACGAGATCGAGATCCTGGACGTAGAGACCGTTTCGATCACCCTCACGCGCTATCCGTTCAAGGCCGACCAGGTCCGTTTCGGCAGCTTTGATCTGCAGACACCGGTGTTGAATTTCTTCGTCGATGCGAAAGGCGACATCCTCGGATGGGACGATTTCGTCAAGTCCGATCCTGACGACAAGGACGATGATGATTCGCTCGATGCCAGCCAGCAGTTCGCGGTGGAGAAAATCAACATCAAGAATGCGACCTTCGTCTACGAGGACCAGAGAACCAACAAGGACCGGATGACGCTCGACGGCTTCAACATGGACATCGACACGACGACGTGCCGATGAAAGCACCTATTCGAAGAGAATCGCCCGAGCAGATTTACGACAGCGAGAAGGATGACTATCAGTATCCCGTCATTCCGACGACCGAAGGCTGGTACCACCTTGAGACCGTCATCGAACGCGCACCACTCATCGACGCAACGCTTGATGTCGGGTTCAACATCAACACTCTCGAGACCATACTCAGAGAAGTGGCGATCAATACCAAGCTGAACAAAGAGAACGTCGGCGTGCTGCCGCCTCAGATTCAACCTTTTCTGCGCAAGAAGAACGTACAAGGTGATCTTTCATTCAGAGTGAGCGGCTTCATCGACAGCGACGAACCGTTCAAGGGTCCGATCAAGATCGACGGCAGCCTGACTCGTGCGAGTCTCGGGGAGGACTCAGCTCGCCTGGAGATCCCGTCACTGGGCGCACATGGAACGATTCAGTCCGACGTCCTCACCTTCGACACCATCAACGGAACGATGCTGGGGGGGACCTTTGAAGGTGACTTCGAACTGCTGCTCGAAGACATGACCAACGGGGAGCCGTCGGCGGAACACGCCCAGAGACGGATGATGATGCGAAACCGGCCTCGACCGCCGAGACAGCACCCTCACTCAGTCCCATTCTGGGGAACAAGGCCTATGGGATCTCGTGCGGTCTGCAGCTCGACAAGATTCAGCTTCAGCGCCTCACTTCGAGAAGAGCACCAAGAGACCAGCTTCTGGGCTCGCTCGATCTCGATGTCGAGGCCTCCGGAATCGTCACGCGCTGGCCGGAGACACTGCGTGGAGATGGCGAGCTCACGGTCAGAGACGGTCGACTGGCCTCGATTCCGGTGATTTCTGCCATCGGCAGAGCCATGGACACCCTCCTTCTGCAAGGCCGGCACAACGATCGGATGGACATTGAATTCACTCTCGAACCGTATGGGATCTATCTTGAAAGGGCGAATCTGATCGCCGGCATCATGGCGTTTCGTGCCAGAGGCTCCATCGGCTTCGATGATCAGCTTTATCTGATTTTCAACGGTGGGCCGTTGGAACGTCTGCAGGATTCGATGGGTGCGTTTGGCAGACTCTTCGGAAACCTCACCGATCGGTTGATCCGCTACGAGGTCAGTGGTCCGGTCGGCTCTCCCTCGGTCAGAGTCCGCCCACTGGGACTGTTCACCAGAGACCCGCTTCGACGCCCCCCACCCATGACCCCAGCCCGATGATCCAAAGGGTGGTTCACAACAGTGATTCACGTAGAATCATGAGAGATGACGATGCACTCGAACATGTCCACACCACGCCTCAGTGTGATTTCACCCGCCCATGACGAACAGGAGAACGTCCTGCCTCTCGTCGAGGAGATTCACCGCGCGCTTGAGAGCATCGAGGGTGGATTCGAAGTCATCGTGATCGATGACGGATCCAACGATGAAACCAGAAATCGCCTGCTCGAAGCAGCGAACACGAGACCATGGCTTCGCATCATCGCCATGACTCAGACGCCTCCCGGTCGAGGGAATGGACAGTCTGCTGCGTTTCATGCAGGCATTGAACTTGCCAGAGGCGAACTCATCGCATTGATGGACGCGGACCTTCAGAACGACCCCGCGGATCTGCCCGGGATGGTCGCGTTGCTCGATGCCGAGGGTGCGGACTTCGTCCAGGGGGACAGAAGTGAGAACAGACGAGACAACGTCATCCGCAGAGCATCATCGTTCGTGGGTCGATTCTTTCGGAGGATGATCCTCGCGGACACCATCCGCGATACCGGATGCTCGCTGAGGGTGATGAAGGCTGAGATCGGTCGGGCGCTGCCGCTTGAGTTCAAAGGCATGCATCGGTTCATTCCCGTGACAGCTCGCCAACTGGGGTTCACGGTCATCGAGACCCCGGTCAATCACCGGCCACGTATTGCAGGTGAAGCGAAATACGGGGTATGGAATCGAGCGATTCCGGGCCTGATCGACTGCTTTGCGGTCAGATGGATGAGATCACGTCGACGAGCGACGACCTCGCGCTGTCTGACTGATGGTTCCGGGAAGAAGGATCACTGATTCGAGTGATCCTTGTAGGACTTTCCGCGCGACTTGTCGATTTTAGCCTGCCCAAGAAAGAGAAACCCGAACACGACCATGATGCCGACCATCACGACGATGGTGAACATCACGGGGATGAATGGTGCGTTGAAGATCATGTGCGGATGCTCCGGACCGTGGTGTGACGCGTGAGGAAGGGATTCTAGCAGATGTCACGTCAATTTCATCGGCTGAATGAGGGACATCACGAGATCCTTCACGCTAGCATTTGACTCATGATGAACATTCTTCAAACAGAGCTGAGGCGCCCTCGCATCTTCCTGCAACGGATCGTTTTGACGGGTCTGATGCTGGCCCTCTCCGGGACGGCCCACGCAAACCACAACGCCCCTCAGAATGATCCTCTCGCAGGATTCACCGGCACTCCCGAAAAGAGTGATGCGGATGCGGTCACCAAGAATGTCAATCGTGAAGCGATGTCGGGCCCCGGACGAACTCTGGGGACGTTCATGCAGGCCATGAATGACATGCCAAAGAACTACAACATCGCGATCGACTGCCTCGACCTGGGCGGAGGCATCACCATAAATGATGCCAATCGCCAGCGAGCCCTGGATCTGTATACGGCCTTGAGTGCACTGGGGTATCTGCAAGGGGCCAACAAAGGCGTGCCACTCACGATCGAGGACCGGACGGAATTCCAACTCTTCCCCGCACCGGAAGACTCCAGCACTCAGGTCCGTGAACGCTCGAACAGGCTTCGCACCATCTCGAGAGGACAAGGCCTGATCACGCTCGAGCTGGATGGAAAAGGGATCTGGAGGTTCGGTCAGAAGACCGTCTCCGACAGGAACAATGAAACGCTGAGGCTCGCGATCAGGCGCCTCGCGCTCGAAGACCCGGAACTTCTTGCCACGATCAGGCAGAGCAATTCAGTGCAGGCATGGCTGCTCAGCATCGCTCCCGAGCCACTCTGGAACAAGTTCTTCTTCCTGGCGTGGGTGCAGTGGATCGGAATTGGAATCGTGATCTTCCTCGGGGTGCTGACCGATTTGATGATCAGATTCATTCTGGGAGTGTTGCTCTCCGTACCGATCAAGCGACTCATTCTGAGAGTCGCCGGCTGCAACGACTTCGAATACGGAAACATCAAGAAATCGGCCAAGGCGATTGGATTCGTCTTTGGAATCCTCGTCTGGCGCTGGGGGCTCCAGACGCTGTTTCTGCCGATCGTCGCCTTCAACCTGCTCCTGATCGTCACGGACATACTCCTCGTCCTGGGAGCCATCAACGCGGCGTTCAAACTGACCAACCTGCTCGCCGACATCATTCAGCACCGGGCGACCAAGTCCGCGAACAAGCTGGACGACCTGCTCATTCCCATCCTTCGCAAGACACTGAAGTTCATCATTCTGATCTTCGGAATGGTCTATGTGGCGGGTGCACTGAACATCGAGGTCACTCCGTTGGTCGCAGGCATCGGAATCGGATCGCTTGGATTCGCCTTCGCAGCCCAGAATTCCATCGAGAACTTCTTCGGTTCCGTCACGGTGATTCTCGACAGACCCTTCCAGGTCGGAGACTGGATCTCGATCGAAGGCATCGACGGCACAGTCGAAACCGTGGGACTCCGTTCGACCAGAGTCAGGACGTTCTACAACTCGGAGATGACCATTCCGAACTCGATCCTGATCAAGACGATGGTCGACAACTACGGGCGGAGACGCTTTCGCCGTTGGAACACCAAGGTCGATCTGCTCTACGAGACGACACCCGAACAGGTGGAGGCCTTCTGCGAAGGTGCGCGTGAGCTGGTTCGACACCACCCTTTCATGCAGCGTGACAACTACCAGATCTTCTTGAACGAGTTCGGAAAATCCGGCATCCAGATTCTCGTCTACGTCTTCTGGAACACACCGGACTGGAGCACTGAGCTTCGAGAACGTCATCGTTTCATGCTCGATTTGATGCGTCTTTCCAAGGAACTCGGCGTGTCGTTCGCCTACCCGACTCAGACCGTGTATCTCGCACGTGCGAACCAGAAGCACCAAGAACCATCGAACCTTCACCTCGGGCAGCAGGAATATGCAAACCATGAGACCGGGCGGGATGCCGCACGCAGAATCATGAAGGGTGCCGGTTGGACCGAGAATCGCCCTGACGCCTATAGATACACGCTCGCGGAAAAACCGATCGATGGCATGTCGGATGATGATGCCGGGGATGGCGGCGGCAGCGGCGGCGATGGTGGTTGACCACCCTCGGCTGCTCTAGCGTTGGTTTGAATTCGCCTTGAGTCCAGGCAACGCGAGATAGCGCGAGGAGACATCGACCGAGGGAATGGTTTGGTCCGCGGGATCCCATTCGAGAGGAAAATAGGTGCCTGTCGGACGGTAGCTGGTGGCCCAGACCGTATAGAGCGGGTCGGCAGGATTCGCCTTCGCGATCTTTTCGAGCCACCAGGCCTTGCCATACCCCTCGCCGCCGAGTGCCTCGACGAATTGCCATTCGCCATCATCCCAGACCTCGACCCAGGTGTGGTTGCCACTGTCATCGTGCCACATGGGAACACCAGCAAGGCGTGCGGGAATCCCGACCGATCGACAGGTGCTCGCCAGCAGGATGGAAAGCCCGGTACAACTCGCCACCCCGCAATCGATCGTTTCGGAAGGCGCCTGATCGGTCTTGGGTCGTTTGTCGGGGTGATAGACCACGCCCATCCGGGCCCAGAGTTCTTGATCGAGGCGTCGGACGGCCTCCGACTGCGTGGGAGCACTCCAGGCGATGTCGGCGAACCGTTCGCGAAGTTCAGGACGCCACAACTCTCGTCTTTCACCCACGAACACGTACGGGAGGACATCGTTGAGAAAGATCTCATCGGGAACGTCGCGACAGAACGGTGATGTCCGCCTGATGTCGATGGCCTCCTCGACGTGTCCGGCGAGCAGTTCGGCGGAGATCGTGGTGAGATCCCGTTTCGGAATGAAGGCAAGCAGATACGCGATCGCCTCAAGGGCCTCGTCACCATCGAGTGCTTCGATCGCAGCGACCAGCTCGCCACGATGCGTGGACGCCTCCTCGAGACGTGTTCGTACCAGAGCCTGATAGGCCAATGGAAGCCTCGCGATCTGCGCCTCGCACTGCGGCCAGTCACGAAGACGTCGGACGCGTGTCTCCCGAGCGAACGGAGTGGCCTCGAACACCGCGACCACCTCCTCTCCGGGCGCGAGAGAGGCGACTTCGGTGAACATCACGAAGTCGTCGGCGATGATCGTCCCGGATGGAGCGGACAGTGTTCGCCCGGTGGACAGGCGCACCGGAAGTGCGACGCTCGGAGGTGACGAAAAGGGTTCGGCGTGAAGTCCGGTCAGAGTGACACGACAGGTCCCCGCCTCTTCGTCCAACTCGAATGCACTTTTCCAGAGCGGGCGATCGATCGCAAGGCGGGCCTCCCAGGAAGGGTCGCCGTAAAAGACGAGGACGTCACGGTCCCAGAGATGCCCGAGGGCACGCTGAAAGACGGTCTCCTCGACACCCTTTCCCCACGTCTCACGGAGCGTGTTTCCGAAGATCGGATCCTCGCGAGGGGCGAAGTCGCCGAGATCAAGCGTGGTGAGTGCGGGGTCGATCTCCCGAAGCTCGTCGATCAATTGAACCTGATTGAAAAACACCGCCTGGGAAAGGGTCCAACGACCGGGATCCGAGAGGAACCAGTCGGCAGTACCCCAGCCGGCACGACCGTGCCAGGTTCGCCCCGAGTAGCCCACGAATTGGGTCGCGGACGCCGCATCAAGGATGGCGAGGGCCATCGAGTCGATTCCATCGACGTCACCGAGAAGACAGTTTCCGGCGGCCAGCCAGACCTTTGGGTTTGGTGAGTCGACCGGAAGCCGCTCGCCATCAAGGGTCACACCCACCAGCCGTCCATCCTCGACCTTGAACGCCCCAGCCTTGAAGTCGTAGCCGATCCGCCAGTCATGTTGCGTGGCCCGCCCGCTGGAGAAGAAGAAATCAGGTTGGAAGTCATTGAGACTCGAGATGACTCCCGGCATCGTCAGGGGCGCGGTTCCGGAACGAGTCACGACACGTCCATCGGAGTACTTCCGCACGGAACGACCGGGAAAGGTCTCGTCCCAGCAGAATGCCTCCTCGAAAGGCGCGACGTCCAGACTGGCCACCCCCGCGGCCTTCCGGATGATCAAGGGGTCTCGCGTGATGATCTGACGCATCGCGGATTCCCAGGTTCGTCCGGTCAGGATGCCCCATTCGAAATCAGGCCAGGGGTCGTCGTCGAGGCCGCGACAGAGTCGATGAAGATCGAGAAAAAGCGCACGATTCAATTCGTCCGGTGCTGCCACCAGCACCAGATGACGCGGGTGTTCTTCAGCCAGAATGTCCTTGAGTTCCAGGGGGCTCTCCTCGAAGACATGACGGGTCACGCCGGCATCACGGTGAAAGGTCCGGACGGCCGAGGCCACCTGCTTCCAGCCATCCGCCTCGGCACTTCGGCGTGAGATGATCACCGCACAGTCATCGTGCGCGGCGGGTACGTCGCGCTGAAGATCATCAGCCTGCGTCGTACCACATGCCAGCCACACCCCCCAGACAAGGAGCCCCACACCGATGCGGTGCGGAGTCGAGAGGAGGAATGTCGAAAGCTTCGAGTCATCATGCGGTCACAACGCCTTTCCGAGGAGGGGCTCCGTCGTCGCCAGTGGAGCTCCTCATCAGCCTAGCAGTCGAACCCCCGTTGATCGATCCTGATTTCAATTGAAGATGCCATGAGCGGTCGTTACGACTATCCTCGGGGCATTCCATGCCGAACGAGGACCGTCCATTGGAGCGTGCCATCACCGACCCCAGCCTGAACATCGTGCTCTGCACCCCGCTGATTCCCAACAACACCGGAAACATCGGACGAACATGCCTGGCGATCGGTGCGCGTCTGCACCTCATCCACCCACTCGGTTTTCAGATCGATGACAAACATCTGAAGCGGGCAGGCATGGATTACTGGCAGCACATCGACCTCGTCGAGCATCCCAGCTGGGAGGCCTACCTCGAAACATGTGCTCCGAAGAGACTCTGGCTCTTCACGACCAAGACCGAACGCAGTTTCCGCGAGCCGACCTGGCGGCGAGGCGATCATCTGTTGTTCGGACCGGAGGACCGAGGTGTCTCGGAGACCATTCATGACCAACTGGAGACTCGATACGGAACGGAGTGCCGGGTTCGAATTCCCATGGTGGACGATCCAGCCGCGAGAAGCCTGAATCTGTCGACTTCGGTCGCGATCGCGTCCTACGAAGCGCTCAGATCGATCCAAGGTGGATTCTGATCACAAGACCGTCACGCAATTCCACCCGGTCTCTGAATGAGTTGGTACAAACCAAGGCGGTTTCGACGTATTCTGTGCTTCTCACGGACGCGCGCAGCAAGACAGCCTCAGTGCGCCATCGTCATCTTCCGGAACAGGCGTCATGGTGCTGGATTCCATCTTCGTCCGAAACCACTCGGACGCCCAACACGTTTTCGAAATCAGGACCCTCATGAAGACCGCACAGAACACCGAGCACACCTCCACGATGAGTGAATTCATCAAGGCATGCAAGCGTTTCCGGCAGGAATTCGGGTTCTCCACCGGCCTCGTGCCTCATCGCTCAAAAGCCATCCTCATCCAGGTCCGCCCATGCTTCGCCTCCTTCGTGCACTGAAGCGGTGGCTTGCGCCCAGACGTACCCCGTCCGCGACTCCGCGTATTGGCGTGACGTTCATCTACGCTCCAAGGGAAAAATCAGACAAGGCTTTCCGCCTAGCTACATCCCCAACAATCTTCTCCGGTCCCTGAACGACAAGGGAGCGATACGCTTGCGGCACCATGCGTTGGAACCGTCTGGTCAACCCTACGAAGCGTGCGACGCGGAAGGAATTCCCACGGCGGCAGTCTGGGTTTTCGCGCTTCTGAACGACTCGTCAGTCCCGATCTGCCACGACACCTTCCTCGAAGCCATCCGAGCCCGCGCCCGACGTGAAGGGATTCGTGTGATCAATCTCACCTCCCATTCGGGAACCCTTCCGGATGATTTTGCCCCCAGACGCGCAGAGAGTCTGCCGGCCCTCGCCAAGCTGAAGGCCAATGGCGCGACGACCAACGATGACTCGAATTCTTTTTCACTTCTGAAGACACCGTCCGAACTCACCGCATGGACCGAGCGGGTCGATCCAGCGCGTCAGGCGGAATACGAGATTCAACCCTTTCTCGAACACCACCGCAACGCTGAACTCGCGCCATTTCGTTGTGTGGAACGTTGGATCTGCATCGCTGGCGACCTGACCGTGGGCATGCGTTTTTCACCAGACCTGATCATCAAACAAATGAACTCCCTGACCTACTACATCCGGGACCCCCGTCGATTGGAGCATGAGTACAGCTTCATCTACAAGGTCAGCCGGCACCCCCGGCGATTGCATCAGAAGGGGTCGGAGCACCTCAGTTTCGGCTACTCGGGGACATCCCAGTTCTGGGATCGACGATACGACCTCCATCAAAGGCTCGCTGAGGCCACGGGATTCGAAATCGGAAGCATGGACGTCTTCGAGGACGCACGCGGCGAGCTCCATCTCATCGACTACAACGAGTGGACGTTCGAATCGGCGCGAAATGATCTTTTCTCGCTCTGGGAAGTCGCTCTTCTCGAGGCCATCCGGACCAATTCCGAGAAGCACGACGAACAATCGTGAGACAAGAACAACCATGACAAGGGAGTCCAGAAAAATGACAAACCGATACCTCGTCCCTCTCTCGGAAAAAGGCGACGGTCCTCCGATGTTCATCGTGCCTTCCGCGGGTGCCACCTTCTTCTCATTCGTCACCCTGGCCCGGACGCTCAGTGCGCCCGGTCCCATCTATTCGTACAGCCTGACGGAGCTTGAAGTCTCTGATTCCAAGCATCTCACCCTCGAAGACATCGCAGAGGTGCTGCTTGAGGAACTTCGCGCCGTACACCCCCACGGCCCCTATTACCTCGGAGGTCATTGTTGGGGAGGCGTGGTCGCTCTGCATATGGCCTCATGTCTCGAGGCAGCAGGCGAAGACGTCAAAGGCGTCTTCCTCATGGAATCATTTGTTCCCGTTGCGGTCGTCGGCCACACAGCAGCCAGTGTCTCTGCGGGTGCGACGTTCAAGGGCCTCATGGACGACATACAGGAACAGACCCTCCGCGACGCGCGCACCAAGCTCGCACGGATGCCAAAGAAGCATGCGGATCGCCTCCTGGAACTGACGGCCAACCAGATCGAGACCGGAAACGTCTATGACCCAGCGACCCTCGAAACCTCCCTGCGGCTCTTTCGGACCGACACGCACGATGATGTCGCCTTCCGAGGGTGGGACTCCCTTTGCTCCGGAAGTTTCTCTGTTCAATCCGTGCCGGGTGACACCAACTCCATGCTCGAGAAGCCCCACGTCGACACGCTGTGCCGCGAACTCGAAGCCTTCATCAAGGCCTGCGTCTAGGCCTGCGTCTAGGACACCTCGACGACTGAATCGTCTACGAGTTTTCCGAGAATCGTGATGGTCGGATGACTCAAGAGAACCGCGAGCGTGAGGTCCAGATTGAAGGTCTCATTGACCCGGACCTGAAGCATGATCGCATTGATCGAGTCTCCCCCCAGCTCTGCGAAGTCATCATCGACCCCGATCTGCGTCATGCCCAGAGTGTTCTCCCAGATCTGCTTGAGGAGTTCTTCCGTCGTCGTTTCAGGGTCTCGATACTCGGTGTCCACCAGTCTTCGCTGACCACCGCCCGCTTCATGACGCGCAATTCGCGCCTGATCGTCCAAGGCCTGCGCCGCAATCATGACCTGGCCCGGCGCTTCATCCGATGAGATCAACCGGTCGAAGACTTCGAGCCCTTCTCGCATGCCGATCCCGGCGCCAAAGCGAGCGTTGAAACGTTCCTCCACGCGATCATCGTCATCCATGTTCTGCTCAATCGTGAAGACGACCTTCCCGATGTGCTCAGCCCGCGCGAGATATTCAAAGCCCTTGCCCATGCTCTCCAGAGGAAACTCCCGGACGGGGCTGGCGTGCAGCTCCCCCGACGAGAAACGAACCATCAGGGCCTCGAACATCTCCAGGAGTTCTTCCTTCCGAAAGAAACTGAACTGTCCGAGATCGATCCCGAAGAAGGAGAGATTGTTGCGGAAGGGGTAGAGCCCCATCTGGGTGTTCGCGTAGATATCCTTCTTCCCGATTTCAAGGAAGCGGCCGAAAGGTCTCAGGAGACTCATGCTGGCCGGAATGAATTCGCCCGCCAGAGCATTCAGGACCACGTCCACGCCCTCGCCATCTGTCAGCGCGTTGATTTCGTCGACGAAATCCAGGCTTCGAGAGTCCATGACATGCTCTACGCCCAGGTTTCTGAGGTAGTCGCGTTTGAAATCCTGGCCCGCGGTGGCATAGATCTCGGCCCCGATCGCCTGCGCAAACTGGATCGCAGCCAGACCGATCCCACCCGCGCCCGCATGAATCAGGATGCGCTCGCCCGCCTGCAAGCGCGCAGCTTGGTTCAGCGCGTAGTCGACCGTCAGAAAGGTGATCGGAACGCCCGCACCATCCGTGTAGCCGAGGCACTCGGGGAGCAGAGTCGCCATGTATCCCTTGGTGACCACATTCGTGCAGAACGAGTGGTTGGAGAGGGCGATCACCGGATCGCCCACGACGAGGTGCTTCACCTCATCGCCCACTTCCAATACGGTCCCGGTACATTCCGAACCGCGTGTGTCCCGACTGGGATCTCCCTCCGGAAGCTGCCCCAGGGCCGAGAGCACGTCCCGGAAGTTCAGCCCGGCCGCCTTGACCCTGATCCGAATTTCATCGGAAGCAAGTCCGGCTTGTGGCTGCGCCTCGATTCGGAACGACTCGAAATTCCCGGGCGTGTCCAGAACCATTCGATGATCGACATGACGATCGTATTCGACCTCCTCCTTCGCATCGGCTCTCTGGTGGGTGAGCGACTCGAAGTCCTTGGCGAGATAGCCTTCAACTTCGACCAGCAGATTTCCTTCGAGGTCGGTCATGAAGATGTCCAGGCTTTCATCGACCCCCGGCTCCCGCTGGTACCCGTACGACAGGGTGGTCGAGGTCAGCGTGCCATAGATCCGCAGACGCTCGCACGAGTAGGGCAGCAAGATCCCGGTGAAACGCTCGGTCAATGTGTGGATGCACCGGTCGAAGATGCCCGGATGCAGCCCATAGTCACTGACCTCTTCGCTCAACTCGGACAGCAGAGCCAGCTTGGCCGCCGCCCCGCGTTCCCTGTCCTCCAGCGCCCAGTCGCAGGTGAAGCGGGGACCGCATACCGGCGGATCGTAGGGAGCCAAGGCCCGATCACGAACCGAAAGCAAGTCCTCTCGAACCGCGCCGTCAAGTACCGGCGTGTTTGGAATCGACTTGATACGGCCCGTCGATGCGGTCTGCCAGCCATCCGACTCACTCTCAAGCTGGATGCGAAGCTCCACCTTGAAGTACTCCTCCTGTTGGAGGTAGAGGATCTCGTACTTCGTGACATCATTGACGGCAAATTTACGGATGAATGCCAGATCCGAAATCTCAACCGCATCATGGGCTTGAAAGGCCTCCACGAAACCGGCTCGAAACATCTCAATCACCGTGGTGGCCGAAACCACCGGGCTTCCACCAATCAGGTGTTCCACCGTGATCCAATGCTCGCCTTGACGCAGCGCGCCCTGAAAAACGGCATCGCCCGTGGGCAGGTATCGATACGTCTCCAAAAGGCAGTGTTCCGCCGTGTGAGTCTCTTCTTCCAGATCCTCCATCGTGACATTCCGGAAGAGAGACGCCTGATTGACGTCGCCGGTCTTGTAGTCCCACGCCATCCCAGCGTCGCGCCAGGCTCCCCAACCCATCGCGCAACTCAGACCCTGATGTCGTTGCCCACGACGAATCGCCAGTCGATCCAGCACTGCATTGGCCGAGGAATAATCCACCTGTCCCGCAGAAGGCCGCAGCGAAGCCTGCGACGAGAAGTGAACGAAGATGTCAAGAGGCCGATCGGCAAAGAGGTTCTCCAGCACGTAGGCGCTTTGCACCTTGGCCATGAAAACCGACTCCGCGCTCTCGTAGGTCTTCTGAAGCGAGGGTCCATCATCGAGGATTCCCGCGGTGTGCACGACGCCATGAATCGGTCCCAACGCACCTTCACCCTGGGCGATCACACGAGCCATGTCCTCAGAAGACGAAACGTCTGCCTGGATGATCTCGATTTCCGCCCCTGCTTCCACCATGGGTTGCAGGGTGCGCATGGCCCGACCGAGTTTCGAATCCTCCTCGAGATAGCGTCCCCATTCCTCCTTGGGCGGCGCCTCCCAGCGCGACGTCAAGACGAGCCGAGCATTCACCGATCGATACAGATTCTCGGCCACCTTGAGCCCAAGCCCGCCGACACCGCCCGTGATCAGGACCGTTCCGCCGTACCGCAAACGGGAGCGACTGCGCGGGACCTCGGGGAGAGTGAAGAGGTGCTCGGAGAAACGACCCTTTGGGCGAAGCGCGGTGATCGCACCTTCGCTGTCGGCCTGCGCCTCTCTCCAGATGTGATCGAGACTCGTCTCATCCCCGGACTTGTAGACCTTCCCGGGAATGTCCACGCAGCGCATGGACAGCCCGGAGACTTCCTGGGTACTCACGCGAACCGGGCCGAGCAGAAGACCTTTCTCAGGATACAGCGCATCCTCCAGAGGATCGACCTGAGAGAGTCCGTCCGCGTAGACCTGAACGTCCATCCGATCAATCAGCTGCGTCTCGCGCGCGGCTTGAATCAATCCAAGCAGAGAGTGAAAGCCCCGCTCACGACCGAGCTGATACGCCTCGGTCTCCGTCTCGGGGCGATCATCCCCATCCACATTCCAGAAGTGAAGGACCCGAAGTCGTCCGTCGCCCTCTCCGAGGTCCACCTTGGAGAGAACCGAGACCAGATCATCCTTTGACAGCGGCGCAATCTCATGGACGTCGGAGCCCAGATCCTGATACGTCTCGCCGGGCCGCACCACGGTCACACTCTGATCGGTCTGCCGGATTCGCTCGACGATCTCATCGGAGAAGCCCTGGTCATCCGCGAAGACAAGCCACGCCCTCTCAGAAACAGCGATGGACGCATCCTCCAGATCCTCCAGATCCTCCAGATCATCCTTCGCCCAACCCGCTTCATACAGGCTCAGCGGGTAGGCATGCGCCGAGGCTTCCTCCGCCTGGCTCGTATCCTCCCAGTGATGAATCTGCTGGAAAGGATAGGTCGGCATGTCGAGAAGCCGACCGGCTCGGCCCGAGTTCCGATCGGGCCACGCCACCTCGCCTCCGGCCGCCCAGACGTGACCCAGGGTTTCCAGTGCGTTTCGATGAGCATTCGCCGCCAGATCCTCTTTCGGACGGTACAGCGACGAGAAATTGTCACGGGAGCTGTCATTCTGATTGACGAAACCACCGAGCGCCCGACCCGGCCCCACCTCGAGGAAGATCGGGTTCTCGTCGGTCAGGAAAAGGGACAAGGCGTCACAGAACAGCACCGGCTTCCGGCGCTGTTCGATCCAGTACTCGGGATCCGTGGCCTGCTGATCGGTGAAGGGTTTTCCGGTCACCCCCGATATCACGAGTTGGCTTGGCGGCGAACACTCGAACCCCTCGAGCTGTCGCCTGAACTCATCCACCGTCGGATCGAGCATTCTCGAGTGAAACGCGTGCGAGGTGGCCAGTTCCCGACTGCTCACCTTTCGAGTCTTCAGGAAGGCCGCGAACTTCTCGATTTCGTCACTGGGTCCAGCCACCACATTTCGCTTGTTGCTGTTCATCGCCGCGAGATCAAGTTCGTCCGGGAGAACGTTCTTCAGTTCATCGAGCGGCATGGAGACCGCCAGCATCGATCCGGGCTCGCACATCTGCATCAGACGGCTTCGAATCGCGACCAACTTGAGGCCATCATCCAGCGAGTAGATCCCGCCCAGGCAGGCGGCGACGAGCTCACCCAACGAGTGGCCGAGCATCGCCGTCGGTCTGAGACCCCACGCTTCAAACTGCTTCGCCAGTGCATACTCGACCACGAAAAGTGCGGGCTGAGCCACCGCAGTCTGCGCAAGCTGCGCCTCGGCATCCTCCAGCGAGGAACCATCGCGGCGGTAGACGCAATCTCGCAGATCCAGGCCGAGTTCACGAACGAGGAAGTCCGAGCAATAATCAAAAATCTCCCGGTAGACCTTCTCGTTCTCGTAGAGCCCCTGCCCCATCCCCACGGACTGAGACCCCTGTCCCGGGAACATGAACACGACGGGACGACCTGATGTCACGTGGGTGCCGGTGGGCTTCTGGGTACGGAGCTGATCCACACAGCCTTCCAGCGTGCCTGAATCCACGGTGCACTGGGTCCGGAATGGCATCGCTTGCCGACCGACCTGCAGGGTGTACGCGAGATCCGAGACCGCCGTCTCAGGATGGCCCTCACAATACGCCGCGAGATCACTGAGGCGCCGCGTCAGGGCCGCCTCGGTCTTGGCGGACACCACGAGCAGATCCTGACTGCCGGTCACGGCAGTCGCCTCCTCCGAGTCACCCACGTATTCTTCCAGCACGACATGCGCATTGGCACCACCCATGCCGAATGCGGAGACAGCAGCCCTCTTCGGTCGACCGTTGCGCTTCCAGTCCACTGCCTTGGTCGGCACATAGAAAGGCGACTGCGCCCAATCGATTTCCGGATTCGGGTTCGAAAAGTTCGCCATGGGCGGGATGACATTCCGGGTCATGGCCAGGCAGGCCTTGATCACACCCACCACGCCGGAGGCGGGCCCCAGATGCCCGACATTGCCCTTCACCGAGCCGATCGCACAGGAGGCGTTCCTCGTTTCCGAAGACTCGGAGTAGACCTCTTGCATGGAACGAATCTCAATGGGGTCCCCAAGCAGGGTCCCCGTACCATGACACTCCACGAATCCAATGGTGGAGGGATCGATTTCCGCCTCGCCCAACGCTTCCCGAATCGCCCGGGTCTGCCCAGTCTGCGTCGGCGCGATGAAGCTCAGCTTGTCTTCCGGATCGCCATCATTGCAAAAGCCGGTCCCGCGGATGACTCCATGAATGGGGTGCCCATCACGGATCGCATCATCGAGAAGCTTGAGAACCAGAACGCCCGCACCATCCCCGAAGATGGTTCCGTCGGCGTCCGCATCGAACGGACGAATGACACCCGTCGTGGAGATCATTCCCTCCACGCCCTTCTTGTAGGCGGGCGAGCTTGGAAGCTCGACTCGTGCCCCTCCCGCGAGAGCGGTCGTACATTTACCCTGCCTCAGGCTTTGCGCAGCCAGATTCACCGCCATGAGTGACGACGAACAGGTCGCCAGCGCCGTCAGGCTCGGCCCCTTCAAGTCGAGAGCGTGCGAAACCCGCAAGGCGAAGTAATCAATCAGCGTACCCAGTCTCTTCGGGACGCGGATCGCCGGATCTTCGTCCTTGGTGGACTTGAGGTGGGCGGCAAAATAGTGGCTCTCGACACTCGCAAAGACACCTGTGGTGCCATGGACATCGCCCGGCACCACGCCGGAGTGCTCCATGGCCTCCCAGACACACTCCAGGAAGATTCGATGGGTCGGGTCCATCAGCCTGGCCTGAATATCCGAAATTCCGAAGAAACTCGCGTCGAAGCTTTTGCAATCATCCAGCAGAGGCTTGGCCGGGACGTGGTCCGGATCATTGATATTGCGTCCCGAAAGCCCGGCACGTTCCTGAGCTCCCTTGTCGGGGCGCGTCAGGCAGTCTCGTCCGCTCGTCACAGTGTCCCAGAATTCGTCGAGACTCGTTGCACCCGGAACCCGTAACGCCATGCCCACAATCGCAATGTCTTTCGTACTCAATGAACTGCCCTGCTTGATCTTTCTGTAACTCGTCCTAGGTCCATACAACACTCGGCCCACCTGACACACAGGCGCCGCTCGAACTCACGGGTCAACCCGTCCCCACCCCACCTGACACCACCTCGCCAGTGCCCGGCATCGCTTCGACTTCGTCTTGTTCGCCAACTCCGACCGCCAACCCAGACCCCGTACACAGTGGGGACACGAACTCTTCCAGCCACAAGTGCGCGTAGGCCTCTTCGAGAAAATCCATGTGCTTGATTGGAACGGGCGAAAGCACGTGACACGTGCCATCCACGCTATCGATCCATTCCTGAACAGATCGCATGCTCTCGTACACGATGATGGTGTCACCCGGATATCGAGACAACGTGTACTGCTTGAGTGCGCGCGCGTAGATGGGCTGCATGTGGGTCCAGATGAGCCGAGAAGGCAGTGGACGCCGCGTCAGGAAATATCGGGAACACTGAACCCGTTCCTTCACTTGAAGCACCTTGTTGGAGACTCGCCTTGAATACATCCCAAGGCGCTTGCGAGCCAGGTGCAGCATTCGTTGAAGAGCGCCGCGCGGGACCGGCTGCATTCGTTGCGAGCGCAAGAGCGACTCCCGCAACCACCGGGGATCGCCCGCGGGCGAGAGCAGCATGAGGAGCTCGACGTTCTTTCCCATGGCGATCAGCCGGTTGGCGAGTTCATAGGCCAGAGTTCCCCCGATCGAATACCCCCCGATGCAGTACGGGCCATCCGGCTCCACGTGAAGAATCATCTCCAGGTAGTACTCGGTCATCGCGGCAATCGTACGGTGTCGAGCCGGTCGACCATCGGTGCCTTGATGATGGAGGTAGTAGACCGGTCTCTCGGCCGGGATGTGAGGGGCGAACAGTTCAAGAAACTCGTATCCGTTCAACCAGAAAAGAGGCGGCAAATCAGCCCCCTCATTCACGAGCGTGCACTCGGCGGCCCCTTTTGGAAGCTGCCGCGTGCGGTTTTTCATCTGGGGCCAGGCGCTGATCAGGAACTCAGCAAGAAGTTCCACATTCGAGTGGAGGAAGATCTCCATCGCCGTGATTGGAACATCCCACTCTTCCTCGATGGAGATGGCGAGGTTGAGATACCCAACCGAATCCAGGCCCAGAGCATGAAAATCCTCATCAGAGGGGACCTCTGCGGGCTTTCGTTCGACCAAGGCGGACACGCGGTTCTGAAGCCACGTCATCAGCTCGGACAGCGAAGGGATAGGCCTGCCTTCATTCATGATGAAGGAATCCAGAGACCAGTGAGCTGCGAAATGGAAGGGCCTTGACGAAGGCTCCGAGTCATCATGAGGGCATAACGCCTTTCGACGAAGGGTGTTTAGGGTTCATGAACACTATCAGTCGTCTCTTGAACGAACGATCAAAATTTGATCGAAGAGTGCATGATCACTCGTGAGATCTTTTTTTCGTGCATGCAACACGAGAAACGTCGATTCAAGCATGTCATTATCGACCACAGGACAGAGGTCTCTCGGAGTCCATTCATGACGCGTTGGAGACCAGATTTGCAGCGTCATGCCGAGTTGAATCACCAATGGTCGATGAGCCCGCGGCAAGGAGCACGAATTCGTCGACTTCGGTCGCGATCGCGTCCCGCAAAGGGCTCAGATCGATCCAAGGCGGATTCTGATCACATGAGAGTCACGCAATTCCACTCGGTCTCTGAATGAGTTGGAACAAACCGAGGCGGTTTCCACGTATCCTTTAGAGGTCGCGGATGAGCGTGGCGAGACGGCCTCGGCGCGCCATCCCATTTTTTGGGCCATGCGTCACGACACATGACTCCGCCTTCGTCCAACTTGGCTTGGACAGGACCAAACGTTTTCCGGGACATCGATCTTCATGAACACTGCACCGAATACCGAGCACCCCTCAACGATGAACACCACACCCATGTCGTCACCCTCGAACACCCGCCACTTTCGTCTCGGGTTCACCCTGACCGAACTGCTCGTCGTGATCGGGATCATCGTGGTTCTGATCGGACTTCTGCTGCCGGCCATCGGACGCGCCAGCTCCAAGGCCCGCCAGACGAAGACTCGAACGACGATGAATGAATTCGTCAAGGCATGCGAAGCGTTTCAACAGGAATTCGGGTTCTATCCGGGCCTCGTGCCCGACGACGACCTGGCCACGAAGCCGGTCATCACCAGCACGCAGAATGCGATCCTGCACCTCATGGGCGGCGGCATGCGCGAGATCGACGTGACTCCGGAGGCCTGGAATGACTTCAGCAACGGCGCGGAAGTCATCAACTTCCCCGGCGTGGGCGACGTGGCCTTCAGAACGGACCTCGTCGGACGCGGCCCGATTCTTCGCGGGAAGCAGTTTCCGCCCTTCTACAACCCCAAGGACACCGAACTTCGCCTGGACCTCAGCAGCACCGGCAACGACGTTCTTCAACCGGAGGGCAGCATCGATCTCGGCGGAGCGACCGTGAGCCTGGATCAGGCCATTCCAGCAGTCGTCGACGCCTGGGGTGCACCAATCGCCTACGCCCGCCAGATCAGAAAGACGGGCCCTCTGGTGCTCCCGATCTCGGGCACCAGCTACCGCCCTCAGTTCTCGGAAGAGATGTTTTCGACCGTCACCGGATACAAGATCCTGGGCGATCGAGGCGGTCTGCAGGGATCACTGAGTCTGGTCCACCCTGATGGACCGAATTCAGGTATTCCCAATTACCCCGGCACCATCTCACAGATCATCAGATCCCCGACCATCGGCATCTGGGATTCGAGCGATGCCAGCGCCCAGAGCGCGCTGGCCGGATCCGCCAGAGGCGCGGTCGTGGTGTGGAGCGCAGGCGAAGACAACGTGTTCGCTTCCAGAATCGATGGGCCGGGAAGTGTCGGCGCGGAAGTCTTGAATCTGTTTCAGTCCAACTACTTCAACCCGAAGGTCATCGAAGAGTACGATGATGTTCTGGTCTTCGGCGGCTCCTGAACACGACCAGGGAACGGACAGAGAAACGATGACATTCAATGAATCAAGCATTCGAGCCGCGCTCGAAGCGGTGGTCGACCCCGAGCTCGACAAGAGCATCGTCACCCTGGGCCTGATCGAGCAGATCAAGCTGATGGATGGACAGGCCGAGATCACCGTCTCGGTCGGCACCGATGAACCACAGGACAAGCGAGATGCACTCGACCGAGTCATCAAGGAAGCGGTCGGTTCCGCCGCCCAGATGGCCGGAACGACTCTGGGCGGCATCGAAGTCGTCTTCGCCCGAAAAGTCAGTCTGTCCGCACAATCTCCGAGCGCCCCACCGCCTGCGGAACCCGTGGATGAATCAAACCCTCTGCCGGGCGTCAAGCACGTGATCGCCGTGGGCGCGGGCAAGGGCGGCGTGGGCAAATCAACGGCGACCGTCTCTCTCGCACTGGGACTCGCCCGAGCCGGAGCACGAGTCGGCCTGCTCGACGGCGACATCTACGGCCCTTCGATTCCCACCATGCTGGGGCTTGACGATGCCGTGCCCCAGGTCAAAGGCACCACGATGGTGCCCTTCGAGGCATTCGGGATCAAATCGATCTCGATCGGCAAACTGGTCGACCCCGACAAGGCGTTGATCTGGCGTGGCCCGATGGCCCATGGCGCTTTCAAGCAGCTCGCTCTCCAGACGGATTGGGGCGAACTGGACTACCTGCTCGTCGATCTCCCTCCAGGGACCGGAGACGTCCCTCTGACCCTTGCCCAGCTTCTGCCTTTGACTGGAGCCGTTCTCGTCTGCACGCCTCAGAGAGTCGCTCAGGACGACGCTCGACGCGCCGCACGGATGTTCCAGCAGTTGGACGTGGAGATTCTGGGCGTCATCGAGAACATGAGCTCCTTCACGGGTGACGATGGCAAGGAATACGACCTCTTCGGCAAGGGTGGCGCTGAGATTCTGGCGCGCACGATGGGCCTGCCCTTCCTGGGCAATCTGCCGATTCATCCCGAGCTTCGAAAGAATCTGGACGAAGGCAGACCGGACCGAAACTTCTCGGAGAACCCCGCTCTCGCAGAGGCCCTGGATGCGCTGGCGACGAACCTGGCGAACCGAATCTCGATCGCATCGCTGTCGGATGGTGCGTCGAGGCCCTCTCTCGAGATCAGCTGAGGGATCAACTGAAGTTGTCATCAGGCGGAATCGATGCCACGAAGAGACCACGTTGAGCGAAGCGTTGCAACGGACGCTCGAAGAGCCATCACTCGAACTGGACGCGCTCGATCACCGGAAGGATTGGACGCCTCTGGACGTGACACGTTTTCGTGCGGAAGTCTCAGAGTTCATCGACCGACATGACGACTGGATCAACGACGGCAACTCTCAGACGGTCGCCGACCTGAACCAGTCACGATGCACGGACATCATCTGGCCCGCCAGGTCTCTGCCGAGAGTGTTGATTCGACTGTTTCTTCGCAGCCTTCGCAGGACCGTCGGACGGATCACACTGTGGAATGGCACTCAGGAACGATTGCGAGATCTCTGCTCGCTCGATCCTGAAAGATCGAGGCTTGCCTGAGCGCTCAAGACCCACGGCGGATATCCGGCACGGTTCGAAACCATGTGCCACGATCCGGCCCTGCCACATGCCGCTTCCACAGGACCAAGGGCCCGCGAAACGTCGAGCGTCTGGTCCGATCGGCGCATCTCGTGTTCGAATGACGCCCCGCACCCGCACTCGCCATCACTCAGCATGACTGAACACGGCAGGACTGGAACATGAAACAGGGCGCCGGCTGATGCCGACGCCCTGTGAATTGATGGTCATTCGAGCTGCGAAACTTACTCGCAGACGTCGGGCGTTCCGTTGTTGTCGAAGTCCGGAGGACGGTGGACGAACTGCAGGTCCCAGGAGCCGAGGCTTCCCTGTTCACCGAAGACGCCATCGAAGATCTGGATGGTCCAGGTACCGGCAGCGGCCGCACCGATGTGGCTGCTGAAGGAACCCTCGACCGGTAGATAGAAGACTGTATCACCCTCTGGAATCACACCGCCCTGCTCGGCAGCCTCGCACAGCGTCTCCAACCCGCCGGATGAGAAGCTGTAGGTCGTGGCGCCTCCCGAGGTTTCGGCGAAGTACCCATCACCATCACAGTCGAAGAGCAGAAGGTTCGACAGACGAGTACCCGAGGCACTCTGGTGGACGAGAGTGATCTGGAGATCCGAGAGACGGGCGTGTTCGAGATCGTGAAGTCTGACAAAGACCGTACCAAGCACGGTGGCACCGTCGATGACGGGGGTGTCCGTGCCATCGTCCTCTTCACTCGAGATCACGATCGTGCTTTCCGTGATGGCCAGATCGGAGAGGACGAGTCCTCCACCGCTGGTACCACGGACAGCCGAGTCATAGAGACGAGCGGCGCATGCGGCCGAGGGGCCTTCAATGCAGTCGAGGATGAAGTTCTGATTCGCATCGAAAGCGGGGTTCGCGATGATGTCGCAGAGGTCGGGCCGACAGTTCGGCGTACAAACATCCGCGGGGTTGAAATCAGCACAGCCGAGCGTGTCGACGATGTAGTCGGCATCACCTGGGAAGTCGATGGCACCACTGCCATTGGCATCCCAGAGTCCGCCACCAAAGTCGAGGAGGAATGACGTGTCTTCGCAGTCGTCGAGGACGCCGTTCAGGTCACAGTCGGACAATGGGTTGGACACGATTTCGCAGCTGTCCGCTTTCCCGTTCAAATTGCAGTCCGAGTCGAAGGTGAACGCATCGACACAGGTGTCGGGTGAACCGTCTGAATTGCAGTCTTCGAGGTAAGGGAGAACCTTCATCTTCAGGGACCAGCCGGAAAAGAATCCGGAAGCACCAGAGGTCGAATCCGTGACGCGCAGGAGCCAACGGTCATTGAACGGAATGGATTCGAAATCGATCAGATCATTCGAGGGCCGGTAGATTCCACCGGGAATCAAGTTGCCGTATTCACCACTCGAGGCGACGGCACAGAGTTCACGCTCACTGAGTGTCGTGGCGGCGGGATACTCTTCGATCGAATTGGGACGCCCACTGAGAGCGAACACGTAGGAACCGGCGAGGGTGCTCGAAGCACCACTCTGGCCCGTCAGACCGGAACAGTCGAGCACTGTCCAGATCTCTTCGTCTCCGTACACGTCCTCGCGGACCAGTTCGATCGTGAGATCGGTGAATTGAGGGTGAACCAGACCGTCGATTCGAAGTTCCGAGGCCTCATAGGCCCAGTAGATGTCGTCGAGGTCATTTCGACCGGGGACTTGGCGAAGGTCTGATTCGTAGATCCCATTATCCACGAGCGTGCCACCATTGCCGAAGAGTCGTGAAGGATCGCTGAGATCTTCAGAAACCTGAGGCAGGAACGTCGTGATTGCGTTTAGCGTGGGGTTGAGAAGACTCTTGGCTTCGAAGCATTCACGGGGGAAGCAGCCATCGGGCACGCGGTCATTGTCGACATCGGTCAGGCCATCGGCGTTTCCGTTGGGTGCGACACCATCGAACTCGAGCGTGTCGAGATAGCCGTTCTGGTTGCAGTCGTACGGGATCTTACGGCAACGGTACTGAGCGACACCCGCCTGGTTGGGGAAGCTGAAGTGCCATTGGTCAAAGGGATTGGTGTACCGGGAATCACCGAAGTTGGGAGGATACGACGCAAAGGCGGATGGCCAGTGGTTAGTCCCGTTACCACCAGTGTTCTCATCGGTGAATGAAGGAAGTCCGGAGACCGTGTTCAACGCATTTTCCTGCATGACCAAAGCGTTGGCCGCGGTGTCACCACCCTGTTCGCAACAGAGACAGGCGACTGAACCAACATTGCCATCAGTGTCGACGCCGAAGATGGGGACCTCCGGGTTTGAATAGAAGGGAATCGAAATCAGCGTGATGTCGTCGGCCTCGTAGGCCATGACGGTTCGGAAGCCAAGACCATTGGCCTCGTCGATCCAGTTTCGATAGCCCCAGTTGTATTCAAGTGGGTAGTTCGGGGTCTGACAAGGAGGGCCTGCGGTTGCCGCATCGGCGCACGCCAGAGACAAACCAGTGTCTTCGTCGACATTGCTGTAGGGAGTTCCAAAGGTTTCCTCGGGAGGACAGTCCTCGGCGTCGGTGCCTTCGATCGTCGAAGACTCCGTGGCGTGCTGAGCACCAAGAAGGTGACCCATTTCATGGGCGAAGGTCCCACCGCCGGCGCCAGCCCAGGTCAGGATGGCCGCTGGGTTGAAGGGATCAGCCTGGTAGATGCCACCATTGCCCATGCCGGGAAGCGGCCCGGCGATGCCGCCAGTTGAGGTGCTGTTGTTCGCGACATAGCAACAGACGAGGTCGGCGCCACGTTCATCGCGAAGATCGATCATGATGTTTTCAAGCCCGCGGCGATAGAAGTCCCTGCTGTTCTTGAGGAAGTCAAGATCGCGTTCCGGGTTGCCGCTGCCTTCGTACAGACCGATCGTTCCATCGTTCGCGTAGCCGACACCGGGCTCGACACCGACACAGCGAACTCGGAAACGCATTTCCGAGTTGAAGAGACAGAAGTTCATGTACGCGAAATCGAGTGCGGACGCGGCGAGAATCACGTCGACGGAGCCGGCAGCCGCAAGCGTGTCACCCGAGTAGCCGACGAGGATGTCGACGATCATGTCGAACGGAGGGTTCGTGGTACCGGGATCGTTGTTGCAGTTGATGTCGTTGGTGCGGACTGTTTCATCGACCAGGTCGATGGTTCCAGCTTCGACGAATGACTGGGAACCGCAGTTCTCGTCGATACGGCGCACGAAGAAGGACGTGCCTTCAGGGGCCGGTGGGTCGTCGTTGACCGTGTCTTCGGTGTCGATGTAACACTCGCCGGCACCACCACCCGCAAGCATGCCGGCAGTTCGAGGAAAGAAATCGTCTTCATCGTCTGAAAACAGAATCTTGCAGAGTCCGATGTTTTCGGGGTTGGTCGCCGTGATGTTGGAGCCACCCATGCCGTCAGGCAGAATTCTGAAGGCGCCATGTGTCTGTGACTGAACCTGAGCCGTGACCCCCCACTTCGTGGGAAGGATCAGAACGCTGGAGAGGTCTTCACCAAGAATCTGTCCGGACCAGCCAAGGGTCTCTTCTGCAGGCTGAAGCTGAACAAGAAGTGGTGTCCCGGACGGGGAGAAGATCATTCCCATGCCAGTGACGGGGTTGACTTGGAAAGCGGTCGTTTCATCGGCGAGATTCAGGACCTGAGGTGCTTTAAGGAACGGGCTGTCGACCACAGGCTTGCCGGGGGAGCGGTCGTCGGGAGTTCCGATGACGATGCGTCCCTTGTTCGCACCAGGGTTCGCACCAGGGTTCGCACCAGGGTTGGCATCCAGGTTGGCATCGGGCTGCGATGGCTGCGCGCCATCTCGCTGAGCCCCGACCGTACCCATGACAGGGCTCGTCGGTTTGGAGGCTTTATCGGTCTTGCCCACTGGCCTGCTGGCCATGTCATGCCCGTCGTGCGCAAGCGCAAGTGAGGCAGCAGCAAGGCCTAGACCCGCGACAAGCGTAACGCTGGCGCGGTTGAAACAGGCGAAAGGACGACGGTTCTTCGTATTTGGCATCGAGAGCTTTTTCCCGGTCGTGGAGATGGGCAGAAAACCTGCGTGTTACCCCCCTGGTACACATTGGTAACAATATCTCATACGTGGGCTTGGGGCAACGTCATCGCGCAATATGGTTTTTTTCTGAAAATAAGGAGCCCCCCGGCTCTTTTATTTTCCCGCGCCAAATCGGCCACGAAAACCACCCAAATCCGAATGTCTACGAGTTCAAACTAGAACCAAACGAGACCGAGGAAACAGCTGGTATTCGAAAAAAAGCAATTCTTCTGATCAAAGTATCCCCGTGGAGGCCCCTCGACGGAGGCTGGGGGCTCAGGAAAATTCCTTCTTGAGCTCTGTGAGGCCGGAAATCAGAGCCTCGAGATGGCTTTCTTCGTGGGCCGCCGAGATCTGCACTCTCAAGCGAGCCTCTCCCTCGGGAACCACTGGAAACCCGAAGCCGATGACGAAAACACCCAGTTCGAGCAGCCGCTGACTCATGGCGATCGCTTTGGCCGTGTCGTGAACGATGATGGGACAGATCGCGGTCGAACTTTCCAGAACCTCGAAACCAACGGCCCGAATGCCTTCTCTGGCAACCTCGACGTTGCGCCTGAGGCGAGCCACTCGCTCAGGCTCGTTCATCAGCAATTCGATCGCCTTGTCCGCACTGCACGCCACGGTTGATGGGAGAGCGTTTGAAAACAAGGTCGGGCGTCCGCGCTGAATCATCAGATCGATCATCTCTCGAGAGCCGGCCATGTAGCCACCGGCCCCACCACCGAGCGCCTTGCCCAGGGTGCTGGTGAAGAGATCGATCTCGCTGCCAGCCATGCCCCAGTGTTCGTGGGTGCCGCGGCCGGTCTTGCCCATCACGCCGGTTCCGTGCGAATCGTCGACGATCAACTTGGCATCGAAGTCGTTGCAGACGGCGCGAAGCCCCGGAAGATCGGCGATGTCGCCTTCCATCGAGAAGACGCCGTCGGTCACCACCCAGATCTGACCGGTGATGTCGGGATTGGCACGGGCCGCTTCAAGCTTCGCCCGAAGCGCGACGAGATCGTTGTGCGGATAGACGCCTTTATGAAGCCCCTTCTTGATGACCGCGGCAAGCCGGACACCATCGATGATCGAGGCATGATTCAAGGCGTCCGAGAGCAGCAGGTCACCCGGCTCGCACAAGGTCGGAAAGATCGCCTCGTTGGCGTTCCAGCAACTGGTGAAGGTGTAGGACGCTTCCTGATCATGCAGGGCGGCGATGCGAGCTTCAAGCGTTTCATGGCAGGCGAAGGTGCCGCAGATGAACCGGACGCTGGCGGTACCGGCGCCGTAACGACGCAGGCCTTCGATGCCGGCTTCGACGACCTGGGGATCGTTGGCGAGACCCAGATAGTTGTTGGAGCAGAAGCAGGCGACCTCCCCGTGTTCACGCAAGGTGATGCTCGGACCCATGGGGCCTTCGATCATCTGCAGGCTCTTCAACTGCCGGGACTGGTCGAGGTGGTCGAGGATCGCCGTGGTGCGGGCGCCGAAATCTGGTCCTGTCATGGTGCTCATGGTGAGCATGGTAGCCACGAGCCCCCCCCCATTGCCATCCTGCCGAGAGAGAACCATCGCGAATTTCGGCCTTCGGGCGGCCAAGGTCGGGTGAGACCATGACGATTTCGAGACGCCGACTATTCGAGGGAAATCATGACGGCCAGAACCTCGCCGTTCAGAGCTCTTGCTCCATGCCCTTTGCCAGTCGTGTCTTCTCCCACCAGATGGTCGCCTGGCTTGAAGGTCCTGGTGTCTCCGGTGCTCGTCCAGACCTCGATCTCACCGGACAGGACGAGAAAGACCTGTCTGCGAGGTGAGACATGCGCACTGTTGTGCCAGCCTTCGGGGAATCGCATCCAGGAAAGAGCCTTCGTCCCGATCGATTCTGAAACATCGAGAGCCGGCGCGGGAGGTGCGAATTCAACCGGGGTCATCTCGAACTCGATGTCTCCGAAATGGCTTTCACCATCAGAATCAGCGTAGAGGCGCATGCACCTCAAGGTCTTTGCCATCGTCGTCCACCTTTTTTGAAACGAGAAGCGTCCGTGCGACGCACGGATCATTCAAGTCCGTAGTGAGCCTTCAGTCCGGGGATCAGATACTCGTCAAGCGCGGAGTCGAGCGTGTGGGTCGGCGCCCAGCCCCAATCGCAGCGGGCGGCGGCATCATCCACATCGGCGGGCCAGCCATCGACGATCAACTGGCGGCCGGGCGTCGGCTCGAAGGTGACGTCGAGATCGGTGAAACGCGTTCGAATCGAGTCGGCCAGCTCGGCGGCGGTCGGGGCGAAACTTCGCACGTTGTAGGACGCCCGGGAAAGTGAACTTCGAGGCGCGTCGGTCAGTTCGAGAATGGCTCGAACGGCTTCCGGCATCGTCATGAAGGGGAGCTGCGAGTCCGCGCGAACGAAGCAGGTGTAGGCCTCACCGCGAGCCGCCGCATGCAGCATCTCCGGTCCGTAGTCGGTGGTGCCCCCGCTGGGCAGGGTCTCCGCCGAAATGATTCCGGGAAATCGAATCGATCTGAAATCCAGGGAGCCGGGCGTCTCGCTCTCGAACTGGCCGTGGTGGTCGTTGAAGTAGCGTCCGAGGTGTTCCGCCGCGAGCTTGTTGCAGCCGTACATGGTGCGCGGCTCGAGAAACTCATCTTCCGTGATGGTGCCTGCGACCGTCTTCGCGGCGAGCGAAGACAGGCCGTAGACGGCGATGGTCGAGGGGAGCACGACCACCGGCAGCTGGCCGGTGCGGTCTCGTTCGGCGATCGCAAGTCTGAGGAGATTCATGGTTCCGCCGACGTTGACCTCGTAGGCGAGCAGAGGTGCACGCTCCGCATTGGAGGACAACATCGCCGCCAGGTGAAAGACATGACCGAAGTGGTACCGGCTGGCAAGGTCTTCGAGCATTTCGGTGTCACGGATGTCACCGGTCAGAGTCTCGGTGCAGAGCGCCCCGATCGAGTCTTCGGTGGGTCGCAGGTCGAGGCCCACGATCGCACACTCCGGATCACGGTCGGCCAGAGCATGGATGAGCCCATGCCCCATCTCGCCTCCGGCACCGGTCACGAGAATGGCGGTGCGTCGATCGGCGAGATCCTGATCATTGGAACTGAGGTTGGAAAGGTGTGCTGAAGACATCGGTGCAGTATACCTGTTGAACCATGAATTCAGAAGACATCATTCGAAAGCTCCAGCTCGCCCCACATCCCGAGGGCGGTCACTACCGGGAGACCTGGCGGGACCAACGCGAAGACGGCACCCGAGGGCACGGCACCGCGATCTACTTTCTGCTTCAGGCGGGAGAGCGGTCGCGAAGACACCGCGTCGATGCCGCGGAGATCTGGCACCACTACGCCGGCGCACCACTCGAACTCATGATCGAAGAGAACCGCCACGTGCTCGGCTCCGAGCTGACGCAGGGACAGGCGCCTCAGCACATCGTTCCACCCGGAGCATGGCAATCGGCACGAAGCCTTGGTGACTGGACGTTGGTCGGATGCACGGTCTCCCCCGCCTTCGAGTTCGAACATTTCGAGCTCGATCCGACCGACCTGGGTGAAGCAGCCACCTGGTAGGCGACTTTCTCAGCTGGAACCGGGGATCCGGATGTCTTCCACCATGCGCTGGACCTCGGCCGGAGGTGGTGCGGTCATCAATGCGATGGGTATCGCGACCGCGAAGTTCAAGAGCATGCCGATCGAACCGATGCCTTCGGGTGAGATCCCCCACCACCAGCCTTCGCTGGTGCCACCGAGGAACTTGAACTCAAGGATGTACCAGGTGGTGAAGCCGATGCCGCACAGCATGCCGATGACGGCGCCGGGCATGTTGAATCGTTTCCAGAAGATCCCGAGGAAGATCGCGGGGAAGAAACTGCTCGCGGCCAGGCCGAAGGCGAACGCCACCACTGCGGCCACGTAATCAGGCGGCCAGATTCCAAGAAGTCCCGCACAGACCACGGCCACGGCGGCGGCGATTCGGGCGACTCGAAGTTCGGATCGTTCGCTGATCGATGGACGGATGACCCGCTTGACCAGGTCATGACTGACCGCGGAGGAGATGACCATGAGAAGCCCCGCAGCGGTCGACAGCGCAGCGGCAAGCCCACCCGCGGCGACCAGTGCGATCACCCAGTCGGGCAGACCCGAGATCTCGGGATTGGCCAGGACCATGATGTCGCGGTCGACGTAGAGCTCGTTGCCGGTACCTTCGACCTCACCGTTCTTCAGCAGACGTTCACCGTGCTTGCCACGAGTCTCTTCATCGAAGAAGACCGGCTTCTTGCCACCGAAGGCGGCACCGGGACCATGCTGGATGACACCATCGTCATTGCGATCGCGCCAGGCGATCAGGCCGGTGTCCTCCCAGGTCGAGACCCACTTGGGCGCCTCGGCGTAGGAAACGCTTGGGACGGTCGCCAGCATGTTGGTGCGGGCGAAGACCGCGATCGCGGGTGCGGTCGTGTAGAGAATCGCGATGAAGAGCAGCGCCCAGCCGGCGGAACTGCGTGCGTCCTTCACCCGTTTGACGGTGAAGAAACGGATGATCACATGGGGCAGACCGGCGGTGCCGAGCATCAATGCCCCGGTGATGCAGACGATGTCGAGCGGACTCTTGTGGTAGTCGGTGTAGGACTTGAAGCCGAGATCGCCGAGCATGCCGTCGAGTTTGGCGAGCAGTCCCACGCCGTCGGCGTCGGTGCCTCCGAGCGCGACCTGCGGGATCGGATTGCCGGTCACCATGAAGGCGAGAAAGAATGCCGGGATGGTGTAGGCGAAGATCAGAATGCAGTACTGGGCGACCTGGGTGTAGGTGATCCCCTTCATGCCGCCGAGGACCGCGTAGAAGAAGACCAGGCCCATGCCGATCATGACCCCGAGGTTGATGTCGACCTCGAGGAAACGACTGAAGACCACGCCGACGCCGCGCATCTGCCCTGCGATGTAGGTGAAGGAGATGAAGATGGCACAGACCACCGAGACGATCCGCGCGATCTGCGAGTAGTACCGATCACCCATGAAGTCAGGGACGGTGAACTTGCCGAACTTGCGCAGGTAGGGCGCGAGCAACAAGGCCAGCAGGACGTACCCACCGGTCCAGCCCATCAGGTAGACCGAGCCGTCCATGCCGGCGAAGGCGATGATGCCGGCCATCGAGATGAAGCTCGCGGCGCTCATCCAGTCGGCGGCGGTCGCCATGCCGTTGGCCAGAGGCGAGACGCCCTTGCCGGCGACGTAGAACTCACCCGTCGAGCGGGCACGGGTGGCGATGGCGATCCCGATGTAGAGGGCGAACGTCACACCGACGATGAGAAATGTCCAGGCTTGAACGTCCATCACTCGGTCTCCTCGACGCCGAAGCGACGATCAAGGCGATTCATCGCGATGACGTAGACCACGATGAGAATGACGAAGACATAGATCGAACCCTGCTGGGCGAACCAGAATCCGAGGGGATACTGGGTACCGGGCAGCATGAACTGGTTGAGCCAGGGGGCGAAGAGAATGCCGCACCCGAATGAAACGAACGCCCAGATCACCAGCAATGCGGTGATCCAGACGAGATTGGCACGGAAGTGTCGTGCAGCGTTCGTTTCTTCTCTTGCTTGGGGCAATCCACGGCTCCGACACTTGATTCGGCTGAACGCCTTCGATGACTTGAACACTATTCAAAAAGGACGATCATGGCCCGATCATGCCCTGGCCAGACACCCGCATCGCTCGAGAAGAAACTTGGTCTTCAAGATGCCCTCGACCTCGGAGCAGCCCCCACCCTCCCATTCGATGCCGACGTACCCAAGGTAGCCGGCGTCCCGGACGAGCGTCATCATGGTGCCGAAATCCGTCGAGGTCTCCTCACCATCCGGCCCGAAGGCGTGACTCTTGGCACTGACCGCCTTGGCCCAGGGCATCAACTCCGCGACCCCACGGTACCGGTCGTACCACTGCCCTTCTGAGACCTGAAAGTTGCCGAAATCCGGAAGAGTCCCGACGTTACGACGGCCGACCCGGCGCATCACCTCCGCCAGCCAGGCACCGTTGGAACTCAGCCCACCGTGGTTTTCAACCAGAACATTCAGGCCGAAGGTCTCCGCCAGCTCTCCGAGACCGGCAAGCCCTTCCGCGGCGCGCCCGAGCTGGATCTCGTACGACCCCTCGGAACGAGCATTCACCCGGATCGAACGACAGCCGAGGATCTTCGCCGCGACCAACCATTTGCGATGATTCTCGATCGCCCTTCGGCGACCGGCGGGATCAGGATCGCCCAAGGCACCTTCACCATCACACATGATCAACAGGCTGCTGACGTCGAGATCATCGCAGCGTGCACGGAGACGTTTGAAGTAGCCTTCATCACGCTCGACCGGACGGTAGAAACTGTTGACGTATTCGACCGCATCGAGCCCGAAGGTCGAGCGAGCCATCCCGGGAAACTCGAAAGGATCCAGCCGCCCTTCCCCGATCATTCGATGAAGAGACCATTGCGCGAGGGAGATCTGGTTGCATCCACTGATTCTCATGCCGCCAGCCTACCGCCTTGAGACTCCCGGAAGGCAAAAAAACACTCCTGTGAGCTCGCTGAGGAGTTGAAAGTAGATTCTCCTTGCGATGCGGGTGGTGACAGGTTAAAAATGGAAATCGGCAACCGCCGTATGGGTTCTCCCTCGAACCCATGATCCACCAATGGGTTCTCCCTCGAATCCATGTTGTTCATGACCCAAGAGATACAAGAGAGAACGGGGCTTCACCGCCCCAAAAGAGAGATACAGAAATGAAACGTAAAGCACTTGTTGCTGTCGGTGTGACTGCATGTCTTGCAGCCACGGCGTCAGCCGATTTTGTCGACTTCACCGGAGAAGTCACGGACCTTGGTAGCGGCGTGAGCGCCATCGACATGTATGCCAACTTCTCGGATGCTGGCAACGTGTTCCTCAACATCTACAACAGCAACGTGGTCAACGGTGACGGTATCGCCAACGGCGGCTTCCTTCACCTCGACTTCGGCACGCTCTCCGAGGGCGAGGGCAGCTGGCTTCCCAGTCAGAGCGCCGATGTCGCCGGCTTGAATTCGCTGTTCGACTCCTACGTCACTGCAGGGTACTCGTCGATTGGTGCCGGCAACAGCACCGCCCTCGACCCGAACTTTCTTAACAACGGCAACGGACTCGGTGCCTACATCCCAGAAAACGCCGGCTGGTACAACGGCAATCCCGACAACGTGCAATCAGGTGACAAGATTCACCTCGGTCACTTCGTGATGGCGACGTCAGACGTCGGTTTTTTCAACTTCTCAGCCTCCACCGGTTGGAAGGCAGATGCCACGACGAGCCAGGTCCAGTTCGGATCAGGCTCCTGGACGGTTCCCGCACCCGGCGCACTGGCACTCCTCGGCCTTGGCGGACTCGCCACACGTCGTCGACGTACCAACTGAGTCTCGCCGCAGGCGAGGTTCAGCAATGAGCGTGTGACTCTGACATGCAGGGCACACCAGATCAGACCGAAGAACACCCCTGCCAGACATGGCGGGGGTGTTTCATTTGAGTGCCGTGAAGAGTGCCGAGCCCGAAACGACACATCGCCGTCGTCCGCGAGCGGAAGCGACGGCGATGAAGAAGAGCCACCAGCCGGATTCGAACCGGCGACCTAAGCTTTACGAAAGCTTCGCTCTACCAGCTGAGCTATGGCGGCACGTCAGATGACGGGGCGAACCCCGTCGGGTCACTTGAGAATCAACTCGACTGCCTGGCGAGGACCGACGTTGAGTGCGCCGAAGGCGCGCCCGGCGGCATCGGCCACGTCACCCTTCGAGGAACGGATCATGTCCTGCAGCGCCGAAACCTGCCGGGAGGCGGCCTGGTTTCCGAATCGTCGAGCGGACGCTGCGACGAGGTCGAGCATGTCGATCTGTTCCATTTCGTCGGACGCGGCGAGCGCCGAATCGATCAGAGCCTGCTGGGCATCGCTTCCGGGGATCATCGACAGCACGTCGGCGACGAGCAGATGCATGTGTCCATCACCGTTGGCAAGCGCCTCGAGCAATGCGGTTCGGGCGGAGGCCACTTCCAGCACGGTCGAGTCGCTGGCCGCGACGCGAGCGAGCGCATCGAGCGAGGCGAGGCTGAACTCGAGCGCTTCGCCCTCGTCCATGCTTGCACCACCGGTGCGCTTGAGCAGCGCGGTGGCCGCGTTCATGAATGCCTGCTGGTCTCCTCCTGCAGTCCACACCATGGTGGCTCGATCTCCGGAGAAGTCGTTGCCCAGATCCATTTCGTCGGCGGCGTTGGTGCAAGCGATCACGGGAACCGCCGCGGAGAGGTTGTCGTTTCGAAGCCCTTTGACCGTCTCGCGGATCAGGGCGGAGTCGCCACGAACCACCACGAGGTCGAGACCGACCGAGCGGCCGAGCTGTGTCCGGACCGTGTCGTAGCTGTCCCCACCATCGAGGACGGTGAAGCCCATGGCCTGGAGGTCGCTGCCGTAGGTCCTGCGATCTTCGTCGTTGCTGGCGACCACGATGCCGAACATCGCGCCACTGTCACGAACGGCCGAACCGAGAAGAGGCACCACGGCATCATCACCGGGGAAGCTCTGCTTGGGAAGCGCGTTCGCCAGCACGAGCGCCGCACGATACTGCACGCGTCGATCGGGGTAGCGAAGACATTCAAGCAGTGGCAGACGCGAGCCCACGAAGAGGTTGGCTCGTCCGGTGGTGTCACCGAGGGCGACGAGGGCATCGTTGACCAGCGCGGTGTCGAACTGATCGAGCGCCATCGCCAGAACGTCCTGAGTGGTGCCGGGTCCCACGGCGGTCGCGAAGAACTCGGCGCTGTAGGACTGATCACCGAAGATCGGGTCGGTCATGCCATCGCTCATGTCGTTGCCGCGACGAAGGTCGGAGGCGACGAAGAGTGACAGTGCATCAGCGGAGCCGTCATCGAAGCCGAGCGCGGCCTGAGCCATCTTCATGGCCATGACGTTGGAGTAGATCGGAGTCGCGATCGAGGTCGGCGTGAGACCGGCGTACCCGTCGTAGCTCCAGATGTTGTTCATGGGTTCGGCGGGCCAGGGGGTCAGCGACATCTCACGGTCGAAGAAACGTCGTCCGAGGGCCACGAACTGGGCCGAAACCGAGGTGGACGTTCCACCAAGACGCTTGAACGCACGCATTGCGGCGTCCTTGACGACGTCGGGCGTTCCCTTGGCATCGGCAAGCTCGAGCAGGAAGGGCTCCGCGGTGGGGTAGCCGATTTCACCGAGCATGTTGCAGATCTTGCGCTGCGCGCTGGGATCGACCTGCATCAGTGCGGCACACAGGGGAAGGACCGCCTGACGCTTGATGCGCTCGATCACGGATGTCGCCGCGACTTCGAGCACGGGATCGTTGCCGTCGACGACGGCGGCGAGCAAGGCGGGCATGGCGTATTCACCGGCGGCGACGAGTCGCGTCTCGGCCAGCATCTTCTGACGGAGCGTGCCACCAAGCATCTGCACCGACTCGGCGATTCTCTTGGAATCACGCGCGAGTCCGATGCGGCCGTCTTCGACTCGCGTCTCCATCTCGGAGACGATGGTTTCGACACCGGGCATTCGACGTCCGCGTCGAAGCACGCTGACCAGCTTGTCTTCAAGATCGTTGTCGGCGACGAGAAGCGCGAGCTGCTCGTCAGTGATCGAGGAGTCCAGAAGCGCCTGTCCCGAGGCCGCGGCAAGTTCGGGCTTGGCGATGCGGACGTAATGAAGGAAATCCTTCATCAACGTCGTCGGATCCTGAGCCGTGGCCGCGGTCGTACCCGACTGGGCGAACGCGCTGGAGGACATCACGAGCCCGAAGGGCAGTGCCAGTGCGGCGGAAACGATGAGCACCTTGGTGGCGGTGGTCGAACTCATTCTGGGCAATCTCCTGTGGGTCTCGGCCTCTTCCTCGAGGCGAACACCCTTGGGGGTATCTCGGATGACTCAATGCTCCCGAGGACGCGATGTCCGCAGGATGCCTATGGGGCGATCGAAGGACGATACTTGACCGAGAGAGCGGGTGTCAACGCTGGAAGCCATCCGTGTATACTCTTTATTGGTCGTGGTGCGACGAAATGGATGGTCCAGACCATCCTGATCGGTCCTCCCCCCGGGTTTCCGGGGTTGGGACGGAAGGCGGTGAGAATCCGCCGCGGACGCGCCGCCGTAACGGGCGACCGATTTCGGACTCATCCTTGAACAAGGGACGAGCCCCGGATCGGGAGGCCTCGCAGCAGCCACTGTGGATCCGATCCATGGGAAGGTGCGAGTCCTCGACCCGAAGCCGGAACACTCCGCCACGACCGGTGGTTCATGCCCCTCGCGCTCGGGGCCTCGAACGATCAGCGGCCTTCCGGTCTCGTCACCGGATGTCCGTGGCCGGAACGGCCACTCTGAAACGTCCAGTGCGCGCCGTGAGTTGATCGGTTCCATGCCAGCCATTCGCAGGACAACCCACCACCGCCCTGGTACGCCCACGGGCGCTGCCGAGCTCATCGGACCTCGAACGTCGCTGCCGGCATGCGCCCTGATCGCGCTGCTGACCTCCCTGTTCGGCTCTGCGACCACCGAGGCCCAGTACGCGGTCGAGGTGGTCGAGTATGTCCCGGGAAATGCCGGAGCGCCATTCATCGACCCCACCACCGCGCTGGGTGCCCCCACTCGGATGAGCGGAATTCCCGATGTGCTTCCCAGTACCGTCACCCCCTTCCAGCCAGCCTTCGGTGCCGGTGAGATCGTGACGATCGGACGAGGTGGCCGACTGACGGTCGCCTTCGACCAACCGGTCCTCGATGATCCCGCGAACCCGTTCGGGATCGACCTTCTGATCTTCGGTAACGCGTTCTTCACGGGAAGTTCATCGACCGCGCCCTGTGCCACCGGACTCTACGAAGAAGCCGCGATGATCGAGGTCAGTGCCGATGGCATCGACTTCGTGGAGATTCCGAACCTGATCGCAGACGGTGCGTTTCCGACCTCGGGCTACCAGGACGCCGAGGCCTACGCCACCGAACCAGGTCAGCTTGAAACGGATTTCCTCAGACCCGTCGACCCCGGCTTTCTTGAATTCGCTTCGGAACTCTGCTGGGAGGAGATGCGTCTCGCCTACGACGGTTCCGGCGGAGGCGTGCCGATCGATCTTTCGAGCACCGGTCTCGCGGAGATACGCTTCGTGCGAATCTCGACCGCACTCGAGGCTCCCTCACTTCCCGAAATCGATGCCTTTGCAGACGTCCGTCCCGCAGCCGATGTCATCGACGCGGACTTCGACGATGACGGCCGGGTCGATGGCGCGGACCTGACGCGCCTGCTGTCGAGCTGGGGAAGCGCCGCTTCCGCCTACGATCTCGTCGAGGACGGGATGATCGACGGAGCCGATCTGACCAGACTGCTTTCGGAGTGGTCCCCATGACGACCGCATCGCCCATCCCCCGCCCACAAGGGTTCACCATCGTCGAGATGGTGGTGGTGATCGGAATCATCATGCTCCTGGTCGGCATTTCAGGCGGTGCGGTTCGCAGCGCCACGCTGGAAGCACGAGCCCAGAGGTGTGCCTCGAACCTGCGCCAGATCGCGATGGCCACCGAGAGTTACCGCACTCAGTCACGTGGCGCCCTTCCTGCCGCAGTGCTCTACCGAATCAAGGATTCCGAACTGGTCACGGAGGCCTGGGACTTCACGCAGACGCAGTCGGGCGAGGTCGAAACCGGCCCTCTCTGGACATTCACCGACGGCACCCCCGAAGTGCATCAGTGTCCCGATCATGTCGGCGACAGCACGTTCGGAGCGGATCCCTTCACCGGCTACAACTACAACACCAGCTACCTCGGTGCCGAAGGTCGCTACCCCTACATGGACGGTCAGGGAAAACTGGTGCAGGGCTGGGCCAATGCGCGTCGAGGACTTCCTCCGGGGGCGCAGCGACGTCCTGACCGATGTGCGCTCTACGGGGATGCCGGATGGCGCAACGGAGCGAACAAGTTCATGCGGGCGCCCTCGAACACCGTCGAGAGCGACCTCGGCATGGTCTACGCCGGTGGGCAATCGTTCCGACATGCCGGAGGATGCTGCAACGTCGTGCACCTCGACGGACATTGCGAGCGCTACACCATGCCATGTGCCGGCGCGGACGCACCGGAAGATCTGCTCAGGGACATCATGGACTTCCCGAGAAACGGGTTTCTGTCCGAAGACGATTCGCGCTACGACCCGAGATGATCAGAAGGCTCAGGACGAACGACCGAATCGACGGTCGAGCTCCGAGATCGGAATCCGCAACGAGGTCGGTCGGCCATGCGGGCAGTTGGTCGCCCGCTCGATCGACTCGCGCTGAGCCAGCAAGGCCTCGAGTTCGTGCTGAGTGAGACGATCACCCGCCTTCACCGCGGCCTTGCATGCCATCATGTCGAGCACCTCGGAAAGCAGCGCTTCGGCGTCGTCGACGCGCCCTTTCTCGCTGCCGAAGGCGAGTGCCTCGATCAGGAATTCACCGGGCTCGACGTTTCTGGAAAGCAGGAAGCTCGGGACCGCGCTCAACGAGATCGCGCGAGGGCCGATCGGACGGGCGTCGAATCCGATCTTCGCGACCATCGCGGCAAGACCTTCAAGTGATTCGATCGCGGCCTCGTCCACCTCGACGACGTCCGGCACCAGAAGCTGCTGTCGCTCGAGATCGCCTTCACCGATGCGGGCCTTCAGTTGTTCGAACATGACGCGTTCGTGCAAGGCATGCTGATCGATGACGAGGAGCCCCTCGGCATCCTCGACGAGAAGATATTTCGCATGGACCTGGAGGATCCTGAGATCCTTTCGGATCGAAGGCATCAACGTCTCGGCGGGCGCGACGGGCTGATCGAGCTGAGACTGCATGGCCTGGTACTCGAATCCAGGCGACGGCATCCCCGAACCGAATTCTCGAACCGGACCTCGCGAGCCCTCCCCTCCGCCGCTGCCACCCCGGGGCGATGCGGTCCCGAAGGACCCGGTCGATGGATCCGCTCCGGAACGATCGAGGTCGAGCGTGGGCACGAGATCGTGCTTGCGCAGCGTGTCCTTGAGTGCGTGCCGAACCGCCTGATGAATGGCACCGCCGTCACGAAAGCGGACTTCGCTCTTGGTCGGAGAGACGTTGACGTCGACCAGTCGAGGGTCGAGTTCGATGAAGAGCACGACCGTCGGATGACGACCAGGGACGACCAGCCCGCGGTAGGCCTCGCGCAAGGCGTGCTGGATCGCCTTGTCACGAATCGGACGACCGTTCAGGAAGACGCGCTGTCGTCGTGCGGTGGGACCGGCGATCTGCGGCGTTCCCGCCAGCCCCCAGATGGTGGCGCCGGCGGCCTCGAAGTCGACTTCGAGGAGTTCATCGGAGAGTTCCTTGCCGAGCAGCGCGACCACGCGGCTTCGCGGATCGTCGACCGCGGGAAGATCGAGCGTGGTCCGGTCGCCCAGTCGAAGCGTGAAGGCGCAGCCCGGATTCGCCATCGCGATCGTCTGGACGATCTCCGAGATGCGCGCCTGCTCGGTGGGATCCGTCTTGAGAAACTTCCGTCTCGCCGGCACGTTGAAGAAGAGCGAGCGAACCTCGAGCGAGGTTCCGGGAGGACCGGATGCCGGTTGCGGTTCACCCGCAGGGCCGCCCTCGGCTTCGATGACCCAGGCTTCGTCGGCATCGTGCCGACGCGAACGAAGCCGCAGCATCGAGACCGATGCGATCGAAGCGAGCGCTTCACCACGAAATCCCATCGTGCCGACGGATTCGAGATCGTCGATCGAGGCGATCTTGCTGGTGGCGTGCGCCGCGAGCGCGAGAGAAAGTTCATCGCGCGTGATGCCCGCTCCGTCGTCGGTGATGCGAAGAAGCTGACTTCCTCCGCCTTCGGAATGGACTTCGATTCGATTCGCCCCGGCATCCAAGGCGTTTTCGACGAGTTCCTTCACCACGTTGGCGGGGCGTTCGATGACCTCGCCGGCGGCGATCTGGTTGACGAGTTCCGGTGGAAGCTGACGAATGGGCATGGCGCCAACTTACCAGAAGGGTTTCTGGAGTTCAGGAGGCATGAAAACCGATGTTGAGAGACGGCCGCACTCTGAAAAACGTGATGAATCGACCCGACAAAGTCGAATTCGCACGAACCATGCCTCGGCGAGGCACGAACAAAGTCCGGACCATCGGACCCGAAGGTGACGATCGACACGACCGCGCCTGCCTGCAGAGGATTCAGATGACGCATCTCATCGTCGGTGACATACATGGCTGCGGCAGGGAATTCCGCTCCTTCATGGAAAAGGTTTCGGCACGACCCGAGTACGACGACGCACGGATCATCCTCGTGGGAGACCTCTTCAGCAAGGGCCCGGACCCCGAACTGGTCACGAGGGAGATCCTGACTCAGCGACGCAACGGTCGCCGGATCGATCTGATCTGCGGCAACCATGAACTGCGACTTCTGGGCGCGATCGGAAGAATCCATGGCGGCGTCTCACTGGATGCCATCGGCAAGCATGAACGCAACACCATCAAGCGCCTCGACAAGGGCGGGGTGCTGGCGAAGACCATCCCCCTGCTGCTCGAGGCGACCCGCAGGATTCAGCATCGGATCCTGCTGCCCGAAGGCCCCGCCACCGTCGTCCATGCCGGCATCGAACCGACTCTGGGACTGGATGGCACACCGGATCATCTCAAGACGCACATCAAGTCGGCCCCCGGCGAGATCAACTGGTGGGAACGATACGACGGGCGCGACGGTCTGGTGATCTTCGGGCACAAGCCCGTGCCCGAACCGGTCATCATGCGTGATGACGAAGGTCGCCCGATCGCGGTCAACATCGACACCGGCTGCATCTACGGCGGCCACCTCAGTGGCTACCACGTTGAACGCGGCACCCTGCTTCAAGTGCGTTCCGAGCAACCCATCGACATGAAGAAACTGGCCTTCGCGCTCAGCCCGACCCTGGCGCCCATCGGCCGGCGATCGGCATCGGACGGCCCCGCCCGAATGCCCGCTGGCTGATCTTGAGGACCACCGCCGCCTGATGGCGCTTGAACTCCTGCCGATCGAACATCGAGACGAAACGTGACACCAGCGCGGGATCGAGCCCGGTCCTGCGCACGATGGTCTCCTCCGAGCACTCCTCTTCGATGCGAAGGGCGATGATCCGATCGAGGTCCTCGTAGGGCGGCAGCGAATCCTCGTCGAGCTGATCGGGACGCAGTTCCGCGGACGGTGGTTTCTCGATCGTGGCCTCTGGAATCGGCGCGGTCTCGAACCCGAGCGCCTGGTGGTGGTCGTTGATCCAGCGGGACAACGCGAAGACATCGGTCTTCAGCAGATCACCGAGCACCGCGACACCGCCGCACATGTCTCCGTAGAGCGTGCAGTACCCGACCGCGAGTTCGGACTTGTTCCCCGTCGCGAGCACCATCGAGCCGGTCTGATTCGAATGGGCCATCAGAAGAAGGCCACGCAGACGTGACTGCAGATTCTCATCGGTGATGCCCTCGGGGGATCCGATGCTGGGATGGAGTGCGTCGTGAAGCCCGTCATGCAGTTCCGAGATGCCGACTTCGTGCGCCGCCCCCAATCCGAGATTGGCCACGAGCGCTCGCGCATCCTCGAGTGACCCCTCGGAGGAGTATCGGGACGGCATGAGATAGCCGATCACCTGCTCGGGACCGATCGCCGCGGCGGCGATCGTCGCCGCCAAGGCCGAATCGATCCCACCGGAGAGCCCGAGAGCCACCGTGCGATGACCGGTCTTGCGGCAGTAGTCGGCCAGCCCCGATCGCAGGGCATGAAACAGTTCGGATTCACGGGTGACGACTCGGGGTTCGACGGGCGTGGCATGGTCGAGATCGACGACCTCGACGCTCTCCTCCCACAGCACACCGTCATGAAGCAGCGCACCATCGGGACCGACCACCACCGAACCACCGGCGAAGATCACATCGTCATTGCCACCGACCTGGTTCACCGAGACCACCGTGGCGTCGAGCCTGCGCGCGACCGCGGCCAGACGCTCCAGATGCCGGACGCGCTTGCCGACCACGAAGGGCGAGGCGCTCGAGACCAACAACAGAGCACACCCGGCATCGGCGAGCTGTTCGACGGGATCTTCCTTGTAGCCAGGATCGAACGAGACATCCTCGGCTCGCCAGAGATCCTCGCACACGAGGACGCCCACGGTGGTGTCACCACACTCGAACGTGAGTGGTTCATCGCCGGAGGTGAAATGTCGAAGCTCGTCGAAGATGTCGTAGGTCGGGCAGCAGTCGTTTGTCGAAGAAACGCTCCACGCGGCCGTCGCGACAGAGTGCCACCGCGTTGCGGACGGACCCATCCGCCACCCGACGAGGCACGCCGACGAGCACCGTCGTCTCGGGCGGGAAGTCCGCGGCAAGCGTCGTGAGTCGATCAGCACAGGCCTCCACCACGCCCTCGCGCAGGAGGAGATCGCGCGGTGGATACCCGATCAGTCCGAGTTCGGAGCCGAGCAGGATCCGCGCCCCACGAGCCGAAGCGTCTCGAACGGAGTCGAGAAGCCGCTCGCCGTTGCCTGCGAGATCACCCACCACGGGGTCGAGTTGGAGAAGTCCGATCTTCATGAGTGGAAAGCATACGTAAAGAGACGCCCCGAAATCCACCTCGATGATCAAAGAGGTGACTTTCGGGACGCTCGGGGACCGCCGGCGAGTCGGCGGCCAGGGACGTCGCCGATGCCGCCGTCCTTGGCGATCATCGGCGAATGACGCCCGTAGATGCATTCAATAGATGACGGCGTGCGCCTTTTGGACGGTGTCGATGATCTGGCGCACCGTGAAGGGTTTTCTGATCACCGATTCGAACCCGCGGGATGCGAGCTGGGCGGTCTGCCCTTCGGTGAGTCGCGAGGTCATCGCCACCAGACGGGTGGGCCTGGAGTTCATCATTGCTCTGGACCACGTCGACCATGTCGCTGGCGGCATCTCCGGCCATGTCGACGTCGAAGAGCACCACGTGGGGGCGGAAGCGCTCACACTCGACACCGGCCTGAAAGAGGCTGTTGGTGGTGTGCACGTCGAATTCCGCC
>CASICI010000006.1 GCA_949373145.1 uncultured Phycisphaerales bacterium
GTCGAAGGCGAGGGAGGCGACTACTGGCAGCAATGGCAGAAGGGCCTCACGGACAACCTGCTGGAGAAGGGATGGATCAGTCCCGAGGATCCGGCCCTCTATCACATCGCACCCGATGTCGAAAAACGCGGTCGAGCATGTCCTGAAGTTCTACCGTCGCTTCCACTCATCACGCTACGTCGGCGACCGCTTCGTGATGAGACTGAATGAACGCTTGAATGAAGATCACGTTCATCAGCTCGAGCAGGAATTCGGTGATCTGATCGCAAAGGGTGGAATGGAACAATCCGGGCCGCTGAAATCCGAACAAACGCACCTCGAACTTCCCAGGCTTCACTTCCACTTCGTGAGACGGTCCTTCGCTCGTCTTCGAATGATGATCGACCGCCTCAACGAGATGCCGCTCGAAAAGGATTCGTGATGCGCCCGGGCCTGCTTTCCGTCCTCATCCTCATCAGCATCGGATGCCTGAACGGCCTGCAAGCCCGGCAAGAGAACGACGACAAGCCCCCTCCACCGGCGACGAACGAATCTCTGGCCACCACCCCCGCGAGGCCGACAGGGCATCGAAATGCTCACGGTCTTGATTCCGGAACAGGACGGACTCGACGGACTGATCCGTCAGAACAGCCAGCCGATCCAGTCCGATGAGGCCAGTCGGAGACTCGCCTCGGAATCGATCCTGATCCGGATTCTCAAGGAAGAGGAACTTGTCACGGTCCTTTCGACTCTCGAGGGAGGCGGAGCCGCCCAGAACACTCTCGGTGCGGCCAGATGATGGAGTGGCGTGATCTGCTGGAGCATCGGACGAAGAATCAGCTGATGAGGCTTCAGGATGACCTCCTCCTCTTCAACGAAGGCAGGTTGACCATCGGCGCCCGGGGATGGATCGAGCCATCGATCGAAGGGGTCAGGACGCGGGTGGAGCTGGTTCCCAGGCACCTCCCGGATCGTCCCCAGACTCAGTCGTTGATTCGGAGCAACAAGGTCGTACCGAAGTATTTCGATGTGGCGTCGGTTCAGACCGAACTCGCCCCCGGGGAGATCCTCATGATCACCTGCACCGCACCCCTTACTGCACTCTGGAAGGACGACATTTCGGAGGATGTGACTGAAGACACCCCCGTGGAGGTCCGTGAGACCGATGTCGAGGAACCATCCGCGGCAATCGAATCGGTCGTTATGGAGACGCCTGCGGAGGACCCGGAGAAAAAACCGATCCAACGCCTTGGGCATATCATGTTCATGACTCCGGCACTTTCATCGGAACGACGGTCCCAACGCACGGCCTTGCTGTTGATACCGAGAATTCCAAGTGGCATGCTCCCCGGCGAGAAGACCGCCCCGACACGAAATCAGGACAACGGATGACCGAGAAGCAGACGAATGACAACGAAGACGCGAACGAACGTGGACCGCGACAACGAAAAGTACGAGCGCTGCCACCAGTCTCGACGATCCCGACGTTGTTCACACTTGCCAATCTCGTATGTGGTTTCGCCGCGATCCATTACGCATCGAAGCCCATAGGGACCACCACGATCTTCGACTGGAGCACACTCACCGTCGCAGGCATTCTCGTCTTCGTCGGAATGTTCTTCGACTCGGTCGATGGAGCCGTGGCACGTCTGACGAAATCGATGAGTGACGTCGGTGCGATGCTTGACTCCCTGTCCGACATCGTGACCTTCGGAGTCGCACCGGCATTGATGATGCTGAGACTGGTCTCCCACTACTACTACGGTCCGGAGGAGAGTCAGGCCAGCATCATCGGCCCGGAAGCCGGTGATTTCTTTTCGAAGATCATCTGGGGAATCGCTGCGGTCTACCTGTGCTGCACGGCCCTCAGACTGGCACGTTTCATGGTCGAGACTCCATCGGCATCCGTCGAGGATCACCGACTGTTCAGCGGTCTGCCGACCCCCGGTGCCGCGGGTGCGATCGCAAGCCTCATCGTTCTGCAACAGCACCTTCTCTTCACGACGTCGGAAACCAGCACGACCCAGGCCGTTCTCGCGAACACGTTCGCACTGGGAATCCCCTTCGTCACATTGCTGTGCGCGTTCGCGATGATCTCACGCCTGCCATACGCACATTTCGTGAATCGGTACCTCGCACCGAAACAGGATTTCACCTGGCTCGCCAAGATCATCATTCCCCTGGTCTTCGCCAGTCTCTGGCCACAGATCACGCTGGCAGTCGGATTCACCGTGTACGCACTGACCGGCCCCCTGACATTGATGCAGAAAAAACGAGTGACGGCACCCGAAGTGGGAAGCAATCCATGACTGAAAAAAAACCTCACACGCAACTCGGGGACGGACGCTTCGGGCGTTTCGGTGGTCGTTACGTGCCGGAAACCCTGATCTTCGCTCTGGACGAACTCTCCGAAGCCTACCTCGAAGCCAGATCCGATCCGGCATTCGAGACGGAACTCGAGAGCCTGCTCGTTGATTTCGTGGGACGGGAGACTCCGTTTCACCTGGCACCGGCTCTGAGCGCTCACGTCGGTGGCGCGAAAATCTGGTTGAAGCGTGAGGATCTCGCACACACTGGTGCGCACAAGATCAACAACACCATCGGGCAGGCGCTCGTGGCACGCAGGATGGGCAAGAAACGAATCATCGCGGAGACCGGAGCAGGCCAGCACGGGGTGGCCACGGCGACCGCATGTGCTCGCCTGGGACTGTCCTGCGAGATCTACATGGGCTCTGAGGATGTTCGAAGACAGGCACTCAACGTCTTCAGAATGGAACTGCTCGGAGCCACGGTTCATGCCGTTGAAAGCGGCTCTCGGACGCTCAAGGATGCCACCAATGAAGCAATGCGGGACTGGATGGGTTCCGTCGATGAAACCCATTACATCATCGGTTCGGTCGTCGGCCCCCATCCGTTTCCGACGATCGTCCGTGATTTCCAATCCGTGATGGGCCGGGAATGTCGGGCGCAATGCCTTGCGAACTTCGGAGCTTTGCCGGACGCGGTCGTGGCTTGCGTCGGAGGGGGTTCGAACGCCGCAGGCATCTTCCACCCGTTCATCGAAGACGCCGGAGTCGCGCTTCACGGCATCGAAGCCGGAGGTCGCGGGATGGCGGACGGTGACCATGCGGCTCCACTCGGTCAGGGTGAACCCGGAGTCCTTCATGGCTCGCTTTCCTATGTCCTGCAGGATGACTGGGGTCAGACGATGCCGGTTCACTCATGCTCCGCCGGCCTGGACTACCCGGGAGTCGGCCCGGAACATGCCTCATGGAAGGATTCCGGAAGGGTCACCTACAGCTCCGTCGACGACACCACCGCGCTGGAGGCCTTCCAGAAATTCTCTCGGTGTGAAGGCATCATCCCAGCACTCGAGACCGCGCACGCGATCGCGGGGGCCATGGAGGTGGCTGGAAGGATGGACGTTGGGAAGAATCTCGTCATCAACGTCTCGGGAAGAGGCGACAAGGACGTCAACGAGGTCATCCGCCTACTCGGCGGGAGCGAACACGGCTGACTCTTCGACATCCTCGGGAGTGAGGTCGATCGCGATCGGATAATGGTCGGAAGCATGAGCTTCGGGTGCATCATCCGTCCGCCAGTCGTAGTGATTCGAATCACCGGGATAGAACGTGCCCAGAACGAACCCGCTTCGAGGCACGACCTCTCGAGCAGCACCGTCATTGACGAGAATGTAATCAATGATCCGACCGGACTCATGGGTCACCCAGCGTGCGGACCGAGCGTCGGACGGATCATCGACGCGGTGGCTCATGGCGTCGGTCAGTCCTCCCTCGACGAGCAGTTGCATCGACTTGTACTGGGACTTCGCATTGAAATCACCGAGGACGATCACATTCCGCGACGGGTCGTCTTCGACCCGGTTCGCGACGAGTTCAAGCAGCTTGAGGCCCTCGGCCTCACGTCGGTAGGCGTGTGCGAGCCCCCCACTCTTGAGATGGACCACGACCAACGTGAATTCGTACCCATCCTCCGTCTTGAAATCGACCATCAAAGGAGAGCGCTGAAAAGCGAGTTCAGGACGCTCAGGCACGGGCTGGAAGCCTTCACCTCGGCGAACCACGTCCGCGGTGGTCAAGGCTGGCCAGTTCAACGTGTTGGTGATCGGCACGCGGCTCAGCACCGACTGTTCGACTCCGCGGTAGTACCCGGCATCGAGACTCGCGACATGGACGTATCCCATGTCGGCGAGATGTTCGTCACGAAAACGGAGCAATGCTTCACGTGATTCCACTTCTTGAAGTGCGAGCACATCCGCATCAAGGTCACGAATCGCTTTCGCAAGCGCCACCAGCTGGCCTGGTCGTGAGGCGAGGTCGGCGTCATCCCATCGCCCCGAGAGGGCGGGATCATCGACCGCGTCGAAGTAGTTCAGGACGTTGTAGGAACCGATTCGAATGGAACCTTCCGCAGCCTCCGGGGACGACCGAAGGCCGTATCGATGACCAGGGGCGAAATCCTCGACCTTCCCGGGAGCCTCATCCTGCCCGGAGGCATTCGAAAGAAGGACAAGTGACGCGAACGTCACACCAACAAGCAAGCGGCTGATCGAGGACATCTTTGGACACTCCGCGGGAGGCTGTTGAAACGCTCAGACAAGAAGCATCGCAGGTTTTTCCACCAGCATCTTCAGTGACTGGAGGAATCGAGCCGCCATGGCACCGTCGATGACCCGGTGGTCGAGGCTGAGTGTTCCTGTCATTCGCAGACCGGGAACGACTTCACCATTCTCGACCACAGGCTGCTCGATCGCGGCACCACAGGCGAGAATCGCACTGTTCGGAGGATTGATGATCGCGGTGAAGTGATCGACTCCGAACATTCCCAGATTCGAGATGGTGAACGTCGACTCCGACATGTCCTCGGCGGAGAGACCGCGGGTCCGTGCCTTCAGAGAAAGCTCCTTGACCTTGACTGCGATCTCGCGAACGCTGAGTTGATCGGCATGACGGATCGTGGCGACCACGAGGCCCCCACCGCGTTCTTCAGGAAGCGCGATGGCGACGCCGATGTTGATGGCTCCGTGCATGACAAGGCGCTCACCCGCGAAACTGGAGTTGAAGTACTTGTGATCTCTGATCGCCAGGGCACAGGCCTTGATCAGAAAATCATTGACGGACGCCTTGGCACCCTGTGCGGCAAGACGCTCGTTGACCTGTGAACGGACGTCGGTCATGGACGCCATGTCGAAGCTCATCGAAACCTGATAATGCGGAATCGTGGTCTTGCTTTCGACGAGGCGCCGAGCGATCGTCTGGCGCATGCCGGAAAGATCTTCTTCACCGGCGACCAGGGTCCCGGTTCCGGGTGCGGGCGTGGCGGCCACGGGGGCGGAAGTCGACTGAACCGAAGGGACACCGGCTGCGATCCTGGCGAGAACATCGCGCTTGATGATGCGTCCACCGGGACCGGATCCAGTGAGTTCGGTCAGTGAAAGCTGATTCTCTTCGGCGATTCGTCGAGCGACCGGACTGACCTTGATGCGCCCGCCGGCGGGCGTCTGTGCGGGTGCCGATGGGGCCGCGGCGATGGGCGCGACCATGGGCTGGGGGACGGGTGTGACTGAAGGAGCAGGCACTGCCGCGACTGGAGCGGCTGCTGCAGGCTCGGGAGCAGGTGCGGCTTCAGGTTCAGCGGCTGGTGCGTCGGCTGCCGCATCCGCAATGGCGGCTTCGGCTGTTTCACCGTCTTCCGCGAGCACCGCGATGGTGGTTCCGACGGGAACCTGTTTGCCAGCCTCGACGAGGAGACCGGCGACGACACCGTCATCGAAGGCCTGCATCTCCATGGTCGCCTTGTCTGTTTCGATATCTGCGAGGACGTCGCCGGAGGCGACCTCATCACCGATACTGACGTTCCATTGGATGATGGTGCCAGCTTCCATGGTGTCCGAGAGTCGGGGCATCGTAACTTCGATGGACATCAGATCTTGAGCTCCTGCAGCGTGGACGGCCGAATGCCGACTCAGGCGTTGTAGGTGGTTGCACGGACTGCTTCGCAGATCCGATGGGTGTTGGGAAGATACGCCTGCTCGAGTTCGGTGGCGTAGGGAGTTGGGACATCGGCGCTGTGCACTCGTGCGACCGCGTTGTCCAGATCATCGAAGCAGTGCTGATGAACCTGGGACGCGATCTCCGAGCCAGGCGATCCGAAAGGCCAGGACTGGTCGACGACGACGCAGTAGTTGGTCTTCTTCACACTGGCGACGATCGTGTCGATGTCGAGTGGGCGAATGGTTCGACCGTCGATGACTTCGCAGGAGATACCCTCTTTGGCGAGTTCCTCGGCGGCTTCAAGACAGAAGTGAACCGGACGGCCGAAGGACACCAGGGTGCAATCGGTTCCGGGTCGACGGACGAGCGCCTGCCCGAATGGAATCACGTATTCGGTCTCGGGGACTTCATCGGAGAAGGCCAGAAGGCGTTCCGATTCGAGGAAGAACACGGGATCATCGTCCCTGATGGCCGACTTGAGCAAGCCCTTTGCATCAGCGGGGAATGCCGGAATCGCCATCTTCAGACCAGGCACGTTTGAGAACAATCCTTCGACACACCAACTGTGGGTGGAGCCCAGCTGACCGCCTGCGCCGTCGTTTCCGCGGAACACGATCGGGCAGCCGTACTGGCCACCTGACATGTAGAGCATCTTGGGGGCGTTGTTCAGGATGGGGTCGGCAGCCACGAGGCTGAAGGACCATGACATGAACTCGACGATGGGTCGAAGTCCGATCATGGCTGCACCAATCGCCATTCCCGAAAATCCACTTTCCGAGATGGGGGTGTCGACGATGCGGCGGGAACCGAACTCCTTGAGCATCCCACGACTCACCTTGTAGGCACCGTCGTACTCCGCGACTTCTTCACCAAGAAGGAAGACGCGTTCGTCTCGTCGCATCTCCTCGCTCATCGCCTCGTTGAGGGCGTCTCTGTATTCGATGATTCTGGTCATGGTGTTCAGCCTTCTCCCTTGTTGGATCCCGCATCGCGGACGATCTGGGGCTCGGTGGTTCCGGTGTACGGCCCCCACGTCTCGACGTAGACGTCGCGATAGAGTTCCTCGTCCACGCTCGGGGGTGGCGATGCCTCGGCCCACTTGATCGACTCCTTGACCTCGCCTCTGACCTCCTTGGCCATCGCCTTGAAGGAGTCCTCATCGAGTTTCCCCGAGTCCATCATGTGGTCGCGAAGCTGGGCGATCGGGTCACCTGACTCGTAGACCTCCTCCTCCTCGCGCGAACGATACTTCCGAGGGTCGGACATCGAATGGCCCTTGAATCGATAGGTTCGCATGTCCACGAAGGCGGGTCGGGAGGTTTCACGAGCTTCGTCGATGACCTCTTTCATGCCGTCGTAGACGTTGAGGACGTCCATGCCGTCGATCTGACGTGCCGTGATTCCGTAAGCGCCGGCCTTCGCGACGATCTGATCACCCATGGTGGTGCCGCGCTGGATGCTCGTCCCCATGGAGTAACCGTTGTTCTCGACGACGTAGATCACGGGGACGTCGAGGAGACCGGCAAGATTCATCGCCTCGTGCAGCGCGCCCTGATTCAAGCGCCATCACCAAGGAAACAAAGGTGACCTGACGGTTCTTCCCCTTGCCATGACCTCGTCCATGTACTTGGTACCGAAGGCCAGGCCCGTTCCCAGTGGCGTCTGGGCACCCACGATGCCATGCCCCCCGAAGAGGTTGTTGTCGCGGTCGAACATGTGCATCGACCCGCCCTTGCCCTTGGCACACCCACCGATGCGACCGAACATCTCGGCCATGCAGTATTTGGGGTCCATGCCCCGAGCCAGTGCATGGCCATGATCCCGGTAGGCGGTGACGATCGGATCCGCGTGTTCGGTGGCGGCGATGCAGCCCACGGCAACGGCTTCCTGCCCGATGTAGAGTGACAGAATCCACCGATCTTGCGGTCTTGATAGGCCTGCATGGTTCGAACTTCGAACTCACGAATCAGGACCATCATTCGAAGCCATTCGAGGTGCTTCTCGAAAGGGAAGTCGCTCGCGAGACGGAGCTGGAACTCTTGAAAGGCCATCAAGTGGCCGGTTCCGATCGCGGTATTCACAACGGACATGGGATTGAATCCTAAAGGGTGACGCAAAGAAAGCGTTCACGCGCTTGGCATACCGATCATAGGGTATCGGCTTCACTCTCTCGGAGCGCGGCTGTTGAGCTTCCTTTTCCCCTTTAGGCTCATTTCCGGAAATGAACCCCGATCCCGAACCCTCGTGGTCAGAGCCCTTTTTGCTCCGAGGCGATCTGCTGCCTTGAACGGTCCGCAGAGTCTGGCCTTCAGAATCAGCAGAGCGCGTCTCCAACTGAGGATCCGTGCCCTCGTGATCGAGCATCGACTTCCGGCCGGGAGCCGTTCGCGCATCGATCCAGCCACTCGTCGATCAAGTCGCCTTCTGCCGAAGTTCGACGAACTCCACGATCTGCTCGGGATTCATCGCGACCACCAGGTGCGGATTCACGCCCCAGTCGGTCGAACCCGCCTTCTTGTGAACCAGTCGCCCTCGCTCTCGCCCATCGACGGGCGGCAGCACGTAGTACTGAGTGGTCAGCTTGACAGCTGCCTGCTGCGAGAACGGCATGGCAAGCTGGTGCACGGTCTGCACACTGCCCTTGCCGAAGCTGCGCTCGCCGAGAATCACCGCGGACTCATGGGCCTGGAGGCACCGGCGACGATTTCACTGGCACTGGCGGAGCCGTGATTCACCAGAATCACGGTGGGCAAGTCCCTTGAGTGCAGCCATTCCGGTTGCGCCGGAAGCTCCCAGACGGTCTTACGCGTCCGGTCTTCACCGGAGACGATCACACCTTCATCAACGAAGAGATTCGAAAATCCACTGCGGATCGAGCAGGCCCACCGGGGTTGTAACGAAGGTCGAGGATCAAACCCTTCATCGGACGGACCGCCTGCATCTCCTCGAGCGCCGCGAGAAAGTCGTCGAAGCTGTCGTCGTTGAACGAGGTCAGGCGGACGTATCCGATGCCGGCTTTTCATCGATGTACCAATCCCAGGTGGGCTCGCCTTCCGAGTCGATCTCCTTCTTCCACCAGCCATTGACGGAACGCATCTTGATCTGATCTCGGTGATCGCGAGATCCAAGGGATCTTCGACGCCCTTCCGCTTGATCGTAAGCACGACGTCCTCACCGACAGGGCCGGTGATTTCATCGACGGCACGGTTGAGGCTCCAACCCACGGTCGCCCTTGCCCTCGACACCGAAGATGATGTCCCGGCCTTCGACCCGCTGCGAGCCGCAGGCGAACCTTCGAGGGGGTTCACGATCACGACCTGTCGCCTGTCATCGTGGCGGATGAGAATGCCGACACCCACGAATCGCCCCTTGACCTGCTGCTGAAAGCGACGGATCTCGTCGGGCCAGATGACCTGGGAGTACTCGTCCTGGTGGTCCTTTTCCAGACGGTACATCGCGCCGTCGCCCGAACTCCCGGATGATCGACCTCCGAGGGCACCTTGCACGGTTCGGTTGTTGGCGAGCACCACCTCGTCGATCAGGCGCCGACACGTCTCGGAGTTGATGTCCTCCTCGCTCATGTCGCTGATGCGCTTTTCGTGGATTTCCAGGAACTCGTCGAATCGCGCGACCAGATCATCGGAACCCAGGTCGCTGAAGTTCTCGGTCAGCGCCTTGGTGGTGACGAAGATGCGCAGGGCCTCGAGACCACCCCTCGAGCAAGCGGCTTCCAGCCGGCACCTGCGATGTGGTCACGAGCGGTCATGATCAGGGCACGCTTCAGCATGCGGTCATTGATGTCCCGCAGCCGTTCCTTCCACTCGTCCGCGAATGCCTCGTTGTATTCGGGGAATTCGGTCTCGGGCGCGTAGCGGTCCATCTCCTGCCGACGAAGGTCGTGCAGAGTGCGCTGCGCGTACTGGGCCAGCAGGGAGATGCGGCGATTCACGCCATCGAGTTCGTCGTCGTAGCGCTTGTAGAGTTCCGCGTCACCGGTGTCTTCGTGGAGGGTGCGCAGTCGGTAGAGCAGGTCCTGAGCCAGAAGCCAGTCGCCCTCGTTCTGCGCCACGACCAGCTGCTCTTCCACGGATTGAGCCGGAGCAGCTCCACGATCTTTTCCTCAGTGACAGCAGCTCAGTCCAGATCGTCGGACAGCGTCTGGACCTTCACCGCGGCAGTTCAGCGCCTCGACCAGCTTCGCTTCCGCCAGAAGCTCGCTCATCTCGGAGAAGGCCTCGGCACGGTCCTCGGTCCGATCCCCTTCCGCCTCGATCAGGTGAGACCTCCCACGCCTCGACCGAGTCTCGAAGAAGCTCAGAGGCCACCCTGCGGATCCGCACTCTGCGGAATCGCCTGCAGACGCAGCGCAGAGCCCTTCCGTGTCACCGCTCTTGGCGGCCGCCCAGACGCCGGACTTCCAGCCATCGAGACTCTGGGCCGACTCGGACGGAGGCCTCGACCGGCCTGTGTGGCATCCTGTTCCTGAGCGAGCCCATGGACGCCAGCAGCCGAGAGACCCGACCAGCAGAACTGAGGTGAGCAGCAGTGAAGGGCGCCGAAGTGGGCGACAAGCGTGACGGGTGTTCTTGGAAGGCATGATGATTCGAAAACTCCCTATGGGGGGTGGAGGACCACTGATCGAAGCTGGTCCGATGGGGCATGTGGGGTCACCTGTGGCATCGGAGAGAGAGACCTCCCACTTGAATCCAACGACGTGACCCTTGAATCCAGTACTCTTATACCCACCCAAGGTTCGTTTGTTCCACGAGAACCCACCTGTTATCGGGCAGATATTTCGAAGATCTCGTCGAGAGAGCGCTGTTTGATGAAAAATGAAGCGTCACAATTCGATGAGGGCACACCCGATTCGTTGGAACGGGACCGAAAGTGCCTCAGCTGCGGCTACGCCCTCAAGGGGCCTTGATCCAACCGGAAGCTGTCCGGAATGTGGGTCTCCGATCTCCAGCTCGATGGGGACCAGCGAACAGAACCGAACCATTCAGGCACTCATCCAACTGGGCATGCGTTACCTGGCCTCCGGCTGGCTGGTCCTGGTGCTGTCGTTGCTGACCTGCCTCTCGAATCAGGTGGCCATGGTGTTCTTTCTCGTGGCGGTGTCGTTCAGACTCTACGGTCTGGCGCGGATTCGAAGGATCAGGAACTCATCCGCGGATGATCGAGGCCCTTCACCCAGAGACACGATTCGAATGACCTGGGTTCTGGCATGGATGAACCTCGGTCTGTTGATTCTGTACCTGTGTGCCAATCGAGTGATTCCTCAGTTGGGATCGTCGAGCAGGCTCACGATGCCACATCTCTGGATCTGGTCCACGGTCTGGTTCCTGACGAGCCTGGAGGCGAGTGCATGGCTGTCCTGGTTGTGGAATCAGACCCAACGCCGAGACTTTCCCGGGCCGCGCGTGCTCTTCATCATCACCCGTTTCCTGTGCCTGCTGCCGATGTGCATTCTCCCCTGCGTGGTGATCTTTCGGGGAAGTGAATTCATGTCCGTGGTCATGCTCCTGGGACTGTGTTCACTCTCGGGGATCGGCGTCTGCTGCTGGCTGGTCACGATGATGTTCAAGGACATCCACTGGCAATCGATGACACATCACTGGGAAACTCGACAACGGCGATGAGATGCTTGCAAGCCGACTGAAGAACGCCCAGCTGTCGATGCCTCCGAGCGAAGATCACGCGGAGATCGAACTGGCCGGTAGCGATGAGGTCGAGACGCCGGATTCAGAGTGAGTCCGGCACGACCGCCGAAAGCACGTTCAGCCAGATCCACGGCTCGCCGCAAGGCTGCCGTCTTGTTCAGAGTCTCCTCGAACTCGAGAGTGGGGTCCGAGTCGAGCACGATCCCGGCGCCAGCTTGAAGATCGACGACCCACTCTCCATCGACCTGCTCCGTGGGAATGACGATCGTTCTCAGTGCCAGTGCGATGTCGGCTCCCCCACCAAGACCGATCGCACCAATGCCTCCGGCGTAGGGCCCACGGCGGGGTGGGTTCCACCTCATCGATGATCTCCATGGCACGGATCTTAGGAGCACCACTCACGGTGCCCACCGGAAGGGTCGCGCGCAGAGCATCCCATTGATCGAGATCGGAGCGCAAGCGTCCTGTGACCGTCGAGGAGATGTGCATGACGTGGCTGTATCGCTCGATCTCCATGCAACGATCGATCGAAATCGAGGCCGGTTCACACGCACGCCCCGAGATCATTCCGGGCCAGATCGACCAGCATCACATGTTCGGAACGTTCCTTCTCGTCGGAGAGAAGTTCCTGTTCCAACGCGAGATCTTCGTCGTCGGTGCGTCCACGGCGTCTCGTGCCCAGCGAGCGGGCGGCTGGTGACGACCTCGTCGCGCACGCGACAGAGAATCTCAGGACTTGCCGCGACCAGAATGCACCCCTGGCATTGAAGGTAGATCTGGTAGGGACTTGGATTGACGACACGCAGTGCTCGGTAGATGTCGAAGGGATCCGCGGTCGTGGTGCGCCGAAGTCGTTGACTGACGACGGTCTGAAAGACATCACCAGCAGCGATGTATTCCTTCACGTCCTCGACCACGGACTTGAATTTCTCGGGCGTGAAGTTCGAAGTGCAGGGTTTCGAGTCATGACTCGAGAGATCCCCTTCGATGAATCCTGGATCGAGTCGGACCAGGGAATCGGTCAGCAGGCTCGACAGCTCCTCGAGTCGTCTTGAAGCATCATCGAAAGCGGGCTTGATACCGGTCCAGCGACTCACGTCGCTTCTGACGAGAACATGAATCCGCTTCGAGACGTGATCGAAGATCACGAGCTCCTCGTAGAGCCCGACATGCATGTCGGGAAGACTTCGATCATCGTCCGGTGCATCCTCGAAGGCGAGCTTGCCGGCTTCGAGCCAGCGAACGGCGTCGTAGCCGATGTGTCCGACCCAGCCGCCGCAGAAACTGTCGGGAAGGGTGTCCATTGGTGTTCCGAGTTCGACGTTCGAAGCAAGCAAGCGAGGCACCGAAAGCGGGTCGGGTTCCCGAGAGATTCGCTCGGTGCCGGCTTCGTTGTCTCGAACGATGACCTGATGACCGTGCGCGATCACCTCGAGACGCGGACGAGCGCCCAACACGGAAGTCCGACCGACCTGAGCCCCCTGCCCCCCCTGCTCCACGGATTCGAAGAGGAAACTCGGGGCGGTGCGATCATCCGCTTCGACCAGAGCTCGATAGGCGAGCACCGGGGTGAGGCGGTCGCTCATCAACGTCCGGTGAAGAACGACAGGACGTCCGTGCCGCGCTTCTTCCTCGAATGTCGGTTGATCGATTGCCATGTGGAAAGGATACGGAACTCCGTCCCCTCCTGCCGGGTTAAGAACTACACTTCCATCATGCAGACCCAGCCACACTCCGGGAATCCACTCGATCAAGGTGTTTCGATGACCCAACACATCGCATCCCTCAGGGGATTGCAGAAGACCTATTTCAAACCGGATGGATCGGTGCTCGTCGATGCACTCAGGGGAGTCGATCTCGACATCCCCAAGGGTCAGTACCTGGCGATCATGGGCGCCTCCGGATCCGGAAAGTCGACCTTGATGAATCTGCTGGGATGCCTGGACACGCCCACCAGCGGCTCCTATGAACTCGAAGGCATCGATATCGCGACGCTTCCCGACGAGGAACTCAGCGCGATCAGGGGTCGAAAGATCGGCTTCGTCTTTCAGGCCTTCAATCTGATCAGCGAACTGGACATCGTGGAAAACGTCTGCGTGCCTCTCCTCTACCAGGGAATTCCCCGACCGATCCGCAGGAAGCGGGCGCTCGAGGCTCTGGACCAGGTCGGCCTTGGAGATCGGATCACCCATCGCCCACGCGAGTTGTCGGGAGGCCAGCAACAGAGAGTCGCGGTCGCACGTGCTCTGGTGACGAAGCCAGCCATCGTGCTGGCGGACGAACCGACGGGAAATCTCGACTCGACGACGGAACGTTCCCTGCTCAACCTCTTCGACGAACTGCATGATGACGGCATGACGATGATCATCGTGACCCACGAGCCGACGCTTGCCGAACGCTGCCAGCGGATCATCAGACTCAAGGATGGATCGATCGACGTCGATGAAGCCGGCGGCAAAGCCACATGAAACTGATGGGGATCGATCCCGGGCTCAACATCACGGGGTACGCCTGCGTCGAATGCGACCAAGGCTCCGAACCCCCTCGACTGCTGGAAGCAGGCGTGATCAGAATGCCCAAGACCACCGATCTCCCCGTGCGCCTGGGGCATCTCTTCGAGGAACTGGAGTCACTGCTGAGCGAGTTCTCTCCGGGCAGGCTGGTCGTCGAATCGATCTTCAGCCACAAACGATTTCAGGGGTCGGGGCTTCTCATGGGGCACGCCCGCGGCGTGATCCTGCTTGCCGCACAACGACGTGGGATTCCAACCGGTGAACTCGCCCCCGCCGAGGTCAAGAAGGCTTTGACGGGAAATGGACGCGCGACGAAAAGTCAGATCCAGCAGGCGGTGATGTCGCAGTGCGGGCTGGCGGAAATCCCCTCGCCACCCGATGTGGCGGATGCGATTGCAATCGCCCTTGGCGCGGCACACCGAGGACACCTCGATGACCACGGTCTCGAGTGAACCGCTCAGGTGTCCCAGGGTGTCAGAACAAGGCTGACCGGAGTTCCCGGAGCCGGCACCTTTTCAGAGCGAATCTCCCAGACTGCAGCATCGACCGAGACCTGATCCGAGATCACGCCCGGCAAGCCAAGAACTTCATCGCCGAACGTTGCGAAGCCGATGATCGATCCGCTGTAGTCGGCGACGTACCGTCCCTCCCGGTCGAAGCGCGAGCCGCAGAACATCCACGGCGTCGGTGGAAAGACGGTTCCATCGGATGACCCCATGACCATCTCCTCGACACTGGATTCCACGAGGCACCCCTCGGTGTCCGTGAAACGAACGCGAATTCGAACCGGAGCTCCGGTGGGAGGAATTCGTTCTATCTCGTAGCGATCACCACGCATCGTCTCCAGCCACCGACCGGGAACGCCCGACTCGAGGCCGATCATGAGAAGCGCCGAATGGATGAGACTCGGCTGACACTCGACCACGAAGATCGATTCGTGCTCTCGAGTGCCGCGAAGACAGGCGATCTGTTCGATCCAGCCGGAATCAATGGCGATGAAGGCAGGGACCAGGACCTCACGTGAGTCCAGACGGCATTCGATTCCTCCCGCAAGATGAATGATTCCCGAGGGACTTGGTGCCTTGATCGATTCGTCGACCATGACGCCGGCCCCAGAGGGCGCGGTGGGCGTTTCCGACTTGGAGGAGACACAGCCACTCGAGATGCCGGCAAGAACGAGCATCGCGGCTCTTCTCAACCCTCCCGGACTCGCTGACCTGCTGCTCATGACGGCGAGCGTACCATCGGAGAGGTGCTCGAGAAGTCGGGCTTCAGAATGAAAAAAAGGCCCGGTCGAGGCGAACCTCAGACCGAGCCCTTCCGGGGGCAAGTGAAGTGGCCTCAACCTGATAGAGGGAGACCTGAGTGACCGAAGTCACGGTAAACAATACTATCTCAATCAATCGACGAAGCAAGACCGAGGTCTGAGATACTTTTTCGAGTTTCTCCGGTCTTTTGTGTCCTATAGTCCATCTAAACGTCTCAGCGACCCCCTTTCACTCGAAAAACGGTGCCAAGTGCCCACTACGCTCTCCAGAACCACGAGATTTTGCATCCACCCCTCCGAGGAGGTGGACACGATGCTGAGCAAGCACAACACGTTCGCGTCAGCACCGAGCCCTCGTGGCCTCGCGGCCTGGTACGAAACGGTCGTCGAAGTTCAGGGCGCTCCTGATCCACGGTCCGGTTACATCATCGGAATCGACAAGATCGACAAGGCCGTGCGTCTCACCGTGTTGGAACCATTGCGCGCAGCGCTGAGAGGCGAGGACAGCAGAGACCTGTCCTCGCTCGTTCTGGATCTCGCATCCCGGACGCAGGAAGCGTTGCAGAGACCTATTTCCGGATTCAAGTTGAGAGTCACCCCAAGGCATGAACTTGGATGGGTGAACGAACACAACGGCTGCATGCCGAAACCAGGGGACACCATGTCGACAGAGGAATTGAATTTGATGATCCGCATCCAGTTCGAGTTTGCAGCATCCCACCGCCTCCACTGCGCCGAGGAATCCGATGAGTGGAACCGGGATGCCTTTGGAAAATGCAACAATCCAGCGGGCCATGGGCACAACTATCGAGTCGAGGTGTGCGTGACACCGGATCTGGATGAGAACCGTCGCTCGAGAATGACCTTCGAAGCCGTCGAGGCCATCGTGAAACGCGAGGTCATCGATCGTTTCGATCACCGCAACCTGAACGAACAGTGCACGGAATTCGAACAGCTCAACCCATCGGTCGAGAACATCACCGCGGTCTCAAGGGACCTGCTGATGAAACCTCTGGCCGAATCGGGAGGACGCCTGCGGGAGATCACGATCTGGGAGACGGAGAAGACCAGCTGCACCTGCAGGGTCTGATCGTCCATCGAAATCTCAAGTGAGTTCGTCCTCGGCCATCAAGCGGAAGCCCTTCCGTCTGAGGATCTGGCCTGCAAAGGTGTTGTCATCCACGGCGAGCGCCAGCAACTGCATCGGTCCCGAAGGATGGGTCGGCAGAATCGGATACGCGAATCGAATGTTGAGTTCGGCACCCAGAAGGTAGAGACACGCGTTGGTCAACGTGTTCACCTCGTCGAGTTCAAGTACCAGAAGCTCGACCTCGGAAAAACTGAAACCATGCTGGCGCAGCAGGAAACGAGCGGCGTCAGCGTTGTCGAAGATCATCCTCACCACGGCATGGTCGGATGAATCAAGAACGCTGATCGCGGACATCGTGACGTCATGGGCTTCGTCGAAGAGTTGCACGAGTTCGAGCAGCTTGCCGACCCGATTGTCGAGGAAGACACCGAACTGGCGCACCGATGGCGGCGCGTATCCTTGTTCCGTTCCGAGCGGCATTTGTGACATTGAGCATTCATCCAGATCAAGCGTGCAGCGATACCCGTGAAAGGCCAACCCGAAGTATAGCTCGTCACACGTTGCACACGATCACGGAGGTCTGAAAGAGACTCAAGTCGTCGAAAGAAAATCAGGTGTGGGACATTCCGGAAGCAGACCTGATTCGGCGGCGCACACCAGGAGCGCTCGAACGGCTTCACGTCCGCGCTCACCGTAGTCGAGGGTCCAACGATTGACGTAGAGATCGACGAATGCACCGGTTATGTCGGCATCCAGTCCCCTCGCCCATTCCTGAGCTCGACGAATGGACTCGTCCCGATGCTCCATCGAATACTTCAGGGATGCCTCGAGAAGTCCGACGATCTCCTGGCTCGCGCCTGCACCGAATCGCTCATCGAGATCTCGTCGAACGACGTTGGCTCCCAGAGGCAATGGAAGGCTCTTTTCGCGTTCCCACCAGGCGCCGAGATCCTGAACTTGAACGAGTCCCTCCTCTTCGAAGGTGAGCTGGCTCTCGTGAATCACGACACCTGCATCGAATCGTCCGGAGGTCACCGCTTCAGGGATCTCGTCGAAGGGCATCGAAGTCCAGTTCACGGCATCCCGCCCCAGCATGAGGCTGGAGACCAGATAGGCCGTGGTTCGATCGCCGGGGACGGCGATCGATGGACGCGACGTCCGCAGGGTCTCCAGTTCGATGGGCTCGCGTGCGACGAGGCGAGGTCCGTAGCCGTCACCGACACTCGCTCCGCATCCTGTGATCACGTAGCGATCGGCGATGTGCGGATAGCACGCGCATGAAATGCCCGTGATTTCAAGCGCGGACTCGTCATCCGAGTCACAAGCATGGTTGTTCAGAGTTTCAATGTCCTCGACGACCTGCTCGAACCTGAAACGATCGCTGGACAGTCGAGCAGGCTCGCCATCGCGTTCGAAGAGCGGCCACCACATGAAGGCGTCATCGGGATCCGGGCTGTGGCCCAGACGAATGGTCGCACGCGCGTCTGTCTTGTGTGTGTTCATGACTCGACAATCGTAGCCGAGCCGACCGGTTCGAGTCAGCAGTTCCAGGCAGAAAGAAGCACGGTGAGGTCCCCACCACCGACGGAACCAGATCCATCGAGGTCACCTGTGCCTGAATTGCCCCAGTTTCCCAGCAGTTGAGCCAGGTCCGAGCCACATACCTGGCCATCGCCATCGATGTCAGCGGTCACATAGATGCCTGCGTAGATGACCGCACCGAGATCGGCATCGATCGTGATGTCGATCGAATTGACTCCGGATGGCAATGATTCGGGAAGCACCCCGACCGAGATCGTCTGCAGACCGATGTTCGACATCAACAGCAACCCGTCCGCTTGAGTGATGTCACCGTCGATCGAGATGAAATCATCCGCGATGGTCGTGGAGACTCCCGAACCGACGAGGCCTCCGGTGTAACTGAAATCCAGTTCGAGTCCGTAGCGAACGGAGTTGAGTGCCCAGGTGTCGTTGACGATGGGTACGTCGGCGGGAGGCGAAAGGAGATTCAGCCTCAGACTGTCGACATTGACGATGACGGTCTCGAGACATCCGAAGATGGAGCAGAAGAAATCCAGCTCGAGCTGACCACCCTGCATCAGCAGGGAATGAGCATTGACATCCAACATGTCGAAAGACGATGTCGGCTGCACAGAGAAGGCGCTTTCGATCAAGGTCGTGGTCGTGGAATCATTTGCCGTCGAGGAACCGAAGATCGGCACATCCAAGGTCATTTGGACGTCGACTGGAACCAGAGCGCCTGGCACTGCGTCGAGAGTGACATCAGCCTGCGCGATTGACGAAACGAGTACGAGGGAACCAGCGATCATTCTCAGGGACATCTCATTCTCCACAGTGAGGTGACTAAAAGACCTGTTTCAAAGTAGCCGATGGGAATTCAGATGCAAGAACTCTTCGAAAGGTACCGGACTCCTAGCGAGTGAGGGCACCCGGATCGAGAACGTAGGGGTTTGAGAGCCGTTCTCGGCCGATGGTGGTGGCAGGCCCATGCCCCGGGTGGACCTCGGTCGAATCGGGAAGTGTCATCAACCGTTCCAGACTGCGCACCATCGCCGCTGGATCCGAAGTCGGAAAATCGACGCGACCGACCGATCCTGAGAACAAGGTGTCACCCGCAAGAAGAATTCCATCGGTCGAGTTGTACAGCCCGACCGATCCCGGACTGTGTCCCGGAAGATGGAGAACCTCCCAGTGACTTCCGAGCAGATCGAGACGCTCGCCGTCTTCGTACTGCTTGTCGGGTGCGGGAGCCACACAAGGCCAGGGGGTCATGCCCGAGAGATTCGCCATCGGATCCCTGTTCCACTCGGCTTCGATCGGATGCACCCAGATCGGCATGGGACCGAAGCGTTCGATGAGGCGATCGATGCCTCCGATGTGGTCGTAGTGACAATGGGTCAGCAGAAGGCCGCGTGGCTCGAGGGCACGCTGAGCGACTTGATCGAGCAGCGGCTCGGGCTCCATGCCGCAATCGATCAGATAGCACCCATGAGGGTCAGGTCCTGTTGGCACGCAAAGAATGGAGCAATTGGTCTCCACCGGCCCGAGGGGCAGGGAGATCAATTCCGGAGTGCAGGCGGTATTCGTCATGAGGACAGAATAGCTCCCGGGCGGAATCATGGCGTGAAATCCACGGCGACGCTGTCAGCGCGTATGATTCAGTGGTCATGGAAGACAGCGAACATCGAACCTCGAACAGACCAGTGTGCACGCGGGTGCTGACCCGTGCAGCTGTCCTGACCCTGGTTGCAGGTCTCACCGGCTGTGATTCACTGAGCAGTGACATCAGCAACATGACCTCGTCGTTTCTCCCGCCCTCAGGCGCGCAAGTCGGTACCTGGGCGACGGATTTCACCAATCCCGAGGAACAACAGAAGGGCCTGGTGCTTCTTGGCATGGCCACCTGGGGCGGCGGTGAGGAATACCTCAAGCTGTACCGCACCTGCATCGAGGGCCCCTGGGATCCTCTGGTCAAGGCGGCCGCGATTCGCTCGCTGGGAATACACGGTGAACCCGAAGATGCCCTATTGATCGCAGGGCAACTCACGAATGAAATCGAGTACATCAGACTCGAGGCTGCCAAAAGTCTTCAACGAATCCACAACGTTGAGGTCTCCGACGACATCTGGCGCAGATTGGTGCTCGAAACAGACTCCAGTGTGAAGGTCGAACTGGCGATCGCACTGGGACAGTACCCGAATGATGGCGTGTTTCAGGCTCTGCTTCAGGCGCTTGACATGCGCGAACTTGCCGTCAATCTCGCCGCGTGGGATTCACTGCGATATCTGACCGGCCAGAATCACGGAAGCAACTCGCGAGACTGGATCGCGTGGTACGAAACGACCAGGTCGCCTTTCGCGGAAGAGGAGATCTACCTCTACCCCGTCTACACCAGACCCCTTGGCTTCTTCGACAAGATCAACTTCCTCAATCCGACCGTCTGGGAGAAACCCGGGATTCCGACCGGGCTGCAGGAAGCGGGACGAAAATCCACGTGGACCGAAGTCGATCCACCGCCTCCCTCTCAGAAGGGCGCGTGATTTCGTCGTGCCCCCGAAGACGGACCATGAGGATTTCTCGAGCGACGATTCGCTCGAAGAGACACCTGACAGCCACAGCTCGGTGAAGACCCCTTCGGAGACACCGGTCGCCGAGGGCAGGATTCAGAGTGGTCGACTTGCCGGCAGAACCTTGATGGCAGCGATCCTGATCGTGGCGATTCCAGTCCTGTTCCAGCAGTCGATGGCCGCGACGGTCGGTCTGTTCGACAAGATTCTGGCCGGCAGTCTTCCCCAATCGGTGGTGGACCCGGCCCTGGATGCGATCGGGATCGGTTCGTACATCTCATGGTTCGTGGGTATCGCCATGGCCGGCCTGGGCATCGGTGGCCAGGTCATCATCGCCCGCGCGATGGGCAGCGGAAACACGCGGGACGGACATGATGCCCTTGGTCAGTCACTTTCGCTGGCCTGCCTCTGGGGGATTCTGGTGGGTGCAGGGCTGTGGTTTCTCGTCAGTCCGTTGGCAAGTCTCGCGGAACTCACCCCCGAAGCGACCGGATACCTCGAGCAATACGTGATCACGATCGCGGTTTCGATGCCTCTGTGCGGCATCCTGATGGTCGGCTCGATGTGCCTCTACGGTGCGGGTGAAACCATTCTGCCTGCCCTGATCATGGTGGGCGTGAACATTGCGAACGTTCTGTTCAGCTGGCTGCTCTCGGGAGCTGACCTTGAATTCCAGTGGTTTTCAATTGAAAACCCTCTGCCGATCGATCCCGCGGAGCACGGTGTCCGCGGCATCGCGGCAGGCACCGCGATCGCCTATCTGGTGGGTGCGCTGCTCATCACGATGGCCCTGTCACGCGGCGTGAAGGATCTGAAACTCGAAACCAGACGGTTGAAACCATCACGTGAGATGTTCGGTCGGATCATCAAGGTGGGTGCGCCCTCGTTCGCCGAGGGAATCTCGATGTGGGGCGTCAATCTCTTCGTGCTTGGTTTCATCGGCACCATCATCGAGCGCAACGTCCTCGGCCTGACCGAGGGACCGACCCAGGGGCTGGTGGGCGCGCACGCGATCGCCATCCAATGGGAGGCCTTCTCGTTCATGCCGGGGTTCGCACTGGGCACCGCTGCCGGCACCATCGCCGGCCAGTTCCTGGGCGCCGGCAATGCGAAGATGGCGCGCAAGGCGATCATCAATTGCACCATCGCGGGCATGATCTTCATGGGCCTGGTGGGTGTGCTCTTCATCTTGAAGGGCGAAGCGTTGACTCGGGTGATTTCAGATCAACCCGTGCATCTGGAAGAGACGCCGAAGCTGCTGATCATCTGCGGAGTCATCCAGGTCTTCTTCGCATTGAACATGGTCGTCCGACAGGGCCTCCGTGGAGTGGGCGACACGAAATGGACCTTCCTGATCACCACGATCTCGAGCTACGGCGTGCGACTTCCCGCGGCCTGGCTGCTTGGAGTCTGGATGGGCTGGGGACTCACGGGAATATGGCTCGGACTGTGTGGGGAGATCGTGATTCGCGGCATGCTTTTCACGGCACGCTTCCTCCATGGAGGCTGGGCCAGACTCAAGGTGTGAACACGCCTGCCCACGGTCGAGTCATTCAGGCAGCCGTACGACCCGGACCACCAAAGAACGTGCTCAGACGACTCATGATGCCTGCCCCTTCGACTTCGGCGGTTGCTCCGCCGCCCGATTCATTCTGAGCATCGCTGCTCCATCCGGGACTCATGCCACGTGCGACCAGGTGTTCGCGGGAGTCGGTCCATCGCTCGGCCAGCTCGATCAGCACGCCCTTCAAGGAAGCTTCGAGTCTGACACGCGAGAGACGCTCACCTCCCCCATCGACCGGTTCTTCATTCGAGATCTCCTCGGGAAGTCCCCGCATGTCCTGAAGCAAACCGACTCGAGAGGCGATGAGTGCCGCGAACATCGTCTCACGACAGACATCACGACTGCGGGTGTCGAGAGGATCGAATTCGCGTGTGAGATCGTGATCGACGAGCTGCTCATCGAGGTAGTAGCACCCGCCGAGAAGCGAACCTCGAAAAGCGAGGATCATTCCAAGATCGTCGACCATTCTCGCTTCGGAGATGGGTGCCCAGTTCCGCAGGACTTCGGGACGCATGCCCAGAGTTCCAAGGTTGGTCGTCGAGGACGCGATCTGAAGTGCGATCTCTCTCGCCTCGAGTGGCCCGCTTCCCTGCAGACGTGCGCTCGAGACATGTTCGATGATGGATCCACCCAGACGAGCACTGTCGGTGACGACGACACTGACATCGGTCTGCGTGAAGACATGGCGGATTCTCGAAACCCGGTCCGGTCGGGAGTGATCACGGGGTGACGCGACGATGGCGATGTCGGTCTGCACGTCGGCCAGGGCACGAAGAAGTCTGCCCTGCCCCATGGGTTCGACGAATCTCGAAGTCACGATCTCGTGAGGTGAGTCCGTATCGGATGCGACGGTCTCCTTGATGACCCGCCAGGTGTCATCGATCGAGCCATCGTCGATCAACTCGATGCGACAGCGGTCACCCTCCAGAGCAAGGAGATGCTCGACCGCATCCTTGATTCGGGGCGCGTCATTGCGAGCGACGAGCACGACCGTGACCGAAAGCGGCTGTGCCCGTCGTGCAGGATGTTCGTATCCTGATGCCATGAAGGTTCATTCGGCGGTTCGATAACCTCTCTTGAGCCCCTCGATGGAGGAATTCAGATCAAACCGCCTTGAGGCACTCTGGGAGCGTATAATGAGGCCTTAGGATCACAGACAACGATGACACCAACGATTCACGCACAATTCGACGCTCTGGACCCCGGCCTGCTCGAGGACGTGGTGACCGGTGCGGCCCGCCTCACCCCCGAACAGGCATTGGACCTCTACCACCGCTGTGATCCACAACGGCTCGGTCTGCTGGCCGACAGACGATGCAAGGTCCTCCACGGTGACCATGTCAGAACGTACGTCATCGACCGCAACATCAACTACACCAACATCTGCACCGCGAAATGCATCTTCTGTGCCTTCAAGCGAAAAGGCGACGAGGAGGATGCCTACACGCTGGAACATGATGTGCTGCTCGAAAAGGTTTCGGAACTCGTGGGGATCGGTGGGACCCAGATCCTGATGCAGGGCGGCATGAACCCGGCGCTCGATCTCGACTGGTACATCGAGCTCCTGACCACCATCAAGGAACGATTTCCGCAGGTGCACGTGCATGCGTTCAGCCCGCCGGAATTCATCGAGTTCGTCAACTTCTTCGATCCTCCGGGAGCGACTCTCAAGGACAAGATCCGCTGGGTGATGGAACGACTCCACGCGGCAGGACTTCAGTCGGTGCCGGGAGGCGGCGGCGAGATCTTCGCGGACGAGGTCAGACGAAAGATCGGACTCGGCAAATGCGATGCGGAAGCATGGCTCACGGTCATGCGTGTCGCCCACGAACTCGGCATGAACACATCGGCCACGATGATGTTCGGGCACATCGAAGGCATCGCGGACCGGGTCCATCACATGAACCTCGTCAGAGAACGCCAGGATGATGCGATCAACGATCTCTCCAGTGAGAGCGGTGGCAAGTACATGGCATTCATCTCCTGGCCGTTTCAACCCTCGAACACCTCGCTGGGCCGGGTCAAGGAGTGGGGTTTCGGTCCTGATGACGACCTCTCGCTGCCATTCCCGGGAGATGCGGTGGCCCGTCTCGACGGACAAGGCAAACGCACCGACCACCCTCAGTTCGGTCGAAGAAGACGTGTCGCCGGGGCAAGTGCCTATCTCAGAACCCAGGCACTCAGCAGGCTGTTTCTGGACAACATCTATTCGATCGGCTCGAGCTGGGTGACCATGGGGCCGCACGTCGGACAGATGGGCCTGCTCTGGGGTGCCAACGACATGGGTTCGGTGATGATGGAGGAGAACGTCGTCTCCTCTGCGGGAAGCACGCATTGCCTGAACGAACCGATGATCTGCAGACTCATCAGAGACGCAGGCTACGTGCCCGCACAGAGAGACAACGCCTACGACCTTCTGAAGGTCCATGACGGCCCAGCCTCTCCGGATCTCGCGATCACAGACTGGTCGACCTGCCGTCCCGATCGACTGCACACGGCACAAGGTTCCGATGAGTCCGCGGGATGCGCTTCCGCGACCGGGCCGCAGGACGACGGCGAGTCGAACACCGTCAGCCTGACGATTCAGAATTCGGAGTGAGCGTCTGCCACCTCATGTGGTCCGAAATGGCTCTCGAGCATTCCGGACAAGAGGAACCTTCGAATCGGTAGAGCAGGTATCCGCAGGCGCAGCGGGGCTCTTCAACCCCGAATTTCATGAGAAGCTTGCATTGCGGGCAGGTCACATGACCGACCTTGAGCTCACACTCGAATCCACACCTGGGACATGAGATGTCGACGGTGATGCGTCGGTCCGGGATTCCCTTGTCGCTTTCATGGTGTCGCCCTCGAAGAATGAAGTTCATCACCGGGAGGGTGATCGTTCCGATCAGCACGAGCACCACTATCGCACTGACGATTCTGGCGAAGAGATCATCGTTGACGTAAATAAAGATCAGCGGGTAGATGAAGTCGAAGTAGAACCCGATCACGATCAGAGACACGAGGAAGATGTTGAAGACCCCGAGGCTGACGACGACTGTGCGGAATGCCGTGTTGCTGTGTTTCCAGAACAGGAGATAACCGAAGTGAAGCCCGCTCAAGGACAGCGTGAGTGCGAGGAACATCAACTTCATGCCCTGCTCGGGGGGATCGTTCGAGCCAGACCAGATGAAGACGAGAGCGATCACGGAAGAGAGCACCGTCATCACCGCACTGAACACCATGAGAAATCTGAGCTTGTGATGCCCTGAGTTCTTCAACAGAGCAGCCAGCAGCAGCAGCGTCAGTGCACCGGAGATGATGAGACTCGTTCCCAGAAGATTCAGCGTGAGCGCGAAACCTCCGCTGAGAATCGACAGGATGCCGATGAGTGCTGAAAGACCGTAACTTCCCAGCATGCATTTGAGCAATGTCTTGTTCATGAATCGACAGTCCTTTCAAAGACCGAGAATCACAAGGGAGATGAAACCACCAACAATGAGAACCATTGGAACCAATGCACACATGAGCGAACGAACAGTCGAAATCCCATGGACGCCTTGAAGGGCGAGGACGGAGTTGATGAACCACCAGATGATGATAACGGGTGACGCGTACAGACCCAGACAAGGGACGACGAGCACGCACAGAGGGCCGCTGGTGACCATCAAGGACGCCAACGTGGCGGAAAGACCTTTCTCATGCCTGCCGGTCAGCACGATCATCACGTGCACGAGAAGCCCCACGACCAAGGTGCTGACCAGCACCCCGAAGATGAAGGTGCCACCAAACACGACGAGTTGCAAGAGGGCCTGGTAGAGCATGGGACCACCGCCAGTGCCGGTCATTCCCCCGAGTGCAATGCCGGTGAGCAGAAAAAATGGAAGCGCCATGAAGAGCCCGAACACCGCCAGGTTCACGAGCAGAAAGATGATTCCGATGGAGAGTCCGCGCGTCGGAGGCAGCCCCTGCGCCAATCGAACGGGAGCCCCCAGACTCGCACCAAGCATCAGGAACCAGCGCTTGAGCAGATTGCCCCGGCTCGGGGACCAGGGAATGACCTGCTGGAGCATGTGAGATCCGACGAACCCCTCCGCGGGCATGATGGCCATGGCATCCATGTCCAGAGAACGATCACAGGAGACGCAACGTGAAGGTCTTGGGCTCGAGATGACCTCTGCGTGACGAACCGAAGTACGTCTGAGCACAGCTGCCGCAGGTGAAGGCGACGGCTCCGGGCTTGAAGTCGAAGTCACTGGGTTGAAAGAGGTGGCCACATTCAGGACAGGGTCCCGGCGTGATGTTCCAGAGTGAATAGTCACATTTGGGACATTTCAAGTGGTCAATTCTCCGGAGCACCCTCGCCGGTACGAGCGCGGAATTCCTGAACCAGTCGTCTGGTGATGGAACCGACGGCTCCTCCGCCGATCACATGATCTCCGACCTGGGAAACACCGATGACTTCGGCCGCCGTGCCGGTCAGAAAGACTTCGTCGGCGTCCAGGACTTCCTCAAGTCGCATCATTCGTTCTTCGATCGGCAGCCCGAGCGCGGGACAGAGCTCGTTCATCACGAACCGACGGGTGATCCCGTCGAGAATCCCCGCGTCGACGGGCGGCGTTGAAAGTTCGCCGTCCTTCACCACGAAGATGTTGTCACCGGTGCATTCCGAGACCCAGCCGTCGGTGTTCAGCATCAGAGGCTTCGAGAACTCCGGCGTCGATCGCCTCGATCTTGGCCAGAATGTTGTTCAGATAGTTGAGACTCTTGATCTGCGGATCCAGACACTCGCGCGGGATGCGCGGTCGATCGGCGACGATGATCTTCATGCCCTCTTCGTAGAGTTCGGGAGGATACAGCTTGATCGTGTCCGCGATCACGAAGACCGTGGGCTTGGGACACAGGAACGGATGCAGCCCGAGCGTTCCGACGCCTCGCGTGAAGACCAGACGGACGTAGCCGTCGGTGATTCCATTGGCTTCGACGGTTTCCCGAACCGCGGCTGCGATCACCTCGTGGGTGAACGGGAGGTCCAGTCGAATCCGTTCGGCGGACTGCCACATCCGCTCGAGGTGGGATTGGAGCTTGAAGATCCGGCCGTTGTAGACCCGGATGCCTTCGAAACATCCGTCGCCGTAGAGAAGACCATGATCGAGCACGCCGATCTTGGCGTCCTCTTCGGGAAGCATTTTGCCATCAATCCAGATCTTCACGACGCGGTATCTCCTTCTGAGGGGGCTGAGTCGCGCATTGTAACACCCATAAGGTGCCCGTTCATCCACCGGCCGGGAGAGCCAGAAATTCAGTCAAGAGCTCGAAAAGTGAGGTTTCACTGGAAAAACGGCGTGTCGCGTGACGACCGATGACGTCTGAAAACGGTCCGAATGCCCATGTCTGCGGGTAGATCTCAAGTATTCCAGCATCAAGTGGACTGGACACGAACACCACGGTCGAGCGTCTGGGGACTTCCAACAACGTCTCGACCCGCTGGAGTGCGATGGACCGATCAGCCGACGGAGCGAGGACACCAAGCAGACCGGGATGATATTCGAGCAGTGCGATCACACCCGATTTCCACCACGCCTCCGAATACATCTGCTGGACCCGCCCCACCCAGGCTGGCGGACCTTGAACGAAGAGACGAGTCGCGGGTCGGTCGAAGAGAGAGCCTCGGATCACGTTCTCAGGAACCCCGAGAATACCCACGGCTTCGGCAAGAGGAGGAATGGATCCATCGGAGAACAGATTCATACCCCGCTCCGAGTACATCGAAAGCCTCGGTGAAACACTCCGTGCCGAGGTGACGAGTTCCTCGAGAAGTTCCGGCTCGAGAAGTTCGGTGCGAACCATCTCCTCCGTCTTCATGTCGAGCAGAGCCGCTCCATCGCCCATGATCACGTAACGACAGAATCCCAGGGAGTCACGGTGACTGAGGATCTGTTCCATGCCACTTGATGTGAACAGAACGACCTTGACCCCGTCCGACGCGAGTCGATGCAGGAGCTCGAACGTCCGGGAGGACTTTGCGTCATCGAGAAGCGACTCCAGAGAAAGCGCCAGACATTCTCGAGGCGTCGAAGTCACGGAATTCGGTGGCGAGGTGACGGGCTGCTCGGTTCGTTCAGTCGGAGCATCTCCGGGCAACGCCGAAAGGATGGTGGTCGCACCGGAATCATCGATGAACCGATGGGCGACCTCGCTGCCATCGAGTGATCGGGTGATGCGCTCGAGGCGTTCCCTGATCACCGAAGCATCCGATGGATCGGCAGGAGTCGAGGACTTTCCCAGTGCGATGAGCATCATCGTCGGAGACGAATCGATTCCTGCAATGGCTTGGACGGTCTGAAACACGGAATCCGCCCGCAGGACATGGCGTGGCTCGAAGTCACATTCAGCGGCACCCGGCGTCGAGTAGGCGAGGTGCAGAACCACCTCGGCCCCTTCGATGAGGCGCTGCCAGTCTCCGGGACAGGAGGGCTCACCCTCGAAAAGCGCGAACCCTGCCAGATCCTTTCGTGCACGAGCCTTCTTGGTCGATGGAACCACCGCGACAAGGTCATGCCCTGCCTCCCGAAGCGCGGGAAGAAGGCCTTCTTTCAGATCGGAAAGCGTGCTGATGACGAGGATGCGCATGGGAGGAACAATCCTACTCGATCATCCAAAGGACCTGCGGAAACCCATGTCAGCCTGCATGGATCTTGCGTCGTCGAGCGGATGGAATACCGAGTTGCTCTCGATACTTCACGACCGTTCGCCGCGCGATGGTCACGCCCCTGTCACCAAGAAGATCCGCGATCTTCTGATCACTGTGAGGCTTGGTCGAATCCTCGGCAGCGACGATCTCTCGAACCATCTCCTTGATGGCCTCCCAGCTCATGTCCTTTCCCGACGCGGTCTCGAGACCACCGGAGAAGAACCGACGGAGAGGAAAATATCCGCGCGGCGTCTCCATCCATTTGTCAGCGACGGCACGGCTCACCGTGGCCACATGGATGCCGAGCTGTTCCGCGACATCGACCATGGGGAGTGGCTTCAGATGCTGGGGACCATGATCGAAGAAGTCACGTTGTCGCATCAAGACGACGTTCACCACACGAAGAAGCGTGTTCTTGCGTTGACCGATCGCGTCGATCAGCCAGGATGCATTGCGGACGTTCTTCTCGACGAATTCCCGGGTCTGCACGTCGGTGGTCGAATCCTTTGCCATCTGCGTGTAGGACGGTGACACTCGCAGGTGAAGCAAGGGATCGTCTGAAAGTGCTGCAACATAGAGGTCACGTTCGGAATCGAAGTCGACACGCACATCTGGGATGATCGGTCTCACCCGCTCGTCGACGAGCAGTCGGCCGGGTGCCAGTTCGAGACGATGCATCCATGCCTTCGCCGCCTGGATCCTGTCGATGTCGATGCCTGATTTCTTTTCGATCTGAGGAAGTCTGTTCTCGAGAAGATCCTCGAAATGCTCGGAAATCAGCTTGGCGGTGTCGGCACGAAGACGGGTTTCATCCTCATCGACGAGCCCATCCATCGCATCAACCTGCAGCAGCAGGGACTCGGCGATGTTTCGGGCCGCGATTCCCGGTGGTTCAAGTTCGGCCTGAACGCGTTCCAAGGCCTCTTGGAGAAGGTCCTGCGTGAGCTCGTACCCGCCACTGGCGACCTTCTGCTCCTGAATCGTCTCCAGATCGGCATCGAGCAATCCGTCATCACGAACGTATTCGATGATCACGCGGCCCGCCGCACGCACATCGTCTTCGGTTTCGACGAACGTCCATTGCCGAGAAGTTGATCGACGAGACTTTCGCCTCGGGACGGTGCGTTGGCCATCGCGGCCATCTTGCTGTCGCCGTCCCCCTGCTCTCGATGCGTGGTTCGCGGCACTGCGGAGTCCTGTTCGATGAAGTTGTCGCCGTAGGCCTGCTCCATTCCATCGAGACGTTCGAAGTCGGCCGCCTCGCCGTCGGCTCCGATCACCAGCTCACGTTCGCCCTCACGTGCAAGCCGATCGGATTCCTTCCGTTCGCGTTCGAGTTCTTCATGGACGGCGTCGGCCTCCAACCCCTCGAGTTCAAGGCCGGGCTCGAGCGTCTCGAGGGCGATGTTCGACTCGAGCTCCTGCTCGATGCGTTCCTGAAGTGCAGGAAGCGCCATGTGCAGAATCTCCATCGACTGGATCATCCTCGGGCTCAGCTTCATCTGCTGACCGAGTCGCATGGACTGAGATGTGTCGAATCGCATCGATCCCATGAATGGCTTCCTGCCTGATGAACGATCTCCAGATGGGAGATCGTGTTTCGAATCCTTCGAAATAGTATCGCGGTCTGGTGTTCGACCGTTGCTGGATCGACAATCAGTCCGGGATTCGGAACCTTTCAGACAAGTGTCCCACGAAAGAGGAGATCCGGCCAGTGAAAAACGGCTTGAGAGGCTTCAATCGCCGTCGACGGACCGTCTGTCGTGGATGGCATCCGCCAGAACCGCCGGATTGGCGTATTCGATCTGAGTGCCCGCTGGCAGACCTCTGGCCAATCGAGTGACGCGAACGCCGGTCTGCGCGAGTTTTTCAGCCACCAGCAATGCGGTCGAGTCACCTTCCATGTCGGGGTTCAACCCCAGAATGACCTCCTGGATCACTTCCCCACCGGCATTTCGTTCCGGATGTTCGATGCGTGCCAACAGGCCGTCGAGCGTCAACGTGTCTTCACCGATTCCGGCAAGTGGATCGAGTCGACCGAGAAGCACGTGGTACACACCGCGATACATGGCGGTCTGTTCGAGTGCGATCAGATCCCGAGGTTGCTCGACGATCAGGACCCGGGTCCGATCTCGTCGCGGGTCAGCGCACAGCTGACAGGGATCGTTGTCCGCGAGATTCCAGCAGACACTGCAATGGCCGACGTCGTTCTTCACTTCCTCGATGACGCGTGCAAGGGCGAGTGCCTCATCCTTGGAGGCCTTGAGGACATGAAAGGCGAGGCGTTCGGCGCTTCGACGGCCGATGCCGGGAAGCGACGAGAATTCATTGATCAAACGATCGACGCAGTCAGGGTACGCCGAGTTGTTCTTGGCCATGAGACCGGCTCCCGTCCTACTGAACGAAACTCGAAAGACCTCGGAGGATCACAGCAGACCTTCAAGCATTCCAGCGGGAATGGGAAGATCGAGTTCACCCGCGGCATTGGACAAGGCCTCGGCGATCATCTCCTGCGCCTTGTCGAGTGCGGCGTTGCAGGCTCCCGTGACGAGGTCGGCGGCAAGCGCTCGATCCTCGTCGGAATCACCTTCGACGATCGCACCAAGCAGGGCATGGTCGAATTCGATCCGGACGATTCGAAGACGCCCGCTGGCGAACGCGGTGACCGCGCCCCCACCGGTCGAGGCCTGCACTTCACGAGCGGAGATCTCGGTCTTGACCTCTTCGAGCTTCGCCTTGATTCGAGGGAGATCTTTCATGATGCCGGCGAGTCCGGCCATGCCACGCAGTGAGTCAAACATCGTCTTGGGCTCCGGGTGAGGAGTTCTCGGGTGAATCGTCGTCGGCACCCACGGAGGCAGCCGGCGGACTGAATGAATCGTAGCGTCGAAGAGCTCGAGCGCCTCACGAACCAGAGGATTCTCGGTGATCTCCGGATCCAGCGAGGCACGTTCTGGCGCATCTGGAGGTCGTGCCGGCGCGGCAAGTTCGACGGCGAGCGGACGACCCGCGGCTTCACGCAGGATGGCGGCGACTCGATCCATGTTCGACTGGACGAAACCGGCGGTCGCCGTATTCGGTCGTTTGAACCTGACTCTGATGCGGTCGGGATCCCCGGAATCGAACTGCAGCTCGATGAACAGGGCCTCGTCGGAGCCTCGTCGGGATGCCACGTCGCAGGCATGGTTCCAAAGACCTTCGGCGGTCGACAGATCGTGAACCGGGGCGGACTCCTCCCCGTGCTCGGTCTCTTCGCGGGAGCGGTCTCCGAGCTCGGAACGACTCGTCTGGGCGGTTTGTGCCTCGGTGGTTTTCGCCCGGGTGGCCGCGGGCACCTCGAGCGGGCGACGGAGGCTCTCGACTGCGGGACTTCGCCGAGTGCTCTCGGCGCAGCTGATGAGGCGACCATCGAGTCAGGCCCGGGCCGCGCGGTCAGCGCGCCCGGGCGGGCGCTTTTTTTCCCGGTTGACCTGAGAGAAGGCCGGCGGCACTGGCGAAGGACTCCACCAGGCACAGCCTGACCAGAACGGCATCAAGCAGGGCACGTGGTGTTCCGGATGTCCTGACTTGTCGTGAGCCCGCGTCACAGGCGACGATCATGTGCACCAGCGAGGCCTGCATCGAAGGCTGGTCCGCCACCTCGAGCGCATCGGCTCGGCGGCATCCGCGGTCATACCCAGACAGTTCCGAATCGGCTGCCGCAGGCGAGGACCACCATCAGACGGCGCAGGCGCTCGGCCAGGGAATCCAGCAGACAGACCGGGCGACATCCCATTGGCCAGCAGCTCGCCCGCGGCGCGACGAGTGCGCACCACCGGAGCGCGTGCGGCGATCGCCTGGACCACGAGTTCGCCGAGCAAGCATCGATTCGTCGGGCAGACCCAGCACCTCCGCGAAAGCAGCCCGCGGCCTCAAGAGCACCATCCGCCGCGGCGACCACCCGGTCCAGCAGGGTCAGGGCATCACGCATCGAGCCGTCGGCCAGCCGGGCCACTTCCAGCGCGACTTCGGAATCGTCGAACGCGATGCCCTCGCTCGTCCAGGATGCTCGTCCGAGGTGCGCCGCGATCGCGGCTGTCGGGAATCGTTCTGAAAATCGAAACCGCTGGCACCGACTCTGGATGGTCTGCGGCACCTTCTGCGCTTCGGTGGTGCAAAGCACGAACTTCACATGATCCGGGGGTTCCTCCATGGTCTTGAGCAAGTGCGTTGAACGCCTGCGTGCTCAGCATGTGCACCTCGTCGATGATGTACAGCTTGTAGGGGACATCCGCGCAGGCATCAGTCCTGCGAATTGGTGATCAGCTCGCGGACCTCGTTCACCCCGTTGTGGCTGGCGCCGTCGATCTCGACCACGTCGATGTCCTCACCACGGAAGATCGCGTCCGACGGCCGCCTCAGCAGGCAGCGGTGTCCCCGCGTACGGTGAGTCCGCGCCATGAGTCATCAATTCGCTAGGCGAAGATTCGCGCCGCGGAGGTCTTGCCCACGCCCCGGGTCCCGCAGAAGAGGTAGGCGTGCGCGGTCCGCTGCTGATTCGATGGCGTTTCTGCAGCGTCCGGATGATCGCCTGCTGACCCACCAGTTCGTCGAAGGACTTCGAGCGCGATAGCGCCGGGCCAAGACCTGGTAGGAGCCGGATTTTGGGTGCAGACGGGTCGGCCATCGGTTCGAACCGGGACCGGGCGCTGAGACGCGAATGAAGCCGGTGAGGAGGCGAGGCCGGAGGACGGCCAGGAGTGACACGAGCTCGGACGACGACGCTTATGGCTGCTGCCGTCAGGCCCTGACCAGGTTCACGAGCCGCCCGCCCTCGCGGTCCCGACCGCCCTCCGAGCATCGCCAGAACTACCATGGTAGCCGCCCGAGCGAGATCGGAGATACACTCTAGGAGCCACCGATCAACAGCCAAATCAAGCCGAGACCTCAAAGAGCCCACCTCCGCGGACGCGCTGCTTCCCTCCTCCAGAGCCTCAGCGCCACCATTCCGTGCTCGAGGAATCTCGAACGCAGAAGCAGCGGGCCCAGACCCTGCTGGCAGCCTCGGCCCTGAGGGCCGTCTTCGTCGTTCTGGTGGTCGCCACCGTCGCCCTGACGCTCTGGCCAGCTGCGCTTCCGGTGCAGTCGAACCCAATGCCCCCTGGGAACTCGATCTTGCCGGCACCGCTGCATCGCCGCCCTGGCGCGCCGCCGCCCTGGTGGTCAGCGCCGACGTCATGACGCCCAAGAAGCAGCTCGCCTCGGTCCTGGCGCATCTACCTCGGGAGTCAGTTTCGGACTGGTGGCGGCCCTGGGCCTTTCTCAGCTGATCGACGTGGTGGCTGAAGCATGGCAACTGGATGAGGCCGGAGCGAGCCTCTACATCGCACTGGCGAAGGGCATAGGTGGACTCTCACTGGTCTATCTCTCGGTCTCGATCGTGCTTTCCACCAAGGACGACGTCCGACTGGTCATTCCCTACGTCCAGTTCGAGAGGAGGAACACGAATCGACTCCCCCTGCTCATCGACACCTCGGTCCTGATCGATGGAAGAATCACGGGCCTGGCGAAGACCGGAATCATCGACAGCACCCTGATCATTCCCACGTATGTGATCAATGAACTTCAGAAGCTCGCGGACAGTTCGGATCGCGGTAAACGCGAACGAGGTCGACGAGGTCTGGACGTGGTCCAGGAGCTGCAACGCGCCTATCCCGAAACCAAGATCGTCGAACCGAACACCGACGAGCTGCTCGTCGACCGCATGATCCTCGACACGGCGAAGAAAGAGGGCTTTCGGGTCTTCACCAATGATCTCGCACTGGCGAAGATCGCCGAAATCAAATCGATTCAAGTGGTGAACGTCCATGAAATCGTGGCCGCCTTGCGCAGCGAGGTGATGCCGGGCGAAACACTGGAGCTTCTCATCGTCCGAGAGGGCGAGACGCCGGATCAGGGAGTCGCCTTCCTGCCCGACGGCTCGATGGTCGTGATCGAACATGCCAGCGAGGAGATCGGCCGCAGCTGCCAGATCAGAATCACGAACTCGCTGCAACGGCCGGGCGGTCGACTCTTCTTCGGAAAGCTCAACAAGATCGGAAGCTCGGAAGCATCGCCCACGCGACCTGAGATCAGCAAAGTTGAAGAGTCTTCGGAAGACGGCCCTCGAAGTGAACCCCCGAAGGGCACTCCGAGGAACCCATCCTCGTCGAGAAATCCCAGAAGAAAAAATTGATCGAGAAATGAAGAACCCGCACCTGGTCGGGTGCGGGCTCGAATGACGTCATGTCACTGGTTCCGACGGAGCCGAAGCGCTCCGATCAACGACCCAGGACAAGAAGCTGGTTGATCAGTTCATCGGTCGTGGTGATCACTCGACTCGCCGCGGAATATCCGGTCGACGCGAGAATCATGTTGATGAATTCCTGAGAGAGATCGACGTTCGAGAGTTCGAGTGCTCCACCGACGACTCGCCCGGTCCCGAAGTCGAGCGGGCTCGCGACCAGAGGCGTACCGGAGTTCGGACCGTTTCGATAGAGATTGTTGCCGGCGTCGACAAGACCTTCCGGGTTGCTGAACTTCGCGAGTGCGACCTGCCCGATCGAGCGGTTCAGTCCATTCGTGAACGCACCGGTGATGATCCCATCCTCTCCGATCGAGAAGTTGCTCAGGGTTCCGATCGCGGAGCCGTCCTGATACACCGCGGCGAAGTTGCTGGCCGCATCGGTCAGGCTCGAGACCGAATCGGTCCCGCTGTTGAAGTCCATGTTGACCGTCAGCGGACTCACGGCACCATTGTCACGGGCGATCTGGAACGATTGATTGGACGCGTCGAGGTAGCGACCGTTGGCATCGAACTCGACGAGGCCCATTCCGATCACACGATCATCGATCGCGTTGCCGTTGCTCTCGGCGATGAACTGCCATGTCGTGCCACCACTGGCATTGGTGTCCTGGAGCACGAAACTGAGATCGACGGTGACCGGCGTGCCAAGCGAATCGTAGACGACGAATGAGGTTCGAACCGATTCACCCACGGGATCCTGAGTCTGACTGACGATGAACGGCTGACCGATGCCACCCGCCCCACCGGTGTTGCCGGTGACGACGATGTCGGCGGTATCGATGTCCAGTTCCTGAACGGTGCCTTCATTGCCGTTGATGACGAGCTGCCCCGAGGCGTTGAAAGCGACCGAGCCTCCAAGGCTCTCGCCACCGGTGACGGTGGCATCAAGTCCCAGGACCTCATCCAGCCAACCGGAGAAATCGTTGAGCGTGGTGCCGTCGACACCGTAGGTGAAGGTGTTGGTTCCAAGATCCTTGCCGCCCTTTTCGATGCCCGAAATCGTGATTTCGATCGGGCCACCCGATGAGGAGTCGAAGGCGAGCGTGGTTCCACCCACACCGTCCGAGACCCAGAGGTCGGTGGCCATGTCTTCGGTCCCGGTCACGGGCACGGTTCCAGCGGCATCCGAATAGAACGCGCGGGACGTGTGCTGCGAACCCTGGGCTCCGATGTCTCCGGAGGCGTTGAGGTTTCCGTTGAAGACGACGTTTCGCGTGGACTCCGCCAGAGTCAGCGTGCCGACTGGAATGTTCAAGGGTTCGAGGTTGCCCTCGATCACGTTGAACTGTTCATCGACACCGAACCCGAGCACTCGTGCACCGCTCTGGTTCACGAGGTCGTTGTTCGGATTTCGAACGAACGACCCATCTCTGGTGTAGTAGCGCTCGCCGGCTCCGTCCACGATGAACATGCCGTTGCCTTCGATGGCGAGGTCCGTGTTGACCCCGGTCGCACCGATCGCGCCGTTCGAAAAGTTTCTCTGGGTCCCCGAGACGCTGACGCCCAGGCCGACCTGACCGGGATTCGATCCCCCGGAGGCATCGCCGGGGGCGGTCCCGAGAGAGAAGTTGCGGCTGAAGGTTGGTGCGAACGACATCCGGTTGCTCTTGAACGCGGTGGTGTTGACGTTGGCAATGTTGTTACCAATCACATCAAGTCTGCGTGAGTTCGCCAGAAGCCCTGAAAGACCGGTGAAGAGTGCTGTAGTGGACGCCATGGTGTTCCTTCCGTGAGTTCATCTCGAACAGGGAACACTTGCAACAGCCGTGCCAGTCGACAGAAAGCCTAGAGGGGACTTCCAAGCCCCATGAACGGCCGATCCAGCCGAGGGCGTGCAGAATCTGCCTGATCACTCGAACCCTCCGCAGCTTCCTCGCCCGAATCCCCGGGTGTGGAGGCCGACATCGGCTCGACGAGAACGACTCCACCGACGGTCTGCACGCGACCGGTCTGATCGGAGCCCAGTTCATCCATGATCTTTCGCTCGGAGACTTCGACCACGAAGGCACGTCCTCCGAGCAGAACGATGCCATCGTCGAGCCCTGCCGATTCCAGGGAATCACAGGCTCGACCGATTCCAGCCAACTGTTCTGCATCCAGTGTGAAACGACGATCGACGTCGACGACTCGCCCCGAATCGAGCGTACCGTCGTTCGCCAATCTGATGATGCGTGCGAACTCGCCCTCGGCGGCTCCGCTGGAACGTCCGTCCGTGGAGGCGACACGACCGATTCCGATCACGGGCTGAAGTCGCTTCAGAAGATGATCACCATCGAAACTCATGCATGTCCACTCGGATTGGGCGTGTGATCAACCTTCGGTGTCGGACTCGTCCGAACCACCGGCATCGTCGGTTCCTTCGGACTCATCGGCCGTGTCCGAATCATCGGTGTCACCTTCGGAATCGCTCTGGCCCTGCTCGAGCTCACTCCATTGACCGAGCAGAATGCTGAGGTCGGTGCCATCGACGACTCCATCACCATTCACATCGGTGAGTCCGGAGCCATCAAACGGATTCCCTCCGTTGGTGCCACCAGTACCATCATCGAACAGTGTCTGGTCGACGATCAGTTCCACCTGGTCGACATCGATCACCCAGCCGGTGTCCAGCTCGACTCCGATGGAATCACCCTGGCGGATCACCGAGATGACCTGGCCATCGACCCTGTTTCCGCCCGGTGCCATGCCCTGGATGTATCGGCCGATCAGATTGCTTGCTCCAGCGAGCTGATTCTGAAAGACGATCGATTCCAATTGCGACGTGAGTGCCATGTCGCTTTCGATCGAGCGGATCGAATTCAACTGCTCGAGCAGGGCCGAACTGTCATTGGGCTCGAACGGATCCTGATTCTGAAGTTCGGTGAACATGATGTTCAAGAACTCCTCGGAATCCAAAGCACCGAAGCCACTGCTCGCTCCGACCGATCCACCACCGACGCCTGCTGCTGATGTAATACTGCTCATGCCGCATCCTCACTCATGATCTGCGTGAAACTCACGTCCTGTTGATTCTGATTCGGGTCGTCGTGTTCGGAATGCATTCCGCGTTCCTGATCTCGCCCACGACTCTCCCGACCGGCCGCATCCTGACGACCATCTTCCTGTTCATCGTTTTCAGCCTGCTGCTGACCATCACCCTGCGTGTTCGATTCGGAGCGCGTGCTCTGGGATTCGGACGACCCTGTCGCAGCCTGAACCGAGAGTCTTTCGACTGAAAGTCCGCGTGATTCGAGCGAGGCTCGAAGCGTCTCCAGTCCACGTTCCATGACCACGCGGCCGGCGGAGTTGCTTGCATGCAACTCGGCATGGACGACGCCATTCGACACGGACATCTTGATCATCACCTGGCCCAGACTTGGTGGGTCCAGTCGCATGGTGAGACTTCCACCCTTCTGTGACGCCAGAGCGTTCATTCCGCGCGAAGTGATCATCGTGGCTTGTTCGACGAGTTTGGCCTCGTTCGCGGAGCGGGAAAGAACCTCGCTCAGAACCGAAGTCCTCGCCTCCAGCGTGCCGGTTTCTGAGAGTCCGGCCACCGCATTCACCGAGGCGACCGATGCACCGGTCGTCGCTCCGCCATTCATGGCCCGAATGGCCTGTTCGTGTGCGACCGTCTGATTGATCTCTCGCACACGACCAAGCGCGGGGTCGAGATCCTGAGTCTCCGATTCCATCGTGATTCCCTGTCGCGAAAGAAGTTCGCTGAGCGAACGCCCCTTCGGACGGCTGGTCATGCCTTCATCACCCGTTTGAGCGGCACGTTCACTGGTCCGGGAGGGAGCGCCCCTCGAAGCGTCTTCTGCAGTCGCCGATTCGACTCGGGCAGCCGTCGTCTCGGCAGAGACGTTCGAGCGGACCGAGTCGACCGTCTTCACCATGTCGGCGGGCGGCGCCGACGGGCGTTCAGGTCCCACTGACGAGGGACCGTTTCCGTCGGGACGTGAACTCTGATGTGACGGTGAAGCATCACCACCGGTGGCGGTCGTCCGGCGATTCGGCACACCCACCTCTGCGGCAGTTGATCGGCCTTGACTCTCATCCGGCCCCGTGATCTCGGCCGGCACGGCAGAGACCACACTGGTGTCAATGATCGAGGTGTCGCTGATCGAAGCCTCAGCCGTGTCGAGATTGGCGTTCAACTCAACCTGGGATCTTGGCGCTTGCTCGGGGCTTGAGATCGTGGCATCATCCGCGGCGCTCTCCGAGCGAGCGGACTCCTCGGCGTCCGAAGACGTCTTCGTCTGTAGAGAGCCTCCGGCGCGTTCGGACGGCACTTCCTGCGATGAATCGGCGATTTCTGCCTGTGCTTCACTCTCGAAGGCAACATCCTCGGAATCATTCTGACGCGAGGACTCGGAAGCAGGTTCGTGCTTTTCGGCCAGGGAAGGCTGAGGTCCGACTTTCTTGGTGTGCTCGGCGTAGGACTCGGAGGGGAGACGACGCTCATCATTCAGATGGTCTGAAAAACGCGTCTTGGAGTCTTGAGAGGTGTTTTTCGACAGTGCCTCCGCGACACTCGAGGGGCTGCCTGAACCCACCTGAGGTCGGAGAAGATCATTTTGGATCTGTGGGACTGGCGGAACTTGCATCGACGATCTCCGTAGCGTCATCCGTTGCGGATGGTGGCACTCTGAGAGACTTGAGCAAAGCGGAGGCCAGTTGCATGTCCTCTTCAGACTTCATCGCTGCGAAAATGCTGGTGCGTGTTCCGGCTCGCATCGCTCGAAGATACTCGACCGCATCGTTCATCTGGCCGTCACCGCACATGAGTACCAGGTACTCCTTCGATGATTTGGCGGGAAGCGATTCGAGCAGTTTGGTGACGCGGGTGAACTCGATTTGTTCCTCGGCGGTGCGACGGTCCGTCCGTGACGCCTCGAAGGCGTTCAGACGACGGGTGAGCTCAGCCTCCCGGGCGGCCAGTCGGCGCTCGAAGTCGAGCAGTTCGGTGCGATCTCGCTCGAGATCGGAGCGAAAACGACGTTCCATCCGCTGGCGATGCATCTCGATGGCTTCGAGGGAATCGATCGGCTGATTGCTTCCTGCAGGGAGACGCACGAGTGAAGCCTCCTCCTGCGCCATCTCCATCGCGATGGCCTCCGCTTTCTCGACGGCAAGACGCTCCGAGCTTTCCTGCTGAATGGGCACATGAAAGATCAGACGGGTGCGGTCGAGACGTTCGGTGTCCAGACGACCGGAACCGAAGAGCCAGACCACGAAGCATCCGACGGCGATCAGATTCATGACCGCCAGAAACGAGACGATGTTCCACACCTTTGTCATGGCATCCATTCCTTCTGTCCGTGTGACGCCGCAATGGCGAGTTCATCGAGAAGAGCGACTTCCCTGCGATCCTGTTCACGCAACCATTCGGTGTGCCTTTTTTCCTTGAGCATCTCGACGGCACGTCGCTTCGCTCGTGCCGCCTGATGAAGGATCCGGGCGTTTTCGATCTTTCGGGCCAGACCGGCGAGAGCGATCGCCGCACCTTGCGCATCACGCATGACTCCAAAGGCGGCGTGGGTCTGCAGGCGAAGGCGACGGACATCGACCATGCCGACGAGATCCTCTCGCAAGGACTGCTTTCCATCTTCGATCGCCCTCTGATGGCGGCGCAGACGTTCATCGATCTCGGCCTTCTCTCGCATGAGAAGAGCCATCTCACGTTGCGCAGACTGTTCTTCTCGAAGCCTGAGGTCGAGCAGTGACTGAAGTTTGAAGACGAAGATCGCCATCAGCGCCCACCCCCTATCGGAGGCTGGACCTGGGACTGCAGTTGAGCGTTGGTGGCCTTGGCCAGCTGTGCCCGCATCGAGTCGATGAGACCGTGCATCTCCAGAAGGACACGGCAGGTCCTGGGAAATTCATAGGCCTCGGACGAGGCCTGTTGCAGGAATCCATTGAGCTCACCCTTGAGAGCGAGGGCGATGTCGACGTCCGAATCGCTTCCGGGTGCGTACGCACCGATGGAGACGAGTTCTTCAGCTCCGGCCAGTGCCGACAGCAGTTTCAACACACAACGCCGAGCGGCGAGGACATGCTCATCGACGAGACGATCAGCGGCACGAGAGATCGATGCCAGTGGATCGATCGCGGGATAGTGCCCTTTCTGAGCGAGATCGCGTGAGAGAACCAGGTGTCCGTCCAGAATGCCCTTTGCAGCATCCGCCACGGGATCCGCCAGCTCGTCACCTTCGACCAGCACGGTGTAGATGCCGGTGATCGAACCACTGCCTCGCAGACTCCCGGCCCTTTCCAGGATCCTGGGAAGCATGGCGAACACACTTGGAGTGAAGCCCTTGGTGGCTGGCTGCTCACCGACGGCAAGTCCGATCTGTCGTTGCGCATGCGCGAAACGTGTGAGGGAGTCGACGGTCAACATCACGTGCATGCCCTGATCGCGAAAATGTTCCGCGACACTCATCGCCAGATAGCAGGCGCGCACCCGCATCAAGGGGCTCTCGTCTCCGGTGGCGACGACCACGACCGAACGCGCCAGACCCTCGGGACCGAGCGTCTCCTCCACGAATTCGACGACTTCTCGTCCACGTTCGCCGACCAGTGCGATCACATTGACTTCGGCACTGGTGTTCCGTGCGATCGAACCGATCAACGTGCTCTTGCCCACGCCGGGACCAGCGAAGACACCAAGTCGCTGACCGCGACCGATGGTGTGGAGTCCATCGATGGTTCGAATGCCCGTTGCGATCGGATCATTGATGGTGGTCCTCGAGAGAGGACTCATGCGATTCGGATGAAGAGGTCGCATACTCAACCCAGTGGGTGTTTCGCGCCCGTCGATGGGCCGCCCCAGTCCGTCGATGGTCCGCCCCAGCAACGCCGTGCCGACAGGGACCGTCGCGGAATTCCGCTCTCCGATGCAGCAGTCACCGGGAGAGATCCCGCCGGATTCGTCGTAGAGCATCACGATGGAGGCATCACCCTGGAAACCCACGACTTCGCCGCGGATCGGTTCACGCGTCTGGCTGCGTGATTCGATCCTGACGATCGAACCCACCGGGATGCGCAGCTGATCGACGATCACCGTCAGGCCGCGAATGCTTTGAACGCGCCCCATCACCGCACGTGACTGCAGTCCCTCGATGGTCTCTCGTGCAGCTTCGAACAGCGTCATTTCTGGACCTCGGGAACGAGTGCTTCCGCGATACGGGCGACCTGCGTCTCGACCGTCGCATCGACCGCACCCTGAGGAGTCGAGACGATGCAGCCACCGCGTGTGACCTGTTCGTCCTCGTACAGTTCGAGATCCGTGGTGAGCGCGGCCTTCTCGAGAATGCCGGGAAGTGCATCCGAGATCACGGCGCGATCGAGTGGATTGATGGAGAGCCTGACCTGGGAGGGCCGACCGATGATCTGAAGAGCCTCACGAACCTGTGCGATGCAGACCGATTCGTCGTATTCGACGACACGATGCACGACGCGCGCGGCGATGTCGACCGCGAATCGAAGTACGTCACGACGCGCTTCCTCGAAGAGACGTTCGCGTTCCGTCCCGAACTGTTCGAACTGTTCGATCCAAGCGGGCACGAGTTTCTCGATGATCTCTGAATAAGGCCCGACCGTCTGAGTCAGTGCTTCGGCATGACCGGATTCAAGCCCGTTGGCACGCCCGGCATCCTGCCCCTCCGCGAATCCGAGGGCCCTGCTTTCGTCGAAGACACGCTGACGCTCGGTTTCGATCTCGCGAAGAGCGGACGCCTGCATCGCTTCGACTTCCGCACGCGCCGCGGCGATGAGAGACTCCGCTTCGGCACGAACGTCACTCATGTCGAGGGCGACCGCACGGGAACCGACGTTTCGAGCGTTTTGGTTGCGGATCAGAGGCATGAAGGCTCACTCTCGAAAAAAGACGTGAAAAACGAACTCAGACGACCACGTCCTGGGTGCCACCCCGACCACTGATGACGATGTCTCCGGAATCCTCGAGGCGCCTGACGATGTCGACGATTCTCTGCTGCGCCGCCTCGACGTCGGTGAGCCTGACCGGCCCCATGAATTCCATGTCCTCCTTGATGACCTCGGCGGCACGGGCGGACATGTTCGTGAAGATCTTCTGCTGAAGATCCTCGCTGGCGGTCTTGAGGGCGAGACAGAGTTCGTCGTTGTCGACTTCCTTGAGGACCGATTGGATTCCCTTGTCGTCCACGAGATTGATGTCCTCGAAGACGAACATGAGACGACGGACCTCTTCAGCAAGATCGGGATGATCCGATTCCATGCCTTCCATGATGGAACGTTCCGTCTGACGATCGCAGAGGTTCAGAATCTCCGCGACGGTGGAGGTGCCACCAGCCCTGTCCATCGAATGCGTGAGCATGTTTGAAAGACGGCTCTCAAGACCAGCTTCGACTTCTTGAATGACCAGAGGATTGGTCTGCTCCATCGAAGCGACACGCTGCACGACTTCGATCTGTTTTTCAGGAGGCAGTCCCACCAGGATCTCGGACGCCTTGTGATGAGGCAGATGCGAGACGATCAAGGCGATGGTCTGTGGATGCTCGTCCTGAATGAAGGTCAGGAGATTTTCGCTCTCGGCCTTCTGGAGAAAGGCGAACGGAGCCTTCTGTGCCCCACGGCGGATGTCTTCGAAGAGTTTTTCGGCCGTTTTCGGATCGAGAGAATCCCGGAGGAGCGTCTTTGCATAATCCAAGCCACCTTCCTTGAGCGCTCCGGAGGAGACGCTGAGTTCATAAAATTCGTTCACCACACTCTGACCAAGTTCGGAAGGGACGGACTCGATCGATGCCAGAACCCTCATGACTTCTTCGACCATCTCCGATGGCAGCTCACGAAGGAGACCACCGGCCGACTCCTGATCGAGCATGAGCAGGAGAACCGCCGCCTTGGTGGGGCCGTCGAGTTCAGCGGGATCGTTTGGCAATTTCTGTCCTGGTCGCATGAGGCTCCTTCGACGTTCAGCCGGCCTGGCGAATCCATTGTTTGACGAGCACCGCAGCCTCGGAAGGCTCGCGAACGACCATCTCATTCAACTGCCCGAGCATCTGCTTTCGACGCAGTTCCGTCTCATCGACTTCACGTGCCTCGAGGGGGGCATCGATTTCGGACGCCTCCCCGAGCACCACATCTCCGGCGGCGTCGAGGGTGGGCACCTGCCCCAGCAATTCCTCGGCGGTCGGTAGAGGGTCGGTCTTGGAAGCACGTCGGGCCATCATGAACATGGCTCCGATACCAAGCACGGCAAGCCCTCCCAGCAACCAGGTTCGGATACCGAGCGGTTGATTGCCCGCCACGAGTGCCACTCCACCGATGCCTGCCGTCAGACCGGAACCGCTGCTGGTGTCGGACACGGCAAAGGCACCGTGACCGAAGAGAACGGTGACGTCTCCGGGAACCACATCACCCTTGAGATTGCTCGCCGGTGGTGGCGTCTGGAGCATCATCGAGATCGCATTCGCGAACTCGATGTCGACCACTCTCTTCAACTCATCGAGCTGCTGAGGCGTCGGTTCGGTGTCGGAAGCCGATTCCGCGACGTAGCGTTCCCTGAGATACAGGTAGGGAACGTTGAGGACCGCACTCAGCTTGTACACATAGCCGCCGGGATTCTCGATCGCGATGTCGACGGCATCGACGATCACATCGTTGTCGAAATCCTCGGCCTCGAGCTCGGCGAAGTTCTGAGCCGAGGAGACACCGAGTGGCTGGTTGGCACGAGTCGCGACGTTCGAACCGAAGCCCGGCCGACCGCCTCCCGATGCACCGCGCTGTTTCATCAACTCACTCGCACCACGCTTCGAGGCGGTGACGGGGTCGCCATGCTCGCGACCTGATTCGAAGGAACTGCGGGGTTCGGCGAGCGCAGAGACCGCCACTCGAAGCCCGTCGATGGCGAGGACTTCACGGATCTGTTGCTCGTAATGCGTCTCGACACCCCGAGAGACGCCGTCCAGCTGGGCGGCGGCGCCAGCCCCACGATCATCGCCGGCGAAGAGCGTACCCGCTTGATCACTGACGGTGACATTGGACACTTCCATGCCTGAGACACCGGAAGCGACCAGATTCCTGATGGTTCTGGCCTGACCAGCGCTCAGCGGTCCGTTCAGCGTGGACACGGTGATGCTTGCGGTGGCGGGGAAGAATGAGCGCCCGGGACCGCGGATCTGATTCGGTTCGTCGATGGCGATCTGCGCGTCGTTGACGAATTCAAGGTTGGTGACCATGACCTTCAGAAGCGTCATCGAGAAACGGCGTTCACGCTGACGCTGAACTTCCGGAGAATCCCAGATCGAACTCGTGGCCTCGTCCTTCATCATGGCATCCCAGTCCATTTCGCTCGGGGGAACGCTGGACTCGGTGGCAAGCCGCACCTGAATGACCTGACGGTCGGACTCATCCACCAGGATGCGCCCGGCGTCGTCGGTGGCATACTTGATGCCCTCACCGTCGAGCCAGACCTTGGTGGCATCGAGCGCCGCGGGCCGAACGCGCAGGGGCGCCTTCTCCGTGCCGCCGGCATACTGCCCGACGAGGAAAAGCCCCATGACCACGATGATCATCAGACTGCCGATGAAAAGACGAGAAGAGGCCGAGAGCTCGGAGAGCCGCTCAGCCAGACGATTCATTTGTGCTTTAAATGCCTGCAACGCGTGGCCTCCATGCCTCGCAGCTGACGATATGTCGCGCCGCCTTCCGATCCTCGGAAGTGTCGTCCTGACAAGCACGACGCGAACAGATCATTTCACGAAAATGAAACCCCGAAGGGTCGCATCACACTCTGAGGTTCTTAACCTCTTCGTAGGCATCCACCAGCTTGTTTCGGACTGCGAGCACCATCTTGAAGGCCGTATCGGCCTTCTCGGTGGCGATCATGACCCCTTCGAGGTCATCTCGACGGCCTGCGACGAGATCCTCGGCAGCGACATCAGCTTCAGCCTGAAGGCGGTTCACTTCCGCCAGCTGGCCTTTCAGCTCATCAACGAAGCTCTTGCCGGTACCACCGGGACCAAGCGCCGAGCCGGGCTTGGCCTTGGAGGTGAGCGGGCCGATCGAGCCCGGTCCGTTGCTTCCACTGATATGTCCGATCGGGTCGTGCATGGTCGTCGTCCTGTCGCGGGGGCTCCCCCGCACTGATGTGATTCCTCACAGAGTTCTTATCGGTCATAAGGACGGAATCCGTCCACAGGCATTCTCGTTCTCTCAAGCAAGAAGTTGAAGTGCCCCATCGATCATTCGCTTGGTCGCGTCCGCGACTGAAATATTCGCTTCGTAACTCCGAAGAGCTTCCATCGCGTCGGTGAACTGAGCCACTTCATTGACCTCGGGCACCTCGACAAGGCCTTCCTCGTTGACCCGCCCCGCTGTCCTGGCGGCCTCGAGAACCGAGGTCGGAATGTTCTCGGAGGGATCGTTGGGATCCGCCCACCGAAAGCTGTCCATCCGCTCCACACGAGCCGTCACACCGAGTTGATCACCAGTCGTCACGTCTCCAGTGGAGAACAGAACGGCCCGCGCCTGAAACGGAGCGTAACTCCCGTCGGCTGCGAGCAATGTGTCCTTGTTGGCCAGATTGTCCGCAATCGCGGTCATCCTCGTCCGCTGGGCGATCAGGCCTGATGTCGAAATATCCAGTGCGCCGAACATTCGAAACTCCTAACGGGTCAAGGGCCCTCCGGGCCCGGTGGTTCAAATCCGCTCGCTGATGGCCATTTCGATCATGCGGAAACGATTGCGCATGAGCTGCGTGGCTGCCTTGAAGGCAAGCAGGTTCTCCGAGACATCCTGCATGATGCGTTCCAGATTGCGGTCATTCTTGTCATGGAACATCAAATTCTCATTGAGGGCACTGGGATCAAGGACCACTCGGCCATCGCTCGTCTTCGCGAGAGGCCCCTGTCCGGTGATCTCCAGCGACCCCTGCCCGCTGGCTCCATCGATCCTCCGGGCATCGATGGCACGACCGATCTGAGCCTGAAACGCCTTCGGATCAGCATCCATCGGCGTGTACCCGGGCGTATCCATGTTGGCGACGTTGCCCGCGATCAAGCGCTGACGAGCGGCGGTGAACCGCGCAAGCGCCTCGATCGCAGGAAGGGCTCCGCCATCAGTCAGACCGTTCAGTGGCATGTTCCATACTCCATGACTTGGGCTCCGTTTGAAGAATCTGCACATCGAGTGCCCGTTGAAAACGGCCTGAGCCGCGCCGAATGCCGCAATCCTTGCCGCCTACGGCGCAGAATCTGCGGTCACAGCGACTCGGGAACGATCAGATCTTCCTTCCAACGCTTCAACTTCATGCCAAGTGTCCTCACACCGATCCCAAGGGCACGAGCACTCTTCTGACGGTGCCCACGGTTGGCCTCGAGGGTGGCAAGAATCGCTTCACGTTCGATGTCGGCGAGGGTCAATCGACCATCACACGCCATGAATCGCCGCATCCGGGAGAGCTCGCCTCCGGCAAGCGCTTCCTCGACCGCTTCCTCGTTCGCCGAAGCGATGTCGGAGGGGGTCGGCGCTGCCTCGGCAAGTCCCCCATTGGACTGGGGAAGCTTGGGTTCGAGTGTCGAGGTGGGCATCTGAACGGATTGGGTGGCAAGCCACGGACGGACCAGGGCACCCTCGATGTCGTCACCTCGGGACAGCACCGCGGCACGCTCGCAGATGTTCTGCAACTCACGCACGTTGCCGGGCCAGGCGTAGAGCTCGAGACACTGCATGCCCTCATCGGTGAATCGCTTGGGCTCTCGACCTTCCCGCTCGGCGACCAGACGAAGGAAGTGCGCCGCAAGTTCCGGAAGATCCTCGGCGCGCTCGCGAAGCGCAGGCATCGTGAAAGGAAGCACGTTCAATCGAAAGAAGAGATCGCCACGAAAACGGCCGGCTTCGACTTCTGACTCGAGATCACGGTTGGTGGTTGCCAGGACCCTGACGTCGACGACCTGGGTCCGAGACGAACCCACCCGTTCGAAGGCCTGTTCCTGAAGAACCCGAAGCAGCTTCGCCTGAAGCTCGAGAGGCATCTCGCTGATTTCATCCAGAAGCAGCGTGCCACCATCGGCAAGCTCGAAGCGCCCCTTGCGCATCTTGTCGGCACCGGTGAACGCACCTTTTTCATGCCCGAACAATTCACTTTCAAGCAAGGCAGGACTCAGCGCCGCACAGTTCACTGCGAGGAACGGCGCTTCACTCCTGGGACTCGACTCATGGATCAGGCGAGCGGCGACTTCCTTGCCGGTTCCGCTTTCACCGTTGATCAGAACCGTGGAGTGACTTTCCGCCACCAGCGCCAGACCGTCCTTGAGGTCGGTCATCCGGGGCCCCGAACCGATCATGCCGCCACCCTGTCGCCGGGGACCGCTCAGTCGAGCACTGGCCTTGAGCACCTGATTCTCCTTGACCACACGACCATGCTTGAGCGCACGTTCGACGGCAAGCTCCAGTTCATCGCCCGAAAACGGCTTGGTGACGTAGTCGAACGCGCCCTGGCGCATCGCACCGACCGCCGTCTCGATCGTGCCGTAGGCGGTCATGAAGATCACGGGAATACCGTCATCCAGCTTGAGAATCTCCTCCAGCAGTTCCAGGCCGTTCATGCCCGGCATCTGAAGATCGGTCACCACGATGTCGGGGCGCTTTCCAGCGACCTTCTCGAGCGCCTGTTCACCACCACTTGCGGCCACAATCGTGTGCCCGCGACGGCCCAGAAGCGTCGCAACGCTGTCACGCATCATTTCCTTGTCGTCGACCACCAGGATCCTGCTCATGTCGTACTCCGATTGGATTCGTAATTGTCAATTCGATCCAGGACCGCTCCGGAGAGCGAGATGCCTGAATCTTCATTCGCCAAGTCCTGCTCGGCGGGAAAACTCATGATGATTCGTGCACCAGGCTCGGCATCCTCGATGGACAACGTTCCACCGTGGGCATCGACGATCCGATGAACGATCGCGAGTCCGAGCCCGGTGCCGGTCTCCCGCGTCGTGAAGAATGGGTTGAAGATTCGATCGCGAAGTTCCACTGGAATTCCGAGACCATTGTCCTCGATGATGAAACGAAGATGTTCGATTCGTCCACCTTCAGCCGAGGTGCGCAGCATCGCTTGATCGACCGTCAGTCTGATGCAGGGGTTGCTGACATCCTCCGAGACCAGAGCCTCGCACGCATTGCGCACCACGTTGGTCAAGGCCTGGGTGACCGGTCCGGGATCGACCATCGCAAGCATCTCGGGATCGACCCTGAAGTCGATGGCGACCGCATCACCCTCGAAGAACGGACTGTTCGCGGCGAGTGCCTGATTCACCAGATCCTCGGCGAGACAGGACCTCACGGCCATCTTGGTGTCGCGTGCGAAATTCAGAACATCGCCGACGATGGCGTCGAGGGTTCGAATCGACCTTGAGACCTTGTCGCAGAGAACCTCCGCATCGGCATTCCCTTCGACATCCTCTTTGAGAATGCCGACGTTCAGGGCCATCGCACCGAGAGGGTTTCTGATCTCGTGCGCGATCCCGGCCGCCATCTCACCAAGCGCCGCAAGACTCCTCGAACGCCGCAGGCGTTCATTCGCCTCCTCGAGCTCGGTGTTGAGACTCGCGACCTCGGCCCGAAGAACATCATGGGTTCGTTCGAGCTGGGAGGTGATCTCGGTGAAGGACTTCACCAACTCACTGAAATCAGACTGTGAAATCGAATCGAGCAGTGAATCAGAAGAGGTTTCAACGGGAAGTGAACTCATGATCTTCAACCCTCCCTGTCTGAGAAACGGGCGGAGGGCTGGGCGGTCGCCGTCGGCTTGTAGACATCCCGAGCGACCAACGTCGTGTTCGCCTGACGCAACTGACCACCAAGATCACGAGTCAGTTCGGACATCAGCGTTTCCGCCTTGCGATCAGCCTCGAGGACGGTCTGAAGCTTGCCGTCGAGCGCGTGGACCATGGCACGCACGGCCGGGTCATCCTCGGATGACCCGAGCAGGCCGGGAACGCGTTCGGAGACTTCCACCATCGACTCGATGACGCGTGAGCGCTCCTCGATCAGTCGCGTGATGTCGTCCACATCACGCGATTCAAGCACGCTCGTCTGAGATGGGAGCGCTTCGATCAACGCATCGAGTTGATCGGAGATGGAGGTGAGCACAGCGAGGACTTCGGTCATTCGGTCACCCCCGCACGGGTCGAGCGCATCGGACGCCGCTCGAGCCAGACCTGCCATGAACCACGGTCGAACCGTGAGGCGGGAAAGCCGAAGGCCTCCTCGGGAAGCTGCTGCAGCCGGAGTTCCGCGCGCCGATGAGCCTTTCGGGCCTTTGCCGCGTCACCCAGAGCGCTCCAGCACTCGTCGAGCCGGACCAGTGCGTCGAGCGAGGTCGCTTCGGTGCGGTAGCGCCGTTCGATCTCTTCATACATGGGAACGCACAGCTCATGCCTGCCGAGATCGAAGACCGCATCGGCACGTCCGACGAAGGCATCACGAAGCATGGCGGAATCAAGCGAAGTCATCGAACCGGATGCCGAGTCGGCAAGAGCCTGGACCACAAGCCCGAAGGACTCGGCGGCGGACTCCGTGTGCGAGATGAATCCATCAAGGGCCTCTTCACGCTCGAGGGCACCGAGGCCGGTGTTCTGGTGTCGTCCGCGATACACGCCGGCGGCCTTTTCGTGTGCTGAACCCAGCAGGAACGCGAGGTTGGGCACACGGGAGTCATCCGAGTAGCGCCGGATCGTCGCATCGATCATGGAGATCGCGGCACTGCCAGCATCCATCTCGTAGAGCAACCGACTCAGGGCGAACCGCGCCTCCTGGTATTCGAGCGCTTCGGGCCCGATCCCCGCGACACCGGTGACGATGGGTTCAAGGCGGGAACGAGCCTCCTGCGGACGCTCGAGCGCCACCAGACAACGAGCACTTTCCACGCGAGCCGACGCACTGTAGACGCCACTGCCATGAACTTCGACGAGCTCGTCGTACGCCTCGAGAGCCGCTTCGAATTCCAGTTGCGAATGCAGGACCTTGGCATACCGATACGCGATCTCCGCACGCCTCGAATCATCACGACCGGTCACATCCAGGTAGCCGAGATAGGCTTCGACCGCACGTTCTCGATCGGCACCGAGATCGAAACAACGACCGGATGACGCCTGAGCACGAGACCAGTTCTCAGCCCCTTCATCCAAGCCGATGAATCGAACGGCCAGTCGACCGTACAGTTCTCCCGCACGACGAAAGTGAATGGAGGCACGACGGCGGTCGTCCGAGCTGATCGAGTCCATGGCGATCGAGAAAAGTGGTTCGAGGTCCTCTTTCTCGTGCCCGAAGACGGAAGCGGCAAGCACGCGATGGGCGCGGGCCGCGTACTCGAGCACGTCGTGGTCCGAATCGAGGGTGCCACTTTTCTCGAGAATGGCGGAGAAGCCGATCGCGTCCAGGGGGCGCGCCTCGATGACGGCGGCACGAACCTGCTCACCAAGAGAGGAGCTGAGCTTGGCACCAAGGGGATCATCGGGACCGGCAAGCCCGGCAAGCACCGCTTCATAATCCGTCAGCGCTCCGGGGTGATTCCCAAAGGCCGCATGCGCCTCAGCACGAAGAAGCGACACTTCCAGTCGCACCGCTGGATCAGGGTTACGAGCCAGAACGAGATCGAAGCCCGCGATGGCATCCTCGAAATTCCGCTCGGACATCTGCAACCAGGCCATGCCGGCTTCAGCTCTCGAGTGCTCGGGATCTCCCGGTGGCAGCGCTTCGAGCGCCACCTCGAGGGCCGTTCGCGCGGAGTCGTTTTCACCGGAGGCGAGCCACAGACGGCCAAGGACCGAGTGCAAAGGGCCGAGCCAGTCGGCACGAACCAGTTCCGAGTCTGGTGCGGAATCGGCCATGCGTGCATCAAGGCGGCGCATGCCGCGCAGGAGATGATCAAGACCATCGTTGACCAATGCGGGTTCACGTTCGGTTTCCGAAAGTTGAAGCCTGAGATCCGCCGCGGTGAACAGGGACCAGGCCGCGTCCGCACCGGAGACCTCGGGCGACGTTGCAGACTCATCCAATTGTCGAAGCAGGCGAGGAACGAGTCCTTGCTCTCCAGCCTTGGCGCGAGCCACCAGAAGCCTCAGAAGACGCTGCCGAACCTCGGCAGGCGTGTCGAGGCCGTGCCCGGATTCGAACCCCGCGAAGGCTGCGTCGTATTGCCCCAGCGCAGCCAGCGCGGATGCTCGGCGGGCTTCCTGTTCAGGAGAGAGTGAGAGCCCACAGGCCTGAGCGCCTTCGTAGGAACTGAGAACACGTTGATCATTCCTGAGACGCTCGGGCTGGCGAGACTCGAGATCCGCCTGCGCCAGAAGAATCCTGCCTTCGAAGACATCGTGCGCGCCCGTGTCATCGGCCGCTCTGACCGCCTTGGCGAGAATCACTCGAGCCTCATCCAATCGACCCTCGACGATTCGTTGCTGCACGAGTTCGAACAAGGCCTCCGGATCGGCATCGGAGCCTTGAGCACCCTTGAGTGCGAAGAACCCCGCAGCGATCAGCACCGTGCTCAGAAGAATGACGGGAAACTGCCATGCCGATCCCCAGGACGCGGCCGCGACGTGAGATGTCTCCTCGACGGCGTCCGCGCCGGAGGCGGATACGTCCGAAGAGACAGCGTCGTTCGAGTCGTCCTCGAAGGGGGTGGTGCTTGATTCTGTTCGCCGAGCTTCTCCCGTGACGGGGGAAGTCCCTGGCCCGCTTGACCTTGCGTCGTGCATGAGATCCTCTCAAGGCCCACCATTCGATGGACTGCGACGTCACGGCACATCCTGTGCCGCACTCCTACATCGGCGAGCCAGTGCAAAAGGCTCCAACATGAGCGAGAAACTTCGGCAGAAATTGCCCGAAGAGCGAAAAGCGCTCCCGCGGCTGGACAACTCGGGCCGGGATCAAGTCATTCAGAATTCGGCATCTTTCGCGTAAGTCGTGTGTCGGCCACGACCGTTCGCGAGACGGACTCGGGAATTCCCTGGCGAGCGGGAGACAGAAGACAGAAGACGGCGAGAATCGGCGCGAAGAGCACCACGCCCTTGAAGAAGGTGCGAAGAAGAAGTGCGCTCGCCCGAGGTGCGGAGCCGTCACTGGCCAGAACACATCCCCCGAAAAGGCGCTTCCCAAGGGAACGACCGAACCAGAGCTCCGAGAGACAACTGTGCAGAAGCGTGCTGCCGATCACCACCAGCCCGGGCACACTCAAGGCGAACTCGACGTTCCAGATCGGAAGGACGTCCGTCCTTGGCGCTTCAATGCCCAGGAGCAGCACCAGCGCGATGCCGGGCATCAGATCGACACCGAACGCCAGAAGCCTTCGACCGATCGAGAGCGGCTGCACCCCCATCAGCAAGGGGAGATCCGGAGGCTCGGTCGGCTGGAGAAAGATGATGGCGAGCAGCGCCGCGACGACCATCATGCCGAGCACCGGGAGATGGATCCATTCCTGGACCTCCAACGGAGGTGCTGCCCAGGACACCGCCGGGCGTTGCTTCCCGGTGAGGGAATCGATTTCGCTCACCAGGACCTGAGTCTTTTCATCGGTGGAAAGGACCATGATCCTCGCCCCCAGACCTGCGATTCCCCAGGCCCCTTCGGGAATGGGGTAGGTCCCCAGACGAAGCACGGTGCCCCCCCGGGTCATCACCAGCTCGAACTGGGGGCGACCGGACTCAGGGTCCAGCCCCGAGGTCGTGAGCGCGAAGATGAGTCGGTTCTCACCACTTGCCACCCGGAGCAGACTGGCGTAGGTGAAGTCCATGGTCTGCTGAGACCATGTCGAGTCGGATCGAAGATGCAGGATCGCAGTCCCGTCGGGCGACCCTGAAAGCAGTGCGAGCCGATCTTCCTGAGAAGGCACGACCCTCTGCTGCTCAAGGCGCTGCAGGGCGTCGGGCCCATCGACCACCGTCCATTGATAGGCTCGCTGCTCGAGAAGACGCGCGCCCTCATCAAGAGGGTCATCCTGCCCACCACCACGGGTTCGAGTGATCCCCTTCGCCGCCTTCATGCTTGGAAGCTCGAGCACCACCGGGCCGTTGGTGGTGCTCACCAGGCCACCGAAGCCATCCAGAAACGGAACGCTGGCCAAGGAGTCCCAACCGCTCAAGGGAAGTTCGTAATAGGTTCCGGTCGCCTCGTTGCGCTGGACTTCGATGGACACCAGATCCATCGAGTCCATGGTCGGAAGTGGCGGATCGAACAGAACGAAGACACGATTCCCGGAGGCTGAAAGTGCCTTCGGTCGATATTGAAACGTCCGAGCGACCCGGGCGTAAGGCCCTTCCATGTCCGCGCCATGATGAAGAAGCCGCCATTCACCAGGCACCTTCGAGTTTCGAACCACCACCCAGAGATTGCCGTCAGCCGAGGCGGTGCGCAGTTCGGACTGGACCTGGGCGGCGTATCCCGGCGTGATGAGAAAGGCGATCCACGCAAGACACAGAAGCCCCCACTTCTTCAGTGGGCGTTGCATGGTGACGGGATGTGCAGGCAATGTATTCAACGTGAGACGTACTCGACCTCGCCGGGGCGAAAGGTCTTCATGAGTTGTTCGAGATCGAAGAGCCGGGGGCGGATGCCGGTCCCTCGAGCCGTTGGGCGATTGAAGAAGAGCCGAACGTCGGCTCCGTCATGGGCAAGCGTCAGGTAGACCTTCCGAGGAAACTGAGGCCAGGCACCCAACGGCATGTCTTGTGCGGCGATGGGTTCGTAGGCGGAAAGCCGGGCGGTCGCGAGGACCTCGTCATCCTCGGCCAGTGCGACGATTTCTGCGGGAAGCAGAGTCTTTGAATCAAGGTGCCAGCGAGTCCGTCGCCAGACCCCCTCCGAGTCGCTCACCGTGATGAATCGAACCCGGCCCTGGTCATCGAAACCCAGCGTCTCTTCGTCGATTCGGTCGTAGGGAAGCAGACCCGCCAGATGAAGAAGCCGATCGGGGTTGAGCAGTCCCTGACCGGGCCCGATCGAAAAACCGCCCGAATCGCCGGGCGGGAGTACCACCAGACGGACCGGCTCAGCCATCAATTCGAAGATCCACCAGGCAGCTCCATCGGAACCGACCCACAGGAATCGCTCGCCGAGTTTTCGCAAGCGAAGCGCGAAGCTGCGCATCGTCACGCCAGAGTTCGAGGGCACATTCCTCGAATGTGGTGCCGCTTTCATCACGAGTCCTCAGCTCAAGCGTGCCACCGGATTGCAGCTTGGCCATCTTTCCAGTTCGAAGCACTTGCCGCTCGTTCAATATCTGAATGGAGGGCGGTGCCATGCCTGCGTCGTTGCGCGGACCGGAACCGGCACAGCCTGCCAGAGAACCCAGGATCAGCGTGCAGAGCACAGCGAGTCGAACTCTCCGTCCCAGCGTGGTGCTTGAAGTCATGACAAACCTCCGATCGATGGACATCGACATCATTCCGAGACGCCGTCATCCGCCATGATTTCACCGAGCTCATCAGCGATGGCTCTGGCGTCGTCCTCGCCGATCTTCGGATCCAGCAGCTCGATGGGTGGACGTTCAGGATCGGACCCCTTGCGACGAAGATGAAAGACGTTGCCTTCGTCGGTGGAGATGGTGCCGTCGAGACGAAAGAGACGTTTTCGAACCAGAATCAGTCCGAGGACCCAGCGAAAGGCGCGCCGTCGGGGGTCGTCTTCCTCACCGAGGCGGTCGAAGAGATCCATGAGAGCGTCATCGTCGACCAGAAGTCGCCTGGCTCCACCTGGTTCGGGAATCGATGAACGCCACCAACTGAAGAGGCGTTCAGGTCTGGCTCCGGCATCCCAGGCCTCGACGGAATAGTCGTATCGGACCATACCGAGGGCCAAACCTTCCTGTTCTCCCTCGAGAGGCTCGCAGAGTGCAGCCACGCAAGGTGTGCCCGGTTCAAGAGATCGGCCGGTTTCGGCACACAAGCCCGTTGATTTGCCAAGCTGGTACCCAGAGGCAGTTGGTGAGGATCGCTTCATCACCACAGTCTAGCGTTCAAAGCGAAGTGCAGCGGGTTCCCTATACTCGTGAACACTTGTGAATACCGACAGCATCCTTCAATTCTTCCGCGGCTACCCGACATGGGAAGTCCTTCTCGAACTGGCCATCATCTGGGCCTGCGTCTACATGGTGTTCCGCTTCCTGCAGGGCACTCGTGGAGCGGGCGTGATCAAGGGCTTTGCCGTCGTCATCGTTCTCCTGGTCCTGGGTTTTCAGTTGATCGGTGAGAGCAGCAGCGTCCTGGGACGCATCAAGTACATCTCAAACCAGCTTCTCAGCCTGCTGGCGGTCCTGCTGGTGGTCGTGTTCCAGCCGGAATTGAGACAGGCGATGATCCGACTGGGAAACACGCGGATCCTCGGACGAAGAAATCCACGAGTCACCAGAGTCGCCGATTCGGTCACGGATGCGGTGGAATTTCTCTCCAAGAATTCATTCGGGGCCATCATGGTCATCGAACGCAGCGGACGCCTGGGCGGTCTCACCGAGAACGGTGTCCAGCTCGACGCACTGATCACTCCGAGGCTGCTGGAGACGATCTTCTGGCCCAATTCACCATTGCACGATCTCGCGGTCGTGATTCGCGGAGATCGAGTGGTCGCAGCCAGCGTCCAGCTCCCTCTGGCGGAAACCGGTGCGATCACGAATCAACTCGGCTCGCGGCACCGCGCCGCGGTGGGCATCTCGACCGAAAGCGACTGCCTGGTGGTCATCGTCAGCGAGGAACGTGGCGAAGCCCGGCTCTCTGAATACGGCACGCTTACTCAACCCATCCCCATGCCAGAATTCAAGGCGGCCCTGCTCGAACGGCTGCAGGTCACCCCCACTCCCGAAACGACGCCAGGGGAGACGGACTCATGAGTCCATTGAGCCAACAGACACGAAGCCGCTCACTCACGTTCGTGGTGGTGACCGCGATCACGCTTCTGATCTGGATCTGGGCCGCAGGCGAGACCCGCGATTCAGCCACGCTCTACGCCAGAGTGGGATTCACCACGCCCTCCAACTTCAATGTGATCGCCGGACCGACCGAAGACCAGCAGGTCGCGATCTCAGTGCAGGGATCGGCTCGTTCGATCCAGCGCTTGCGCGCCGCGCTCGAGGAACCGGTTCGATTGATGACCGGGTCCAATGGCATTCCTCAGGAAGCCGGCCAGCACCGAGTGTCACTTTCGGAGGCGCTTCAGGGACTCGAGTCGTTCGTCACCGGAGACATTTCGGTCGTCTTGACCAAACCTGCGGAAATCGAGGTCGAGATCGACTCGATGACCCAACTGGCGGTGCCCGTCGAGGCGCTCATGGGAGACGCCACGCTCGGCGGAGAAGCGATCGCGAATCCGTCGACCGCGACTCTGACGCTGCCAAGCAGAATCGTCGCGCTGGTTCCGGATGCCAAGGTCCTGGCCGAACCCACCAAGGCGTCGTTGGCTGGTCTTGATCCGGGCAGACGCCACGTGATCATCGTTCCTCTTCGACTGCCACGAGCCTTGCGACCATTCGAGGACGAAATCAGAATCGAACCGAAGTCGGTCGACCTCGCGTTCAATCTGATTCTGAGAACCAGCACGTCCACCGTCCGGGATGTCCCGGTTCAGATCGCATTCGCGATCGAGGAACATGAGGACTACGTCATCTCGGTGATGGAGGATGATCGCTTTCTTTCCGAAGTGGTCATCGAAGGATCCACGGATGCCATCGCCAGATTCGAAGATGACATGCCCAAGGTGATCGCATTCGTCGTCATCAGTGATTCAGAGCTCGGCGAAGGGATCATCGAAGTCCCCGTGACGCTCTGGCAGATGCCCGATGGCCTGCGAGTGGTGTCGGCGGGCTCCGAGTCCCCCGTACCCACCATCAGGATTTCGATCGCACGCCGAGCGGAGTGACGCTCACTCGAACTTCAACGCATGCCAGCTCTTCTTGCCTCGCCGAAGAAGAACGGTGTCGCCGTGAAGAAGGTCACCCGTCTTCAATGACCGCTGAAGATCGACCTTCTCGCCATTGACGCTCACCGCACCCTGCTCGAGAAACTGTCTGGATTCTCGCTTCGAGGAGGCCAGTGAGGTTTCAGGAAGCAGAGAGATCAGATCGAGTTCATCAGCCTGCAGTCTGGCCAGAGGCAACGAGCTCGCGGGGACATCGGCGAAGACTTCGGCCAGAAGCCTTTGGTCCAGTTCGCGAACTGCACCGGAGAAAAGAGCCTTCGAAGCGGACCGGGCACGATCACACTCCGTCTCGCCATGGATCAGGGAGGTCATCGATTCGGCGAGTGCACGCTGAGCTTCGCGAGCCTGCGGTGCCGCCGCTGCAGAGTGTTCGAGTTCCTCGATGCGTTCTCGGCTTTCGAATGTGAACCATTTGAGGAACTTGACGACGTCGGCATCGGTCGTGTTCAGCCAGAATTGATAGAAGGCGTAGGGCGACGTCTTCGTCGGGGTCAAGCCAGATCGCGCCCTTCTCGCTCTTGCCGATCTTTCCGCCATCGGACTTGGTCACCAGTGGATTGGTCACGCCGTACGCACGCCCATCGGCATCCGGTGATTGAGGATCCTCGCGTCCGACCAGTCGTCGAATCAGATCGATCCCGGCCACGATGTTGCCATACTGATCGGATCCACCGATCTGGACCGTGCATTCCATCGTGCGATTCAGATGCAGAAAATCGTAGGCCTGCAGGATCATGTAACTGAACTCGGTGTAGGAGATCCCCTGCTCGCGCTCGGTGAGACGAGCCGAGACCGACTCCTTCTGAATCATCATGTTGACCGAGAAGTGCTTGCCCACGTCTCGAAGCATCTGGATGTAGCCGATGCCACCCAGCCAGTCGTGGTTGTTGACGATCCCTGCACGAGTTCGATGTCGCGGATCGAAATCAAGCAGGCGTTCGAAGGTCGTCTGGTAGTTGGCGATGTTCGCCTCGACCTCGTCACGGCCGAGGAGCTTTCGCTCCTCGCTCTTTCCGGAGGGATCACCGATCAATCCGGTCGCCCCCCCCATCAGCGCAAGTGGCCGATGACCGGCCCGCTGCCAGTGGGCGAGCATCTTGATGCGGAAGATAGTTCCCGATCGTGAGCGCCTCGGCGGTCGGATCGAATCCGCAGTACGCCACCCGCCCGGGAGTCGCCAGGTGGGCCAGCGAGATCCTCCGACGTCGTGGAGTGCAGCAGACCACGCCACGACAGTTCGTCCAGGAAAGCGACTCAACGCAGAGCTCCAGGGAAGACCGACCCGTTCAACGACGACACCCGGTTGGGAAACGGACTCAGCTCATGGCCGCCGTCTTGCTTTCGATGTCGGCGAGCAGAGCCTGCCAGCTGTCGTCGAACTTCGAAGCACCTTCGACCTGCAGTTCCTCACCGAGCCTTGTGAAGATCGACGCCCGCAGCCTGCGATCTTCGCCAGAATCGCAGTCCAGGCTCGGAGCGCCGTCGCGGGGCCAGCGGGCCAGCTGAGACGTGCCATGCTCGAGGAAGGCCTTGAGGGTCTTGTCCGGCATGGTGTTCACGGTGTCGGGAGCCGCGAGACCGCTGACGTAGAGATAGTCGGAGAGGCCGGGATCCTTGGTTCCGGTGGACGCGAAGAGCAGTCGCTGCCGCAGCGCGCCCTTGGCCTCGAGTGCCTTCCAGCGATCGGACTCGTGCCATTCGACGTAGGCCTTGTAGCACGCACCGCCGACGGCGAGACCGCAGGTGTCCTTGAGGTCGTCGGGGACCATCGGGGCGAGACGAGCACGTCCCAGCGCGAGATGAAGAGCGAAGCCACCGAGCAGCCCTGCACGTCCAGCCCGGCGTCCACACGACGCTCGAGGCCGCGGGTGTAGGCTTCCGCCGCGCGCATGTAGTGCTCGACGGAGAAGATCAGCGTCACGTTCACGGGGATGCCCGCGAACGTCAGCTCCTCGATCGCCGGGGCGCCCTCGGGGGTGCACGGGAACCTTGATGTAGAGGTTCTCGCGATCCGCCTTGGCGTGGAGCTTCTTGGCCTGATCGATCGTCGAGGCGGTGTCGTTCGCGAGCAGCGGCGACACCTCGAGCGAACACCAGCCGTCGAGACCGCTCGGTGGACGGCGTGCAACGGGGCGAAGAGATCACAGGCCCGGCGGAAGGTCCTCGATCGCGAGTTCGAAGAAAAGTGATTCTCCGGTGAGCCCCGCTTCAAGATGCGTCTTGATCGAGTCGTCGTATTCACGACTGCCCGCGATGGCCTTCTGGAAGATTGATGGGTTGCTGGTGAGACCGGTCACGGACATCGTGTCGATGAAGTCCTTGATCGTCCCTTCATTCAACATGTCGCGTGTGATGTTGTCGAGCCAGATGCTCTGTCCCATGGCGTGAAGATCTGCGGTCGCTGACATGTCGGTTCTCCTGGTTTGAATGAAGAACAAAGTATATCCCAAAGCGGAAACCAGAGAGTCCCACCCCGAATGCCGCCTGTGATAGCCTGAACGAACAGCCACGAAAAAAGGAGCATGCCGCATGTCGATCGAAACCACCGACCACTCACTCACCCAGCGCCCCGAATGGAAGGCCTTGGAATCGCATTTTGATGCCCACAGCGCCACCACGCTGCGCGAGCTCTTCGCCGCGGATCCGGCTCGAGGTGAGACGCTGTCAGCGGAAGGTGCTGATCTCTTCTTCGATTTCTCGAAGAACAGACTGACCTCCGAGACCATCGAAATGCTGATCGAGCTTGCGGACGCCTGCGGCCTCAGAGAGCGGACCGAACGAATGTTCTCCGGCGTGAAGATCAACACCACCGAGGATCGAGCGGTCCTGCACACCGCATTGCGAGCGCCGAGAGAGGCCGTGATCGAGGTCGACGGCGTGAACGTGGTTCCCCACGTCCACGAGGTGCTCGATCGAATGGCCGCGTTTTCCAATCGCATCCGATCGGGTGAGTGGAACGGTCACACCGGCAAGCGAATCAAGAACGTGGTGAACATCGGCATCGGCGGAAGCGACCTCGGTCCGGTGATGGCGTACGAAGCCTTGAAACCGTTCAGTGATCGATCCATGACCTTTCGATTCGTCTCGAACGTCGACGGCAACGACTTCGCGGAGAAGACCCGTGATCTCTGACCCCGAAGAGACGCTCTTCATCATCTCGAGCAAGACCTTCATCACGCTCGAGACCATGACCAATGCAAACACCGCACGTGAATGGTCGCTTGCCGGTCTCGGAGGCGACGACGCCGCCGTGGCCAAGCACTTCGTCGCGGTCTCCACCAATGCGGACGGCGTTTCCAAATTCGGAATCGACACCGCCAACATGTTCGGCTTCTGGGACTGGGTGGGCGGTCGATACTCGATGGATTCGGCGATCGGACTCTCGACGATGCTGGCCATCGGGCCTGACGCGTTTCATGAGATGCTGGGCGGATTCCACGAAATGGACGAGCACTTCAGAACCACGCCATTCGAAAGAAATCTGCCCGCCCTGCTCGGACTGATCGGACTCTGGAATCGAAATTTCCTGGGATGCGACACCGTGGCGGTGCTGCCCTATGACAACGAACTCTGCCGGTTCAGCGCCTACCTGCAGCAGCTGGAGATGGAATCGAACGGCAAGCACGTGACTCTGGACGGCGATCGAGTCGGCTGGGACACCTGCCCGGTGATCTGGGGAGAACCGGGCACCAATGGGCAGCATGCCTTCTATCAGATGATTCACCAGGGTACGAAACCCATTCCTTGCGACTTCATCTGCTTCTGCCAGCCGGCGAATCCGATCGGCGATCACCAGGACAAGCTGGTCTCCAACGTCTTCGCTCAGGCCGAAGCCCTCGCATTCGGCAAGACCGAAGCCGAGGTCAAGGCAGAGGGCGTCGCGGAAGATCTCCTGCCGCACAAGGAGTTCGATGGCAATCGTCCGACCAACGTCCTGATGACTCAGAAGCTCGATCCCAGGACGCTTGGAAAACTCGTGGCACTCTACGAACACAAGGTGTTCACTCAGGGCACGATCTGGGGCATCAATTCGTTCGATCAGTGGGGCGTGGAACTGGGCAAGGTTCTCGCCAAGAAGATCATTCCTCAACTGACTCAGAACGATGCCGTCACGGATCATGACTCATCGACGAACCAACTGATCAATCGCTACCGCGAGCATCGTCTTTCCTGACAGCCACCAGCAGGCCACGCCCGATCGGGCCCTCGGCATGGATGGAGATGTCGAATGCATCACCGAGGGCTTCGCGTGCGTCTTCAAGCCAGACGCTCGAAGGCAGAAGCAACATTCGATGCAACTCCTCGACGGTTCGAACGACACCGGTCACCTGATCGTGGTGCACCCATTCGAAGGTTATTTCAAGGACATTCTCGATGCGCCGGGCGTGTGAGCTTCTGGTGAGAGTACCCCCCTCGCAGGTCACGACGGTTCGATCCCGGCGAGGTGGTTTGAAATGCTCGGCGAACAAGGGCGGCTCGATCAGAATGGTGCCTGCCTCATCAAGATGCCTCGCGAGACCCGCCATCCCTTGTCGAAGCGCATGACGGTCCGACAGGTATCCGAAAGCACCGAACAGAGAGACGACCAGGTCGAACCGATGACCGAGTGACAGCGCTTCGAGTTCGGCGCGTGCGACCACTCGAGCGAGCCCCCGTCGCCGGGCGACCTCGAGCATCGCTTCCGATCGATCCACACCGGTGATCGTTCCGTGCTGGACGAGTGCTTCGAAATGAGCGCCGGTTCCACACCCCGCATCGAGGATCCTGCGAGTGCCGGGATCGCATCCGTCCTCGCGCCAGAATCGGGCGATTCGTGCTATTTCAGCGTGAGGGTCACGCCCTCGCGCTTTGTAGATGGCGTCGTACCAGGCGGCAGTGGCCTGGTAGGGAGGATGTGGATTCGGAACAGGCGAGGTCATGCTCCGAAAATAACGTCTTTCGAGACTCGGCAAGCGATGTTCCGGGTGAGGAACCATACAAACCCACCAGATGAGGGGTGTGAAGCGGACTCTTCGAAACCGACCGGTTAGGTGGTCGTGCGAAATCGTCGATCTCAGATTCAGGAGATCGAGATGACCACCATACGAACAGCACTCAAGCGTTTCATTCGAGATGATCGAGGATCGATCGCACTGGAATACATGCTGACCGGTGCCGTCTCGGGAAGTGCGACGATCATCAGTGGGAACCTCCTCAAGGATGGGCTTTCCCAGCTGGCGGAACGCAGTCAGAACAACCTCGACATCATGATTCAGAATCTGAGCTGAAGTCCACTCGGGCGGGTATGGTCCACTCAAGGAACCACACCGATGACGCCCGATGCCTCACGACCAAGAACCCTCGCCATCGTCTCTTCGAGTCGAGCCGACATGGCGCACCTCATTCATCCACTCAGAGCACTGATGGACTCACCGCTGATCGATCCGGTGGTCATGGCCACCGCTGCCGTGCTTCAACCCGAATACGGCGACTCGGCACGACGTTTTCACGAAGAAGGCTTCCGTGTCCATCCGGTGCCTTGTGACCTCAGGATTGAAACCGGATTCGACGCGGCACAGGCCATTGGTCGAGCCACGATCGCCTTCGCAGAAGCCTTCGAGGCGATCCGTCCGGATCTTGTGATGGTGGTCGCAGACAGATTCGAAATGCTCGCTCCGGCCAATGCCGCGTTGGCGATGCGAATTCCCATCGTGCATGTCGAGGGAGGCGAACGAAGCGAGGGTGCGATCGACGACGCGGTGCGAAACGCCTTGACCAAGATGTCCCACCTTCATCTCGTGACGACCGAAGAGGCCAGAAGACGCGTGCTTGCCATGGGAGAGGAGGCGTGGCGTGTCCATCGGGTGGGCGCGGCGAGTCTCGATCATCTTCTCGCGGGAGAGATACCGGATACCGAAGCACTTTCAAGTCGACTTGGTTTCGATCGAGAACTCCCGATGATCCTGGCGGCGATCCATCCCGTGACCCTGGCGGAGGATCCCGGTCACGATGCCGCCCGGCTGCTCGAGGCATTGGAGCGGCTCCCGGATGAGAAGAACACGATTATCTTCGCCTTTCCAAATGCCGACGAAGGCTCGCTCGAGATCAGGTCGGCCGTCTCGAACTTCATCACGACACGCCGAAATACCTTCATGCACACCACCCTGCCACCGGAGACATGGCTGGGCCTTCTGCATCGATGCGAGCTGGTGGTCGGAAACTCCTCGAGCGTCCTGATGGAAAGTCCTTCGATCCCGACACCCGCGGTGTGCATCGGAGAACGCCAGGCAGGACGCGAACGAGCCCGAAACGTGGTCGATGTCGCCGCGGATGCGGACTCCATCTTGATGGCGTTCGAGCATGCCCGTTCCCTCGAGATGATCGGGATCATGAATCCCTATGGAGACGGACACGCCTCGGAACGCATTCGACGCGTACTCGAGGAGGCACCCGACCGGGAACGCCTGCTGCACAAGTCCACCACTCTGGTCGAAGGCCCGGAAGCATGATCGTCATCAGCTGATCAGAATGAAGCGAGGACATCGGCGATGAGCTCGAGTGCGGCATCGATGTCGGCATCGCTGGTGTCGCGGGACAGACTGAAACGCAGACTCCCAGCCGCGGTGTCGGGATCGACCCCCATCGCACCAAGCACGCCGGAGACTTCAAGCGAACCACTGGCACAGGCTGCCCCGCCGGAGACCGCCAGCCCACGCTCGCTGAAGACCACCACCAGCAGCTGCGCCTGCAATCCGGGAAAACCGATGTTTACCGTGTTCCAGATGCGAGGCGCATCCCCACCGTTGACCACCGCACCCGGATGAAGCGCAAGGACCGCTGCTTCGAATCGATCTCGCATGGAGACTCCGGCATCCCGTCGCTCGGCGTGCAGCCAGTCGGAAGCCAGTTCACAGGCGCGACCGAATCCGGCGATCGCTGCGACATTTTCAGTGCCACCGCGGCGCTCTCGCTCCTGCGGTCCCCCGAGGGCACGTGATTCCAGCACGACGCCCTTTCGCAGCACCAGAGCCCCGGCACCCTTGGGACCATGAAGTTTGTGCGCGGAACAGGTGAGAAGATCGATCGGGAGGTTGGACAGATCACAGGGTTCACGTCCGACCCACTGAACCGCATCCGTGTGGAACAGGACCCCATGCTCGCGGCACAACGTCCCGATGCGCTCGATGGGTTGAATGACACCGGTCTCGTTGTTGGCCCACATCACGGAACAGAGCGCCATCATCCGCCCACGTTGATCGAGCAGTCGCTCGAACGATGCCAGATCGAGCACTCCGTTCGAATCGACCGGAAGCCGGACGACCTCCGCACCGAAGGCCCGACAACGCTCGATCGAATCGAGAACGGCAGGATGTTCCGTGCCGGGACACACCACGAGCGTGCGTTCAGGTTCACGGGCGTGGGTACGACGGAACGCACCGAGGATCGCCAGATTGGCGGCTTCGGTCCCTCCCGAGGTGAACACGACCTGAGATTCGTCGCAGCCGACGAGTCTCGAAAACGAGGAGCGAGCAAGTTCAACTCGTCGGCGTGCCGCGATGCCCGCACGATGGGCACTCGATGGATTCCCCCAGTCTTCCTCGAGACAACACCTCATGACATCGATCACTTGCGTGTCCGGTGGCGTGGTGGCGTTGTTGTCGAGATAGAGCGACATGGTCGGCCTGGACCTTTCGTCCGGTTCCGACACACGGGTGTGACTCAACCCATGCGTGATTCAGCTCAACGCTCCGACATCGGGACGTAGGGCATTTCGTGAGGACCGATGTATGAGGAACCGGGTCGAATCAGCTTGTTGTCGGCCAGCTGCTCGATGCAATGACCCGTCCAACCGGACATGCGCGCGATGGCGAACATCGGAGTGAAGAGATCAAGCTTGAGGCCGAGGGACCAGTATGTCGTGGCGGAATAGAAGTCGACGTTGGGGAAGATCCCCTTGGCGGCGACCGCTTCGTTCATGATTTCCTCGATGCGGCTGGACATCTCGTAGAGATTCATGTTTCCGGTGTCTTCGGCAAGTCCACGTGAGAAGGTCTTCAGGTAGGTCGCGCGAGGATCGTACGCCTTGTAGACCCGGTGGCCGAAGCCCATGATCTTTTCCTTGTTGTCGAACTTCTTCTGCATGGCCGCATCGATCTTGTCGATGTCGCCGATCTCTTCAAGCATGCGCATCACGCCTTCGTTGGCGCCACCGTGAAGCGGTCCACGAAGCGCGCCGATCGCTCCGGCCATCGACGAATACAGGTCGGAAAGCGTCGAAATGATCACCAGTGACGTGAACGTGGAGGCGTTCGTGCCGTGGTCCGCATGGAGAATGAGACACACGTCGAGGGCGCGAGCCATGGTCTCGGTCGGCTTTTCACCGTTGAGCATCCACAGGAAGTTCGTCGCGATGTCCATCGTGGGATCGGGATCGATGACCTCCTTGCCGCTGCGAAGACGATCGAAGGCCGCCACCACCGCAGGGGTCTTCGCGACGAGCCGGATGGCCTTGCGAATGTTGGCTTCGGGATCATTGACATCGGCTTCGGGATCATGAAGCGCCAGCGCTGCGACGGCAGTCTGCAGAGCGTGCATGGGCGCCGCATCGGAGGGGAAGGTCTTGATCAGATCGATGATGCCCGCGGGAAGCGAATACTCGGCTCGCAGCGCGGCAGTCAGTTCATCAAGCTCGGACTGGACCGGAAGTCGCCCATTCCAGAGAAGGAAGGTCGATTCTTCGAAGGTCGAGTTTCGGGCGAGCTGGTCGATGTCGATTCCGACGTACTCGAGAACACCATTGACCCCATCGATGTAGGACATGCTGGATTCGGCGGCAATGGTGTTTGCAAGGCCTTTGTCGAAATGCTTTTCAGCGACGTCTGCACTCATGATCTGGGATCCTGTCGGTTCAATCGAAGTTACGAAGAATAGAAGTCTGAAGACACGGTGTTTCTCGACACCAGGTCCGATCCCCTCGGAGACGTGTCGCATGCAGGGTGGGCATGGACGGAATCTCGTGGGGGAAGGGGATGACTGTCATCCGGACCGATCAGTTTAGGCACCACGGACCGTTGGAGCAAGACACCTCTTTCTCAATCATGTGCCAATAACCGATGTTCTGCGTACACTTGTGCCATGCTGATCCCCCTTGGAACCGACCGCGCCCTGAAACGCAAGCCGGTGATCACGCAGGCCCTGATCGGTCTGAACGTGCTCATCTACGTGCTCATCCTCGCCGCTTTTCGGTACGGGGGCTCGGATCTCGAGGAAATCATCGGCTGGGGCGCCTTCGACACCCGGCGGCCGGAGCGGGTCTGGACCTTGTTTACGAGCATGTTTCTGCATGATCCGGGCGGAATCAGCCACATTCTCTTCAACATGATCTTTCTCTGGGCCTTCGGGTGTGCCGTCGAGGATCGACTTGGGCGCCTTGGCTTTCTGGGGTTCTATCTCGCTGGTGGTGTCGCCGCGGCACTGATGCAGTGGTTGCTGGCGAGCCTTCAAGGCGACCCCTCGCAGATGATCGGAGCCAGTGGAGCGGTCTGTGCCGTGACCGGCGGATTCGCCGCACTCTTTCCTCGAGCCAAGATTCGTGTTTTTATTCTGTTTTTCTTCATCGGAGTCTCCTGGATTCCGGCGTTGGTGGTGGTCGGGCTGTTTTTCGCACTCGATTTCATCGGACAGCTGACCAACTTTCTTGGGCTCCGAACGGGCAACACCGCGTTCGCCGCCCACCTGGGAGGCAGCGTGTTCGGGTTTTCGATCGCATTCCTCCTGCTTGCCACCAAACTTCTCAAGCGTGATGATTTCGACATCTTCTTCCTGTTCAAACAGTCGAGAAGACGAGCTGCGATGCGCGCTGCGACGGCCGAATCGGTCGGAGGCCCCTGGGCAAGTGCGAGTGCCGACACACCGGACCGTCTCCAGAAGATGCGTTCCAAAAAACCACCGGCACCGACCGAACCGCCGATCGTGCGAGAGGCTCGCAACGACATACGAACGCTTCTGGTCGACCACCAACCGAAGGAAGCCGCACGGCGGTACGCCTCGATGCTCAAGGACCACCCTGAGTTCATGTTGTCGGCCGACCACCAGCTCGATGTCGCAAGCACCCTTTTCGCCGATGGGGCCTTCGACGAGGCCGCCATCGCCTACGAACTCTTTCTCGGCAAGCATCCGCATGATCGCCGGGTCATCGAAACAGCCATGCTTCTGGCCGTGCTGTACGTACGCAAGAAACCGTCTCCGGAAAAGGCCCGCATCATTCTCGATCGTTACGACGAACGCTTCAGAACCCAGGGACATGCCGCCCTGGCAGTCAGCCTGCGCGAAGAGATACTCGAGTGAGCGAACCAGTCAGAATCAAGATCTGCGGCATTCGCGGGCGCGAAGCGCTGGACGCCTCGGTCGCAGGCGGTGCGGATTTCGTCGGGTTCGTCCATTGGTCCGGCAGCCCGAGACATGTCACCATTTCGGACGCGGAGGCTCTTGCCGGCCATCTTCCTGAGACCATCGACCCGGTGGGCCTCTTCGTCGATGCCAAGCTCGAAGACATGCTGTCATGTCCCTTTCGATGGATCCAACTCCACGGACATGAGGATGAGTCGATGTGTCGGAGTCTCGCCGACGCAGGAAAGAAGATCATCAGAGGGATTCACTTCAGCCAGGACAACATTCGTCGATGGCAGGGCTGCGACGCCGTCGAGCGCCTCCTGGTCGATGGCTCCAAGGTCGGCGGAACCGGTGAAGGGTTCGATCACGATCAGCTCTCCGACCCTCTCCTGCCGGATGCCAGCCCCATCCTGCTGGCCGGCGGACTGACGCCGGAGAACGTGGCCACCGCGGTGCGCCGTGTCCACCCCTGGGGGGTCGACGTCTCAAGCGGAGTCGAACGCTCGCGGGGGCTGAAGGACCCCGATCGAATTCTTCACTTCTGCCGTGCCGTCAAGAGCGCGACCACTCACTCGGAATGAGCGGGCACCGAAGGTGGGGCATCAGCGGTCAGCATGCTTTCCGTGGCGAACCCGGTTCGAGGGCGTGACCGTTGCGAGAGCCACTCCGCGATGCTGGTTCGGCTGACCGACCATCTCGAGGAGAAGCGTTCGTCGAGAAACACCGCATACAAGTCGCTCATGGCGGAATCAAACGAGGTGATCGAACCGATTCGCTCCAAAGCCGCTTCCTGCGGTGTCTCGGCAGGCTCCTCGGAGCGGGGCAGCCGAAGGCCACTGACCACGAATCGATCACCCTGCAAAGAACAGTTCCACTCCTGGACCCCGTCGCTGACCACGAGGCCGATACGCCGTGGCAGCTTTCCTGCAAGAGTTGCGATCGAAGCTTCCGCCCATCGACTGGGCGTGTCCCCATTCAAGCTCTGTCGACCGGTGATCCCCCACCCGCATTCACTTTCAATCGAGCGATCGAGTGCGACGCTGATGTTGGTTCCGTCGGCGAGATCGAAGAGACCTTCGTTCACATCACCACGCCACCAGAGCCACATCAGGAAACTGTTGCCGAGGAAATCCTTTGGTTCAGGGCCACCTGAGGCCCAGGGCACTTCGGGAATGCCGCCTCCGCCACTTGGTGGTTGCTGGCCGAGGTTGTCAGGCCGTGCATCCTCGACCGCCGTGAGCAGCCCTTTGGTCGCAAGCAGGTCGAAGGCAAGAGACCCCGCGCTCCGCTGCTCGAGACGGCCACCGAAGGTCGCGGTGAAGAGATCTCTGAGGGGCGCTGCCACGGAATCGGTGGTCGCAGGTGACAGAAGGATTCTGCGCTGTGGGTTCCAGAGGATCGGAACGAGTTTGGAGGCGCGATAACGGCCCTCGGAGACTTCTCGTTCCCATTGCTCCTTGGCTTCGTCACGCGCTTCCTTGCGAGCGGCACGGCTGAGCCAGCCGGGCTGATCCGCTTCGAGTGCCTTCGTCCGAGCAGCTTCGGCCACGGCCACGTAGGCACGCTTGACCTCGGGCGGGATACGCACGACGTCAAGACGCATGGCGGCATGAACCCAGCCATCGAAACACATGGTGTTGAACTCGAACGTGTTGTCGAGAATGTGTCGCCCAGCGGTCCAACCGGTCTCGGGACCGTTTGGCACCCCGATCGGTGTCGGCTTCGCGGGGTTGGCCGCGAAGGCATCGATGATCGACTGGTCGAGGACTTCGGGGGCTTCACCGGTGACGGCGAAGCGCGCATACGTGACGGCTCCGTTTAAGAATGGCATCCCGACATGGTCTTCGACCCGCCCTGCGGAAGGGACCTCACGAAAGGATGTCCACATGCCGGACGGGCAAAAACATCGCCAGATGCGGTGTGTGGAGGGGTTGAGGGAAGAGGCCGGAGGACCGGTCAGGCGGCGTTGTCGGTCTCGCGCACGACGACCGAGCTCCCATCAGGCTTCACATCCACGCCGAACCCGAGTTGCACGAGGTGCTCCATGGGGCCATGCGGCTTGGTCTTCTCCTCCTCGAGCCTCGCCTCAGCCCGTGGATTGGCGTAGGAGTTGAAGATCATCGCCTTGATGTTGGCCCAGATGCCGCCGAAACCGCTGAAGGTGTAGTCCACCGCCGTGGGTTCGTAGCCACAGTGGACCATGCAGTTGGCACATTTCGGGTTTCCACTTGCGTGCCCGTAGTTGTCCCAGTCGACATCGTCGATCAGTTCCTGGAAGGAGTCGACGTAGCCTTCTTGAAGCAGATAGCAGGGCTTCTGCCAGCCGAAGATGTTGAAGGTGGGATTTCCCCAGGGCGTGCATTCGAAGTCACGTTTCCCCATCAGAAATTCGAGAAAGATCGGGGACTGGTTGAAACGCCAGCCCTTCTTTCGATTGGAGAGGATCATCTCGAAGAGATCGTGGGTGGTCTTTCGCTGGAGGAAGCCGTTCTGATCGGGGGCTTTGTCGTAAGCGTAGCCCGGCGAGACCATCATGCCCTCGACGCCGACTTCCATCATTTCATCGAAGAACGTGCGACAGGCATTGGGGTCGGCGCCCTCGAAAAGCGTGGTATTGGTGGTCACTCTGAACCCCATCTCGACGGCCTTGCGGATCCCGACGATCGCCTTGTCGAAGGTTCCCTCCCGACAGACCGCGAAATCGTGGTTCTCCTGGGTGCCGTCCATGTGAACGCTGAAGCTCAGATATTTCGACGGTTTGAACCACCCGGCATCAAGCTTCTCCTTGAGAAGAATCGCATTGGTGCACAGATAAATGTATTTCTTTCGAGCGACCAAAGCTTCGACGATCTCTCTGATCTGGGGGTGAAGCAGCGGTTCGCCACCGGGAATCGAGACCATCGGCGCACCACACTCATCAACCGCTTTCATGCAGTCCTCAAGCGACAGATCACGCTTGAGAATATGTGGGGGGTACTGGATCTTTCCGCAGCCGGCACAGGCCAGATTGCAGCGAAAAAGCGGCTCCAGCATCAAAACAAGCGGGTATCGCTGGTTGCGTGAAAGTCTCTGCTTCAGAACATAGGAAGCCACGGTCCACATTTGAGAAAGAGGAACACCCATGGGGGTCGCACTCCGACGTTTGAAACGGTCTTGAGGAAGAGGTGTTGATCATACCACCTTGTCCCCTCGTCCCTTGGGAACGAACTCCGGGCGAACGCATGGAAAAGAAAAAACGAATTTCACTTCAAACCACTGAACTCGCATGCCCCGCAGGCGTACAGAGACCATGAGCACGATCTCACTTCATCCAACTCCCCTGCACCACCTGGTTCGAAAAATCGGGATGGGACTCATGGGGACCCCCATTTCCGACCACGAGAGCCTCAGCTCGACTATCGTGTCAGGAACCTCGAAGGAGGTGAAGAGCGCGAAGGTGCGTTCTGAAATCGGGACAATGCAGATCGTGGACACCCAGACACCATTCAAGGAACTCACCGACGAGCAATTGCTCGGAGCGCATGCGGCCGGCAGAGACGGAGCCTACGAGGTTCTGATCGAACGGTACCGCAATGAGTTGTTGCACTTTCTCATTCGATTCCTGAGCTCCCGTGCCGCCGCCGAAGATGTCTTTCAGGACACCTTCCTGCAGATCCACCTGGTCGCCGACACATTCGACACCAGTCGAAGATTCAAGCCATGGCTCTACACCATCGCGGCCAACAAGGCTCGGGATCACCATCGAAAGCAGAAAAGACGAGCGGCAGCGAGTCTCTCTGCGCCCATCGGTCGCAGCGGCTCCGACGAGGTCGAATTCATCGACCTGCTGGCAGGTGACGACGAAAATCCGGAAGTTCCCATCTCCGATGCCGAACAGGCACAACTGGTGAAGACGGCTGTCGACGAACTGCCGGTTCACTACCGCGAGATCCTTCTGCTGAGTTATTTCCAGAAGATGAGTTACAACCAGATCGCCGATGCACTCGACATCCCGCTTGGCACGGTCAAGAGCCGTCTGCACAGCGCGGTCGGATGCTTCGCCGAAAACTGGAAAGCCCGCGAGAGTTCACGCGATTCCGGAGGTACGACCTCATGACGCACGAATTCGCGTACACGCCAGCCGAGGAGCGCACGGAGCGATGACACCCCCCCCTTCTCACAAAGAGCTGTCCGCGGATGACGCCCGCATTCTCGACATGATCGCCGAGCACGGTTTCGATGATTCGATGCTGGCAGACCTGAATGACTCCGACCGGAAACGGGGCACGGAGATCACGAATCTTCTTGGACTGCTCGAGGCCTATCCGACGGACGACGCCTCGGATGAACTGGTCGATGCCACCATTGCCAGGATTCGCCGAGATGACTCACAACGTCTCGAACGCATGCGCCTTCCCGAGCCTGACTCGACACAGAGAACCCAGGCAGACCTTGGGGGAAGGCGTTTTCATTTCCCAGATCTCTTCGCCACGGCAGCGATGCTTCTGCTCGCAGTCGGGGTCCTCTGGCCGATCATGAATTACGCACGCAGCGGGCGCCTGGTGATGCTTGACCGAGCCAATCTCGGCGAGACCGGCCAGAACGTCGCGCTGTATGCCTCGGACAACAACGGAACCACACCGATGCAAGCGACTGCAGGCATCCTTCCGGACCCGTTCGAGTGGAATGGAAAACACCGGGGACAGTATGCCGAGGGCGTACGAAACGTGATGTCCGGGCCGTCCAGTTCGAACAACGACTACCACTGCCCGGAGTCACACCCCACGCTCCACCCCTACAGCTTCCAATACTGGCAGAGTGGTGATGACCTCCTGCAAGCCTCGAGAATGCTTGCGGCCAACGTCAGCCCGGTCCATGGAGCCAAGGGCGAGGTCGAACTGGCTCACCTGACGGTGAACTCACCCTGCCACCTCTCCGAAGGCCAGAACATTCTCTACGGAGACAACAGTGTTGCCTGGATCGAGACCTGGGAGGTCGACGGCGACCGAATCTGGGACGTCGGCGTAGACGAGCAAGGAGCTCTCATCGAGGTCCTGGTACGCGAAAATCGTCTTTCCGACCGCTACTTCCTGATCCACTGAGCCACTCAGACCCCAGGAACGAGGAAATTGCCCTCCAATCAGGGCAAGATCTCTCCAGATGGGTTGAATGACCGGGCAGGATTCATGTACACTTCTCGATCGCCAATCCTTGCGTGCATGTGCATGTGAGGTTTTTCAACATCGCCTGAATCGGTTCTCCGACAGGCAGTCCACTACGAAGGTCGATCGACATGCCCAAGAACAAGTCACACAAAGGCCTGCTCAAGAGAGCCAAGATCACCAAGAGTGGACGAGTCCGCTTCCGCAAGCCCGGAAGTCGACACCTCAAGAGCAACAAGTCAGGCAACACCACCCGCAGCTACCGCCTTCCGCAGTACGCTCGAGCCGGTGACATGAAGCGCCTGGGAACCCTGCTCTTCAGACCCCTGAAGTCACAGGACCAGCATGAAGCTCAGCTTCGTGAAAAGGATCGTGCCGAGCAGAAGAAATCTGCCTGAGACGATGTGATTCGAATCAACGTCGCTCGTCGGGACGAGAAGAGACTGGAATCCTCCGGTCCCCCGCCGCGCACTATTTGGAGATGGCACCATGCCTCGCGTACGCAAGGGCGCAGCCCGCAACAAGGCCCGCCGCCGCATCCTGAGAAAGGCCCGCGGCTACTTCGGAACAAAGTCTCGTCACAAGCAACAGGCCAAGGTCGCACTTCTGCGAGCAGGCCAGTTCGCCTATCGTGACCGTCGCAATCGAAAGCGCGATTTCCGTCGCCTTTGGATCACCAGAATCACCGCAGCGTGTCGCATGCGAGGAACCCGTTACAGCCGGTTCATTCATGGACTCGAACAGGCAGGTGTTCTTCTGAACCGCAAGATGCTCAGCCAGATCGCAATCGAAGATCCCGCGACCTTCGACGAACTGGCCAAGGTCGCTGCGCAGCACGAGAAGAACCAGGCCGCAGCCTGACCGACGAACCAACCCTAAGAAAACCGCGACGCCCTTCATTGGACGTCGCGGCTTTCGTTTTGGTCGGTGTCTCCACCGGAGATGGTCTCTTCAGGATCAGCCGAGCAGTGCGAGCACCGAGCTGGGCTGGTTGTTCGCCATGGCCAGTGCCTGAGTCGCGGCCTGGCCGAGAATCTGGGCACGGGTCATGTTCGCGGTTTCAGCCGCGAAGTCCGCATCACGGATCACGCTTTCCGCAGCCGAGGTGTTCTCGAGTGCGATGGAGAGACTGTTGATGGTGGAACCCACGGTGTTCTTCTGGAAGGCACCAAGTCGGCCGCGCATGCCGCTGACCTGCTTGATCGCATCTTCGACGACGCCCTGAGCCTTGCTGAGGTCACCGTTGACGACGTTGCTCAGGCCACCGGCCTTGAGCGAGTCGAGCGTGCCACTGGCCGATGAACCGAGGCTGCCGGTCGTCACGGCGTCGATGCCGAGCGAGACCTTGTTGGCCAGGTTCACCTGAGGACCGAGGTTGAAGTCGGCACCACCACCGGTGATCGAGAAGGAACTCGTACCACCTGCACCACCGGCACCTGCAAAGGCGGAATCGAGCATCAGACTCACATCGAAGCCTTCCGACGACACGCGGGCCTCGAAGGCCGTTGGTCGTCGCGGAGATGCCGTTGATGTTCACCTCGGCGTTGACGCCGAAGTCCTTGAGGTCGTTGACCGCGGCACCAGCCTGCTGTTGCGGACACGAAGTTCGAACCACCGTTGTCGGACAGCTGACGGACCCGGACGAACTGATCGGTACCGTAGCCGGTGGAATCGAATCGGACGTCGTCGACGTCGTCGAGCGAGGCACTCACTCCAGAGCGCCTCGGAGAAGGTGTTGATCGCGGTGACCACCGCGGAGACCTGAGTGCCTTCTGCGAAGGTGAACTGCTGGGTGCCTTCGTTGCCGGTGATCTCGAAGGTGACCTGACCGGAACCGTTGGCATCGATGGTGGTGCCGTTGTCCAGAAGGAAGGCCGCACCGGTCGCTGCGCTGTCGACGAGGGTCACGTCGACGTTCATGCTGGACCCGGCGGCGTTGGAGAGCTTGGCCGAGTTGATCTTCAGATCATCGATCTCGAGTCTGATCGACGCCGTTCGTGGTGTACTCGAAGTTGCCGTTCAGAAGCTTGATGCCCTGGAAGGACGTCGAGTTCGCGATTCGGTCGATGCTCTGAAGGATCGAGTCGATCTGAAGCTGGTTGGCTTCCTTCTCTTCCTTGGAGACGCCGGCTTCGTTGGCGGTCGAGGTCACGAGGCTCTGCAGTTCGACCAGCATGCTGCTGATCTCCTGCAGACCACCTTCGGCGACGTTGACGACCTGTTCGGCGCGTTCGGCGTTGTTCATCGCCGAGTTGATCGCGGCCTTTTCGGCGCGGAGATTCTCGCTGGCGATCAGGCCGGCGGGATCATCCGATCCGCGGACGATTCGAAGACCCGTCGAAAGACGGTTGAGGGTCTTTGAAAGATCCATGTTCTGTTGTGAGAGGACGCGCTGGGCGACCATTGATCCGACGTTTTGATTGATACGACTCATAGAAAATCCTCCGTGAAGTGATTCCGACCGTCAGGGCCGAAGCATGTCATGATGGATCGCTTCCAGCGATCCGTGGCGTACGACGTCGAAATGACGTCCGAACATGTATCGGAGAGAAATCAGACCTGATCAGCTCTGGTTTGAGATTTTTTTGGACCTGACGGTGCAAAGCGGCATCTTCTGCGCATCTACTGTCCAAGCCATGGTTATCTGGCCCATCAGATCTCGCCCCACTGACCAATGACAACCGCGGCAGTCCAAGAAGGACTGCCGCGGCGAATTGGATCATGAAGTTCGTGCCAGGCACGAAGTGGTGTCTCAACGATCAGCCGAGCAGTGCGAGCACCGAGCTGGGCTGGTTGTTCGCCATGGCGAGTGCCTGAGTCGCGGCCTGGCCGAGAATCTGGGCACGGGTCATGTTCGCGGTTTCAGCCGCGAAGTCCGCATCACGGATCACGCTTTCCGCAGCCGAGGTGTTCTCGAGTGCGATCGAGAGACTGTTGATGGTGGAACCCACGGTGTTCTTCTGGAAGGCACCAAGTCGGCCGCGCATGCCGCTGACCTGCTTGATCGCGTCTTCGACGACGCTCTGAGCCTTGCTGAGGTCACCGTTGACGACGTTGCTCAGGCCACCGGCCTTGAGCGAGTCGAGCGTGCCACTGGCCGATGAACCGAGGCTGCCGGTCGTCACGGCGTCGATGCCGAGCGAGACCTTGTTGGCCAGGTTCACCTGGGGACCGAGGTTGAAGTCGGCACCACCACCGGTGATCGAGAAGGAACTCGTACCACCGGTACCACCCGCACCGGCGAAGGCTGCATCGAGCATGAGACTCACATCGAAGCCTTCCGACGAGACGCGGGCCTGAAGGCCGTTGGTCGTGGCGGAGATGCCGTTGATGTTGACTTCGGCGTCGGCGCCGAATGTCTTGAGATCATTGACCGCGGCACCATTGGCTGCGCTGGACACGAAGTTCGAACCACCGTTTTCGGACAGCTGACGGACCCGGACGAACTGGTCGGTACCGTAGCCGATGGAATCGATCTGAATGTCGTCACCAGCCGCGGCCGAAGTCGCGGTGACGCCGAGTGCGTCCGTGAACGAGTTGATCGCATTGGCGACATCGGCGATGGCGGTGCCTTCTGCGAAGGTGAACTGCTGGGTGCCCTTGTTGCCGGTGATCTCGAAGGTCACCTGACCTGCACCGTTGGCGTCGACGCCACCAGCACCATCATCAAGCAGGAATACACTGCCGGTCGTCGCGCTGTCGACGAGGGTCACGTCGACGTTCATGCTGGACCCGGCGGCATTGGAGAGCTTGGCCGAGTTGATCTTCAGATCATCGATCTGAGTCTGATCGACACCGTTCGTGGTGTACTCGAAGTTGCCGTTCAGAAGCTTGATGCCCTGGAAGGACGTCGAGTTCGCGATTCGGTCGATGCTCTGAAGGATCGAATCGATCTGAAGCTGGTTGGCTTCCTTCTCTTCGTTCGAGACACCGGCTTCGTTCGCGGTCGAGGTCACGAGGCTCTGCAGTTCGACCAGCATGCTGCTGATCTCCTGAAGACCACCTTCGGCGACGTTGACGACCTGTTCGGCGCGTTCGGCGTTGTTCATCGCCGAGTTGATCGCGGCCTTTTCGGCGCGGAGGTTCTCGCTGGCGATCAGGCCGGCGGGATCATCCGATCCGCGGACGATTCGAAGACCCGTCGAAAGACGGTTGAGGGTCTTTGAAAGATCCATGTTCTGTTGTGAAAGGACGCGCTGGGCGACCATTGATCCGACATTTTGATTGATACGACTCATAGGAACTCCTCCGTGAAGTAGGGGTGCGCTCGCATCGTGTGAGCGCCTGATGGAAAAAGGCGAAGGTCGGATCCCCCCGTGGGATTCGACTGTCGTCCTCCTGTGCAGACTCCATCAGCACGGAAGGAAAAGGAACTGAGAGACCTCCGGTTCTCAAGACCCGCGAGCACACCGCACGTGGCGATGAATCCGGAGCCGTGTCACTACATCGGTGACTCGGTCCCAGTACTTCACGAACATTGAGATGATTTTTGAATGACGAGACACACCACGCGCAGAAACTGCGCGCGGTGCGTCCGGATAGCGATTATCGACCGAAATACCCGATCGGTTGTTCTCTTCAGAAGATCACTGAAGAAGGGCCAGCACGTTTTGGGCCGTGCTGTTGGCGGTCTGAAGCACGGACGTGCCCGCCTGGTTGAGAATCTGAGCCCGGGTCAGCTTCGCCGTCTCGGTGGCGAAGTCCGCATCTCGAATCTTCGATTCACTGGCCGTGATGTTCTCGAGTCCCACCTGCAGCGAACGGATGTTCGTCTGAATGGTGTTGCGCTCGAACGCACCGAGTCGGCCTCGCATCTTCGAGACTTCCAGAATCGCATTGTCGAGAATGTCACTGGACAGGCTCGCATTGCCGCTGGAGAGTTCGTTGGCCTGGCCCGACTTGATCGAATCCAGGAAGAATCGATCTCCGAGTTCGGAAAGCTGGCCACCGAGTCGTGATGCCGCCACCGATCCGATCCCCAGCGAAACCTGCTGGGAACTGTTGACGCTGGGCCCGAGCTGGAAGCTCGCCCCACCACCGGTGATCGAGAATGACGTGCTCGGTCACGCTCTGAGTGGCGAAGGCCTCGGTCAGATCGAACTGGGCTGCGAGGCCCGGTGTGTTCAATGCGATTTCAAGCCCACGGCCGCTGGCGAGCGCCCCGTTGACGATGGCGGCGACGTCGACACCCTCGTCACGCTGACTCACGGCTCCACGCCGGAGCATCGAAGGCGCTGAATCCCGTACCACCCGCACCGACCGGTCGGACCGAGACGAAGGCATCCGTTCCATAGTCGTTGGTGACGAAGCGAAGACCGCTCGCACCTGCTGAGTTGACGAAGACCGCCTCGACTCCGGTCGAATCCGAAATCAGGTTGAAGGCATCCGCCATGGCGGACTGCTGCGTGCCTGGTGCGAAGGTCAGTGTCTGCGCACCATCCTTGCCGGCGATTTCAAGGGTGAGGTCACTGTCCAGAGCGAATCCGGTGAATCCACCGGTGTTGCTCGAAAGCCAGAGATTGCCTTGTTCGGCTGGGGTGGAGATCGACACGTCGACATCGATGCTGTTCGCCGTTCCGAACCGCGCACTGTCGATTCTCGAAAACGCGACGTCGGCGGTGTTCATGCCGGATGCGGTGTACTCGAGGGAACCGTTCAGCAGGTCGAGACCTGCGAAACTGGCCACATTCGAAATACGAGTGATCGAGTCGATCGCACTGTCGATCTGGAGTTGATTCGCCTCGACCTCGTCACGACTGACACCGCCGGTGTTGGCCGCTTCAACCACGAGGTTCTTGACGGAATTCAAGAGATCGGCGACTTCCGCGAGATAGCCCTCAGCGGTCGCAATGACCGAACTGGCGCGTTCGCCGTTGTCGATCGCCTGGGTCAGACCCTTCATCTCCGAACGAAGTCGTTCCGAGACGATCAATCCAGCCGGATCATCCGCACCACGATTGATGCGCAGTCCGGTGGACAGGCGTTGCAGGCGTACATTGAGATCGCTGTTGGTTCTGGTCAGATTGCTCTGAGCGATCATTGAAGAAACGTTCGTATTGATCCTAGCCATGGATGATCCTCCGTGATGGATGGCTGGAGTCCCTGCGAGCCAACGCTCGAAGTCGACTCAGGGTTGCGAGCGGAGTCAGGCACTCTCCCGTGCCTGAGATGTCCGAGCTGCGATTTTCGCAGCCTTGGGCAGGACCGTCCCGCCCGCAGTTCGTTCGGCACAGGCACCAAGCCCGCGCTTCAATTCCTCGAGTCCCCCGCGATAGCTCGCGGCTTGCTCGTTTTCACGTTTGATGGCCTCGTACACCTCTTTGCGGTGTACGGCGACGGTTGCCGGGGCCTGGATGCCGATTCGCACCTTGTCACCCCGAATGTCGACGATCGTGAGTTCGATCTCGTCGCCGATCATGATTGTTTCATCGCGCTGTCTTGAAAGCACCAACATCTGGCAGCCCCTTCCTTGGAACTTGATTCTTCCGCGGATCCATCCGCGGCGGCTCAGGGTGAGCCGAAGACGGTCAGCCGACGAATCGGTGACCACGAGGTGGAAGACCCACCAGATCAGGCCGGAACGGCGCGAGCCGCGGCATCAAGACGGACGATCTCCTGGCGCGTGGACCATCGCTTGTCGGCGAGGACCAGTTGCATTCCGGTGCAGTTGGCGATGTTGAGCACCAACGGTCCCTGGAGATTGAGCGTGAGTTTGTCATCACGCTTGTTGACGATGGCGAGCACCTGCGCGTCACCGATCTCACCAAGGCTCAGTTCATCCATCTGTTCGCGACGGATGTTCGCCTTGTACTCCGGAGTCCAGAGAGAGGGATCGGTCACCACGAAGGCGAGATCGGGGGATTCCACGGACTGAAGCCAGTAGAACACGCCGTCGTCATCGGGCTGGAGAAGAACGAATCGTCGGAAGCTCGAAAAACCGAGCAGTCCGGACGGGAAGGAGACGATTCTTGAATCGTCGACTTCAACGGTGCCAAATCGTGTCGTTTCAATGTGCACTTGGGAACTCCGAATGCATCCCGGCCAACCATTCCTTGGTCTCGACATCACCCTTACGGGATCCGACGCTGACCTCCTGTCATACTCCTGCGACCGGCCGGGGCCGAAGGAGTTTTCCCGCAACGCGCGGGGAGAGAAGACTTCCTATCTCAGGAAGTCGAGAAGACTGAGTTGCTGCGTGCGACTGATCGTGGCCATGCTCGCCTGCAGCTGTTGTTCGAGGAGAGCGAATTTCGTCGCCGCTTCAGCAAAGTCCAGGTCACGTACATTCGACCTGAGCGCTTGATCCTGGACCGAACGGTCCTCCTCGCGAGCCAACGAATCCGTGATTCGCCGACTCCTGACTCCGACCTCCGCTCGGGCCTCCGCGGCCCTCAAGGTGTCGTCATCCAATTGTTCTGTTGCAAACGCGATGCCTGATTCGTCATCAGCCAAAAGAGCGTCTCTGAGCTGTATGAGGTGGGTCAGGAGGCCGTCTGAGGCAACTTGTGCCTGATCCGTACCGGCAAGAATCGCACCATCGGCGGTGCCGAGAATGCCGAGGTCCTGGGCGGCTGAACTGTTGTTCAAACGCTGAACGGAGAGCTCTCCCCCGCCACCGGTGCCATCCACCAGCACGATTCCATTGCCATTGGTGTCCAGACGGACGTTGAAATCGGCTGGAACCGCGAGACCTGACGCCGAGGCGGCGTCGGAAATCGAAGTCAGCACGTCATCGACGGTGAGGGCGCCGGTGATGTCCACTGAAAACGCGCGTCCGTCCGAGAGAGAGACCTCGAAATCCATGTCCAACTGCGGATCCGGGAGGCCTGTGACCGGATCGAACCCACCGGTGACGGAACCGACGCCACGCCCGCCGTTGAAGTCCGACAACTGCGTCCCCCCACTGAAGGTCCGAACCCCCAGCTGAGTCGCGGTGTTTCCCCCGCCGACCTCGGAGATCGACATCGATGCTCCCGACAGTTCGTTTCGGAAATTCACTCTTCGACCATCGGCATCCACATCGACGCGCACGCCGATCTGAAGCGATTCGATCGTGTTCTGCAGTTCTCCGATGGTGGAGACACCGGAGAGATCGACTTCACGGATCTGGCCCGCGTTTTCGATCCGGAGGCTGCCCATCGGAAATGAGACGCCCGGAAGATTCGAAATGGGTGTCTGCTCGGTCAACTTCGGGTCCAGGTCGAGCCCATCCATCGTGAGTCCCGCGATGAACGTGCTGTTGAGCCCGAGATCAGAGGCCATGGTGCCAGTGTCCGTATCGGAGAAGGTGATGGGCCCCAGCGTCGGCGTGACCGCCAGTGAATTGCCTTGAATCGAGACCGAGGCGAACACATCGACGCTCTTGATCGCGAGCTGGAGCGTGTTGACGACGTCACCGACGGTATTGGCGTCACTGAGGTCCACGGTCAGTTCGGTGCCGTTGACATCGACGATCATCGACGAGGCCTCGATGCCAAGCGATCGAGCCCCGCGGACATCGGACAGAAGCGTGTCGGCCTCGAGGTTGGGATCGAGGTCCTCGAGTCCCCGCATTCTCGAACTCATGGTTCCCAGAGCATCTTCCGCGGAGACGGTGATCCCGACACCGGAACTCATGCCGAGATCCGTCTTCATGGATTCTCCGAATCCCGTGTAGCGATAGAACCCGTACATCTCCGAGATCGGTTCCTGCGAGGTGGCTTCTCCTCCGAAGAAGTGAAGGCCGCTCTGCTCGCGGTTGGTGATGTCCACCAGCGATTGAAGAATCGAATCGATGATCTGGGCCTGATTCGCACGTGTTTCAGGATCCGAGCCGACGCCGATCTGAGAGAGACCGATTCCCTTGGCTTCCAGGATCAGATCGTTGATGTCGCCCAGCGACTGGTCGACGGTCATGAGCATGGAATCAGCCTGCTGCAGATTTCGAAGATGCTGGGTTCGACGTTCCAGAGCGAAGTCCAGAGACCCGATCGTCGCGGAGGCGACGGGATCGAGCGAAGGCCTGACCACTCTGACACCCGTGGCGAGCTGCGACTGGAGATTCAGAAGGCTGGTGTTGGTTCGCGTGAGATTTCCAAGCATCATCTGACTTGAGAGCAGATTGGGCACACGGGCGATAGAACCTGGAATGGTGGACATCGTTGAGATCCTTCGAACTGATCAGACGATCGACAACAGAGACTGAAGCGTCTCGTCGATGATGCTGAGATAGCGGGCGGCAGCCTGGAACTGACGCTGGTAACTGAGAAGATCGATCGCTTCTTCGTCGAGTGAGACACCACTCACGGAAGCATTCTGCGCATCAAGACTGTCACGAACCAATGATGCGCCTTGAAGCCTGGTGTTGGCGGCATCGGTTCGGACCGCGAGGTCGTTCACACCGGCCTGCCAGTACTCCTGAAGACTTCGTCCGGAAAGCGATTCCAGACCCATCTCACGAAGCTGCACCATGGCCAGAGCGGTTGCATTCGAACCCTCGACGCCCCCCCCACCGGTGGCGAGCAACGTCGGCTGCCCGGAGAGTGACTCGCTCACGGAGATGTCGACCGCGCTCGTACCCTGGAAGAATGAATTCAGACCCAGGGCGGCGAGCGCACCGCTGGAGTCCTCGCCGAATGTGAGTTCGCTTCCTGCAGGGGCGTCGATCGTGAGCCTGCCATCGGCACCCACCGAAGCGGTCACACCGGTTCCCAACAACGAGGTCGTGATCTCGGCTCGAAGATCATTCAGGGACATGGTGGTCGGATCGACCTGGATCATGTGCGTGGAATCGGTTCCCGTCGCGGTATTGGTCACGGTGATGAAGAAACTTCCGTTTTCAATCGGAAAAGGGACGCCTGAACCGAGGGCGCCCAGAGCGACGGTGGGATCCTCAACCGAATACTGACCAGTCACCGAGTCCCACCCGGAGGAGCCCTGCCCCTGCGAGTGAATGCGATTCACCTGGAAGATCAGTTCACTGGCGAACGTGTCGATCTGTTCGATGGCAGGTTCGATGGTCTCGGCACGCTGCCGGAGCAGCCCTCCGATGGCACCACTCGAGACGTTGAGATCACTGCCATCGGCCTTCACGCGAATGGTGACTTCCACATCACCATTCTTCGCTTCGGTCCGCATGGTGATCCCGCGAGATTCTCCCGCGATGACCACGGGCATCGAACCGACGAGAACGTCGACCGCACCGTTCGCCTGATCGATCGTGGTGACATCCATCATTTCGGAAAGCTCGTCCACGAGCGTGTCGCGCTGGTCTCTGAGCGTGTTGGCCTGACCGGCGCCGCCTTCCGTCTCGGAGATCTTGACGTTCAACTCTGCGATCTGATCGAGAATCGAATCCGCACGTTCGACCGAGACCGCAAGTCCGCGATCGGCCTCCTCGCGCAGAACGTTGTAGTCCTCGCGCAGCTGCCTGATGCCGCCCGCGAGGCTCTCACCCTGCTGGAGAACCAGGGAACGCATGCCACTGTCGCTGGGATTGTTCGCGAGCTCCGACCAACTGTTGAAGAATGCGGAGAGCTCGGAGGAGATGTCGGAATCACTCAGTTCGCCCTGAAGCATCTCGATCGATGAGAGGAAGCTCTGATCGATGGCCGCTCCGGCCTGTTCACCGATGGCCGATCGAAGACGTGCCTGCAGAGCGACATCGATCTGTCGGGTGATCGACCCGATCTGAACGCCGGTTCCGACGAACTGTCCACGACCGATGCTTTCCGGGCTTCCGGGCAGGATGCCGATGCGCTGCCGGTGGTATCCCGGGGTCGCGGCGTTGGCCATGTTGTTGCCGGCCACGCTGAGCGCTGCCTGCGAAGCGAGAATGGCCGACTGCCCGACTTGTAATGCTCCATTGAGACTCATGGCTTCAGCTCCTGATGTCGATCGCGGAATGACGCGGAGGCCCGCTGACGATTCTGCCGGTACGTTCGTAGATTCCGGAGCGGCTGAGGCCCTGCTCGACGGACTGGACGATCCCCTGCATGTGACGGGCGAGTCCTTCGGCGGCGGTCCGGACGACTCGACTTGCCGCACGGGTCTTGGCGATCAACTGCCGAAGCTCGTCCGCGATGGTGACCAGCCGGCTGCGCCTGGACCCCGAGTGTTCGATCAGATCGGACAGTGCGGGCGAGGCCTTGGTCGCGAGTCCGATCTCGGACGCGATCGCGGACGCCAGTTCGACGCGACGGTGATCGATCACGCGAATCTTCTCGAGAAGATCCCGTTCTTCCGTGGAAAGCGACACCAATGATTCGACATCCGCACCACGAAGAGACTCACGCTGAGCCTCGACGATCTCCTCGATGCGTCGATAGTGCGCACATTGTTCGTCGAGCAGCTGCTCGAGTCGTAGAAAGCCTTCGGAAAGAACATCACTGACTGCATTCGTGGTCATGCCATCACCTCTCTCTGGGGAACGATTCGGCGAAGCATGTAACGCTCGACGGATTCAACCATGGGAAAACGATCGGGACGCGACATCGAGTCGGCGACCGCACGGTCGTAGATGGGACCGAAGCGCTTCTCGGCGTCGGTGGTCCCGAATGGCGCGGCTGCCTGGTTGTTCTCGCGAATCTTGGCGAGAATGGGCGTGATGAAGGCTTCAGCGACCAGTTTTCGGGATTCCTCCCGGATGGTCTCGACCTGCTTCTCACCCTTTTCGGTGGAGGAGAATCGTGCCACCATGTCGTCGAAGCTTTCCGGTGTTCGATTCGACGCCCCCATGACCGAAGTGAGTTCGGTGGAGTTGGAACCAAAGACGGGAAGATCAGTGGAGGACATCGAAATCATTCGACCACCTCCCAGACATCGACGTTGAGAAGCGATCCGCTCAGACGAAGACTGATGACCACATCGATCTGTTTCGCCACGGGAACCTGCAGTTTTCTCATCTGATCGACGAGTTCACGGAGTCGGGCATCCCCGGCCTCACCCGCCTGCGTGGCGATGCCCACCGAAGAATCGGTGGTCACCAGCGGATCGAAGGCGCTGAGTTCGGGAGCTGGCTGGATCGTCACGTGCTCGAGACCTTCGACCGACACGAGCGTGGGAAGAAATCGCACACCGGCTCCGACCACGACCAGTCCCTTGACGCGGTCGAGGAAGATGGTGTTGGCATTTCGCGTGACGAGCCGTTCGTCGATTCGAAGCTGTTCGACCTGACTCATGAAATCGATACGTTTGCCCACGTCATCGACGCTGTCGGGAAAATGCACGGTCACGCGCCCATCGGCTCGCACCGAAGCCTTGACTCGTTCGAATTCGAACTGTTCCTCGATCGCGTTCACGATTTCACGTGCCGCGACTCCGGAAGCGGCCCAGGGACCATGAAGCTTGAACGTGAAGCAGATCGATTCATCGACGGGATCGATGGTGAACATGTCCTGCTGCTTGAATGGCTCGATGATCTGAATGCGAGCGGCATCCATCAGGCCGGTTCGGACGGGATTCGGGAGCACCGAGGGAATCGGAGCACCCACCACCGTCGCCAGAATCGGCGCGTTGGTGTTCGAGAAGCCCGGAGGCTTGAGAATCGCGTAATCGAGCCGACCTCCCGCCAGACTTTCTGCATCGAAGGCGCTGGTGATTGAAATATTCAGATCATCACCGAGTCCGGCGGTATAGGGCACGTCAGATGTGACGATGACCACCGCGAAACTCTTCTGCCGACTCAATGAGAGCTGGTCCAGACCTGGCACATCCAGATTTTGAAGCAGCGTCATGTAGCTTTCGGCGAGGGAAGGTGACTTGGAAAAGTCATCCCCAGTGCCGTTCAGACCGCTCACGACGCCATAACCGATGAGCTTGTCACCAGTTCCATCTCGGTTGACCACATCTGTGAGAGAACCGATCGAAATCCCGCTACGCGCAGATTGTGCGCATGCGGTCGAGTCGAGTCCCATGAAAGTGGTGACGAGTAGAGTTGAAAGGAGCAAATTATGCCGGAACACGTCGGACCTCCTGTCCTTCAGGTGTGATTCAGGGGACTTCATGCAAGTGCCGGGCCAACCTCCGTGACTTCTGCCCCCGAATCCGATGAGTGGCCTTAGAATCTGTGAATGAGCCACGAAGAAGCACCCCTGAAGAACCCACGGCCCTTGAGGCAGAGCAGTCGTTTCGCCGACATTGGCACCGTCCTGCTGCTGGCACTGGTCATCGGGACGTTTTTCGTGGTGAGCGGCTTCACCACGCCGGGGGATGACAGCCTTTTCACGCGCTTCGGGACGGCATTCGCCGGCAGCATCGTCACCACGGGCCTCTGGGTTCTTGCCGCGAGCGGCTACGGAGTCTGGTGTCTGCGATGGATACCGGAAGAACTTTCAGTCGGAGTCGGTCGAGGCACACGATTGCTGGCGACCATCGGTCTTGGCAGTCCGGTGCAACTCTGGATCACCCACGTCCTGGGCTCGATGGGCCTTCTCGATGCGAACACGGCATGGATCGTCACGATCGGAGGGGTCGTCCTGCTCGCTCAGGGAATTCGAACTTCGAGCAGACGGCTTGAAATCGGGCCCGGTGATGGATGGCTCCCACCGCTGAGCTGGACCGCGGCACCGGCACTCGTCGTCCTGGTGGTCGCCGCCTGCGCCGCACCCGGCTGGCTGTGGCAGACGGAATTCGGCGGCTACGACGTGATGGCCTACCACCTCCAACTTCCAAAGGAATGGTTCGAACAAGGCCAGATCACCACTTCGACATGGAACGTCTACAGCGCCATGCCGAACCTGTTCGAGACCAGTTTTCTTCACTTGATGCACCTCAATGGAGGCACGCTTGCCAGCACGATCCCCGCTCAGTTGCTTCATGCCACCTTCGCCGTGCTCACGGCAGCCACCACGGGCGCGGCGATCGGACGATGGTTCGACCGAAGCTGGATGGGCACAGGTTTCGCGCTGGTCATGGGAACACCCTGGATCATCGTGGTCGGCTCGCTTGCGTACAACGAGATGTTCGCATCATTCATGCTGGCCACCGCGATGCTGCTCCTCTCGCCAGGCCCGGACACCCACGTCATCACCCAGCGAGGCCAGAGACTTCGGGTGGGCGTCCTCGCAGGCGTGCTTGCCGCGAGCGCCTGCGCCGCCAAGCTCAGTGCGTTGGGGATCGTCGCCATTCCCATCGGCCTGTTGATGCTCAGAAAAACGGGGACCAGAGGCTGGCGTGATGCCGTCCCCATCGGAGCCGTGGCGGGCCTGATCATTCTGACACCATGGCTGGCACGAAACCTCATCGCGACCGGAAACCCGGTCTTTCCATTCGCGACCGGCCTCTTCGGGCTGGGACACTTCAGTGCAGAACAGGCACAACGGTTCGCCTCGGCGCATGGCTCGCCTCTGGGGCCGCTGGATCGGTTCACCGAATTGTTCAATCAGTTCTTCCGGTACGGACTGGGTGGCAATCCCTATGAAGCAACCGGCGAACCATGGCGGGCACAATGGTCGATTCTGCCTGTTCTGGCGTGCGTCGGACTCGTGACGGGGATGATTCGCACACGAACACGTTCCATGGCCACGCTGCTGCTGATGATGATTCTGGCCGCCATCGCCTTCTGGCTGGTCGCGACACATCTGAAGAGTCGTTTTCTCGTTCCGGGCATTCCGATGTTCATTGCAGCGAGCTTTCTGCTCCTTCCCAGGAAACTGCCACTCGTGAGTCGGGGCCGTCCGATTCTGGCCAGCCTTCTGGTCGTGTGGTGCTTTCTTCCGGTCCTGCTGTTTCAGAGCGAACGACTTCTGCGAACCAGCAGCGACGACCCGGGCATCTCGATCTCAGCCACCATGACCGGAAGAATGGACCTTGCCACCGGGCTGCAGGTCGCCCGCCTCGTGGGGCTGGAAAAGGATCGTGAAAAGAAGATCGAACTGCTGAAGACCGGAAATTCCAATGCCTTCCTGACATTCATTCCGCAGGACCAGAACGTGCTGTCGATTGGGAATTCGATTCCGTATCTGTCACCTCGTGCCTACGAGTACTCGACGGTCTGGGATGAACACCCCCTCGCGTCGATTCTCGAGACCCACCGTGGAAACCCCGAAGCCGCGGCTCTCGCCCTGAAGCAACGTGGCACCGACCTGCTGCTGGTCAACTATCCGATGCTGCTTCGCTGGCAGAACAGTGGCTGGCTCGATCCTCGAATAGACCTTCCGACACTTGATGGCATGCTTCGGCTTCTGCCGGTGGAATTCAACTGGCCCAACGGCGAATTCCTGTTTCGAGTCTCCGAAGATCCCGTTGCGGATGACAAGCCCTTGAATGAAACCCTCGAGATGGACGAGTGATGAGGCAGACCGCAGGCATGCTCGGTCTCTGTCTCATGCTGCCGTTGGCGGCGTGTCAGAACTCCGCCCCCACCACTCGAACGCAGGACGAGGCATGGCGCCCACCTCCGATGGTCCGGGCGGAAGGCCTCGCACCTGAGACGCCGGTCGCGTACTGGAAACCTGACGGAAATGATGGCCGGGGACGCCCCATCGGCCGCGAACTGCTTGAAGGAACACTGATGGAATCGGCGGGCCCGCGAGCATTGCGGGAGGTGCTCATCGATGCCGTTCTGGAAGAGCGTCTCGCAGAGCTGTCGCTGAGTCTCACCGACGAGGACGTTCTCGCGGAACGTCGCGTGCTTCTGAAGGCACTCGATGAGGACGAGAACCGGGCACTGAGACTGCTGGAGACGATTCGTCGCCGAGAGGGTCTTGGCCCCCTTCGTTTTTCAGCGCTGCTGCGAAGAAATGCGAGCCTCCGAAAGCTGGTGGAGAATGACGTCCGACCGAACGAAGACGCCATTCGTGCCGCATGGGACGTCCGTCATGGACCACGTCGGACCGCACGAGTCTTCGTTGCAGCGACTCTTGACGCCTGCTCGGAAATGATCGGACGAGTTGACGCCGGAGAGGACTTCGGGGCGCTTGCCGCCCGGGGATCCACTGATGCCAGCGCCTCTGCAGGCGGGCTCATCGAACCGATCGCTCGATTGGACCCCAGCTGGCCCACCTCCTTCAGAGAGACGCTCTGGACGACTCCACTGAGACAGGTCTCCTCCCCCGTTCTGGTTGATGCCAACTTCGTGGTGATTCTGCCGCTCGAGGAGATGCCGGGAGACGGGACCCCGCTCGACCTCGTGCGCGAGGAGTGTGCACGCAGAGTCAGGCTCGCTCAGGAACGTCTTCTGATGGATTCCATGGCACGCGACCTGCTGGACTCGCTTCAAGTCGAGATCATCGATGGTGATCTCGACCGTGCCTGGCGAACACCCATGCCGTGAGCGAAGAGCCGGGTCTCAGGACTTCAGCGCGGCCAGTCGCCAGAATGAAATCGGTATCAGGACCGCGGTCGGCAGCAGTGCCATGAGCGCAGGCGAAACACCGGAGACGGGCAGAAGCATGACCAGAACCGAAAGCATGAGGACGGGCACGCCGATCGCGGCGCATTTCACGCTTTGAAGCAACAGTGGTCCAGGAAGTCGGCAGAGAAAATTGGGCAGAATCAGAAGCAGAACCAGCAGATTCACGCCGACACCGCCGATGCGAGTCCACATGATTCGGGCCAGTCGACCAGAGGACGTGGACGCATCATCCCGCAGCACGCCGATCTGACGGGTCGAGAGCATCTGAGCACGCTCCTGATCCCTTCGAACCATCAGGGAATGCGGGGAGAGATCGGTCTCGAAACGTTCGATCACCTGCTGGGACTGCATGCTGCCTTCGTCTCGGCCGACTCGATCGATGGCGATTCCGGATTCAAGGACCCAGTATCCCTCGGCATTCCAGACGGCACGCGGCGCTGAGATGCGTCGATCAGCGGTCCCATCTTCATCACGGGTCAGGACGAGAATGTCTTCGATCACGCCACGATCGGCATCGAGGACACGGCCTGAAAAGAGATTGTCGCTCGCATCGCGAGTCATCACCACGGGGAACTCGGTGGATGTCTTCGAAAGGATCTGAGCGTGTTCACGAAGCAACACGGGCGCCAGGCGGGGAATGATGAATTCCTGATTGAACACCTGAATCCCGTTCAGAAGGCAGGCCATGAGAAAGATCGTGACCGCGACACGCTGAAGAGGTATTCCCGCAGCGAGCATTGCCACGAGCTCCCGAGAACGCTGCATCTGTGACAGGGTGAATCCGGCCGCCGCCACCGAGACCAGTCCCACCAGGAACGAATAGGACTGGAAGACCCGAGGGCCGTGGAAATCGAGGATGGCGATCAACGTCGCAAAGGTGGTCGATGAAAAGCGGTCCTGTTCGACGGCGCGGGAGGCGGCTTCAACGAAACTGTCGAACTGAAGCACCACGTCCACGGACACCACGAAGATGAAGATCAGACAGAACAACGTGAGGAAGTTCACGATGAATCGAAAGGCGATATGTCGATCGATGAGAATCATGTTCTGAGTCAATTTCGTGAAAGGCGCCAACCAATGACGATGATCAACAGGAGGAGAAGAAAGTTACCGGAAAACGCAAGCAGAGTTCCCGGGACGGGATCTCCGTACTTGATCATCTGTTCGCCACCGCTGATCATCAGGAGATCGAGGACGGATGGAAGAAACGCCAGCAGATACACGGTCAGTGGCATCGCCGAGCGATAGAAGACCGCAAGCACCGCACCCAGCATCAAAAGCAGAAATCCGGTCATCGACTGTGCCGATCGATGAACGATTCGGGCGATCACTTCGAGCCCGATGTTCGTGACCTCCAACTCAAGCATCCTGAGCTCGCCCGCGAAGGCGCGGGTGAGTTGCTTCGGAAAGTCGGATTCGTTGGCGACGATGCTTCGGGCTTCGGTGAGCAAGGCTTCATTGCTCATGTCGGCACGGTCCTTGCGAACCGTGCAGGGATGCGTCAATGATCTGATTCGAGATGGCCACCGGGTCTCGAGCTCTCCACTTCCTCGGAGATCGACCGCGTCCTCGCTGCGGGCCGCGAGCGTGAAGGTGACCGGGGAACCGAGGACGATGGGATCGATCTCGACCTGAGCCTCCCCCGCGAAGGCCCGCCTGATCGCCTCGTCATCCTCGTACTGGACCAGGGTCATCTCTGGTGTCCCGAAGAGACGGCCATCACGCACTTCCAACCCACCGAGCTCGATCCGCTCGTCTTTGTAGGTCGACTCGAAGAAGATTCGATTCTGAGTCGCGATCTCCGAACCGAGACACGTCCAGTAGTCGAACATCAGAAGCCTTTTTCTGACGTTTTCCCGTGCGCGGGCGACCAACTCGTAGTCGTTGGGGTTTCTTCGAATTTCAAGAAGTTCCAGGAGATCCCGGGTCTTGGGCCCCGAAGTGAGATCCTTCCTGAGACTGACGGCGCTGGGGATGGCCTGAGGCACGAAGATCATGGAGCCATCTTCGGGACGATAGATCGTCGCATCGACGAGTGCCAGCTTGAGAAGCACATCCTCCCGACGGTGGTAGATGTCGACCGTGGCATACCTCGCGGTGAACTCGGAACGGACGATTCCCTTGCCATCGCTTTCGAGCGCGGCGACACCGAGGAGTACCAATCGCTCGTCGGCACCGGTACTCGGCGCCTCGTCGGGAATGATGATGTCATCCGCGAAGAGTTGCGTTCCGTCGAACGCAAGCGCTTCACCGTTTTCAATGGTCGAGGTGAAGATTCTCGTGACGTCTCTGGCCACCATCTCCTGCAGAACGCCCCAGAACCGGGGAATCACGAAATTGACCAGCAGAAACATGATGATGGTCAACAGGACGCCCAGCGAAGCCGCAGGCATGAAGATGCGCCGGTAAGGAATTCCCGCCACGCTCATCGCGAGTATCTCGTTGTCATTGGCCATGCGGTGCATGACGATCGTGGCTGAAAAACCGGCCGCGAAGGGAAGTGCGAACTGAAGCATGGGAACGGAGGCGAAGAAGGCGTACTTGCCGACATCCAGGGGATCGATCTGATTCTGGATCACGGGTTTGATGGTCGCACCGAAAGCGACCACCACCACGAGGACCATGGTCGTCAACAACATCACCTTGAGTAGTTCGACGCAGGTGTAGCGCCAGAGAATGGGCATGCTCATATGGTCTCCACTCTCAGCGAGTCCTGCAACCGATGGTCCGAAAACCATGACCCACCACCCGAGATGGTTCCCTCTGTAGGGATTGTCTGATCTGTCTCGAATCGACCCGAGGAACTGGAGAGGAAGTGCGGTTGAAGGCCCGGTCTGTTTCCGATCCTAGAGATGGAGGACTTCAGTCGATGCGTGAGAACACGTGCTGGACATCATCACATCCATCCGGACGGCACCGCCGTGTGACCGCCCGGGGTTTCTCGCTGCTCGAGGCCGTGATCGCGATGGTCATTCTGGCCATGACGTTCACCACGATCGCGTCCGCGATCGGAGCCGGTTCCGGCTCCGCACGGGAGACGCGGAATCAGGTGATGGCGACCCTCGCCGCCGAAGAATTGCTTTCAGAACTGCTGAGCGAACCCTGGGAAGCCCTTTCTGACTGGAATGGGTACCGAGAGGAGACCGGGGACAGCCGAGCGCCGGATGGTCGGATCGAGAAGGATCGATCCGAGCTGCTTCGAGTCGTGGAGGTCATGGATGAGACACGTCATCTCGAACCCATCGGAATGGACATCGATGGCCGTGTGATCAGGATCCACGTGGAGGACCGCACCGCCCGAACCATCATCTCGCTCGAAAGATTCATACCCGAACCGCCGGGGGTGGATGAATGAGATCAATGCCAAGACACCGAGGCATGTCTCTCGCCGAACTGCTCATGGCGATGTCCATCACCGTTCTGGTGGGGGCGGGAATCGTCGCGATGATGGAGTCGATCGGAAGGGTGCTCGATGAAGGCAGAACACAGCGAGCGGAGACGATCGCGTCGGCGACAGCCGCTTCGAGGCTGAGTTCCGTGGTCGCACCTTCCGCCTGTGCGGTGGAACTGTCTCCCAGACTGGTGACGCTCTGGTCCGGTGACATTCGAAGAGACGGGGCCATTCAGGCGAGTGAACTGGTCTGGATACGTTTCGAGACGGACTCTGGAACACTCATGGTCGAAAAGGTCCGCTTTCCAGACGAGTACGGAAGCCTCGAACGAAGCGATGCGGATCAGACGTTCGAGATCGACCAGGATTTCGCCGCGGTTCACGCGCAGTATGAACAACAGGGCCACCTCGAGAGCAAGGTCCTGCTGGACGGCATCGAGGACATCGAACTCGCCATGGCCGAACTCGACATCGTGAGTCCGACCGAGCAAGGCCGGGTGGCCTGGCGCATCGGGTGGAACGGAAGCATCGATGTCAACGGCGGCACGGTCATCGCCTGTGGCATTCACGCCCATTTCAACCCGGAGGAAGCACAATGAACCACACGAAGCGAACACATCCCGGCGCTCGACGCGGCAGTGCCCTTCTGATGGTGACCATCGCCATGGCCTCAAGCATCGTGCTGGCGGGAGCTTATGTGGCATCACGCTCCGATGGCACCGTCGTGGGCGCGAATCTGGCCTCCTCGAGCGATGCCAGGAATCGGGTGGAATCGGCACTTGCCATTACCGCGGACATTCTGTCGAAGGACGAGGACTGGCGAGTGAAACATGTCAACGGGGTGATCATCGATGAACAGTCGACGGCCCATGGCATCACCGTTCGACTGACCGATCTGGCCACCGGAGGCGCACCGAACGTCGAGACGGTGGATGTTCGTGCGGAGGTCGTCGGTCGCTCGAAAGGGATCGAACGGATCGCGGATGCGACGTTCTTCGTGCCACTTCCGGCACAGAACATGTCGATCGATCTGGATCTCGGAGAATTCGCGCTGTTCGCGGGAGCGGACATACAGATCGCTTCGGAAGCGGTCGTCGCACCCTGGCAGGCCTCTCCGGCGGCACACCGTGGAGACCCGATCAGGATCGGCACGATGCTGGGACACAACACGGCAATCTCGATCAGTGGAAACGCCGCGGTGGTGGACGGTGTCGAATTCAGTTCGAACACCGGCTCGATCGGCAGCAGCTCGCTTCCGGTCTCGGGACTCCCGGATCAGATCTCGGTTCCCAATCCAGCTCCGCCGCGAGCACGGTTCGATGAGACCTTCGTCAGCGAGATTCCGACGCAGATCTATGGAAACATCCAGACGCACGATGTCGAGATGGGTCATGGAGAGCTTTACGAACTCTTCCCGGGATCATCCCTGGTGATCGAAGGGGATCTGGAGATGTCCGCCGGCGCGACCCTCAGAATCAGCGGCAGCAGTGAGATCGTGGTCACAGGTGATGTGAACATCGACCAGGCCTCGATCGAGGTTCCCGTCGATGCCGCACTCACGATGCATATCGGAGGAGATCTCGAGGTCCGTGATTCCTTGATTCACGAACCCGGTGGAACCAGCGACGACTGGGTTCCGAACATCGATCGGATCCGACTGGTCTCCATGGCGACCAGGGAATCCATTCCCGTCTGGAAGTTCAGGGGCTCCACGCTGATGAAAGGCGAATGCTACGCCCCCTCCACCCGAATCGTGATGCGGGAACGCTCGATGGTCATCGGAAGATTGCTGGCACACAAGATCAAACTCGATGGCTGCGCCCAACTGCTCTACGACCCGAGCCTGGATGATCGAAACGGCTACACCGCCCCCGATGGCCGTATCTTCGGGGACACCGGCGAGGTTCCGCAGGCGATCAGGGAGCTCGAGACGCTTGCGCCCCTGGAACTCATCGAGGCAAGCATGAAGATGAATGCTCTGGTGGTGGCGAATGATGCGGGAAACACCGTCTCCTCGGAGGTCGTGGAGGTGGCACAAGTCGACAAGCGAACGTCACGACGTGAACGACGGGCTCAACGCCGGGCGGAGCGTGCATTGAAAATGCAACGCATCATGCAGGAGAGCATGCGTCAGTTCGAGGAATTCGCAGAAACGCATCTGACGATCGAATTCCAGCGATTCGCCTCTCAGAGCAGCATGCGTGTCAACTCGATCGGAAGCAGAAGCAACATCCATGGCAATGGAGGCCACCGATGAGACGAGGATTCACGCTTGCGGAATTGATGGTGGTGCTCAGTGTCATCTCGATGATCACGCTCGTGCTGATACCAGCCGTGGGTGATGGGCAGAGTACCGCGCTGCGTGGTGCCGCCGAACTTCTCGCCGCGGACATAGAGGACACGCAGGCCAGAATGCTGGCAGACCCTCTGAACCCGACCGCTCTCTTCGTGAACGACGCTGGTGACGGATGGCATCTTGCCAGAACCGTGGATCCGATGACTCCAATCCTCGGCCGAGACGGGTTTCCCAGGATCAGACGATTCGGTGAAGGCCCTCTTGCTCATGCAGAAGCGCTGCGGCTGTCCGCACCCCCACTTCCCGTGGGAGGTCTTGCCTTCGACGATCAGGGCGCCCCGATACAGAACGAGGGCGAGCTCGAATTCACACTGCAGGCCCGTGAGAGTGACGCACGACTCGGCGTGGTCATCTCGGCTTCGACTGGCAGTGTGAAAATCGTGTTTGAATAGTCGCAGGGCTCCCCGGAACACAGTTAGTACCAATTTTCAAACTCTCGAAGAACCGCTCTTTGATTCCTGTTGTATAGGTCTCTGGTACCAGATGTCGTCCACTTTCATGGACCACATTCACGCACGGTGCAGGGGCCTCCAGGAAGTCGAGCAAGAAATGAAGACAATCGAACATCTCGGTGGCGCCGTCACGCTGTCACTCGCACTGACCTCTGCGGTGATTGGACATGGCACGCTTTCCTCACCACCAAGTCGGATCTACATAGGGTTCAACGAAGGTCCCGAATCGCCTGAATCACAGGCTGTCGCGGATGCCATCGCGATCGGAGGGACACAACCCCTCTACGACTGGAACGAACTCGTCGCCTTCCACCCCGGAACAGCGGATTATCAGAGGACCGTCGACTATTCGCAGACGATCCCAGACGGCAAACTCGCAAGTGCAGGAAACCCCAAGTACGCCGGGTTTGATCAGGTTCGAGGCGATTGGCCGAGCACGCAGATCGAATCGGGCCCTTACGAACTGGTCTGGTATGCAACGACGCCGCACGACCCCAGCGTGTTTCGCGCGTACATCACGACCTCCGACTGGGATCCTTCCCAGCCATTGAACTGGGCTCAGATGGAGCAACTCGACCTCGGACCGGTATCCCTGGTCGAGCAGGAGTATCGTTTCAACACCATTCTTCCTGAGCGCACTGGAAAACATGCGATCTACGTGATCTGGCAACGACTCGACCCCGTGGGCGAGGGCTTCTATGCGCTCTCGGATGTCGACTTCGGTGAAGGAAAACCAGCCCGTGAATGCCCCGGTGACTTCGATGACGACGGTTCGGTCGATGGCGCGGATGTTGCGAGGCTCCTGGGCTCATGGGGCTCGGACAATGCCGAGTTCGATCTCGACGGCGAAGGCAGCATCAACGGAGCCGACCTGTCGATTCTGTTGGGTAACTGGGGTGCCTGCGGCCCCGACTGCGATGGCGATGGGATCACTGATGCGCGGGAGATCGCGGAAGGCGCGCTCCGATTGCAACGTCGATGGCATTCCCGACGACTGCCAGAGTGAACAGGACTGCGATGGCAACGGCATCGCGGACGTCTGCGAAATCATCGATGGTTCCAAGGCGGACTGCAATCTCAATCAGATTCCCGATGAATGCGAGCTCGCGGATGATTCGGAAACCGTGGACGAGGACGGCGACGGCGTGCTGGACGACTGTCAGGTCGAAGGTGTCAGCTATCTCTTCGAAGTCGAGAGCGACTGGGGCTCGGGCTTCGTCGGGTACATGACGCTCAGCAACGACTCCGGGCAATGCATTCTTGGATGGGATCTCCAGTTCGATGCGGAGTTCCAGATCCAGGAGGTCTGGGATGCGGTCCTGGTCTCACAGCAGGATGGTCGTGTCCGTGTCGTCAATGAAGCCTGGAATTCGCGGATCTGCAGTGGCAAGTCCCTGCGCTTCGGGTTCCTCGCGGAAGGGTCTCCGACCCCCCCTCTGGACGTGACGATCAACGACAGCCCGGTCGAACCTGAGTGATCCGATACGAGCAGCAAGCCCGCTATGGACGGCCCACCAATTCCGAGGGGTGGGCCGTTCGGGTTTTTGAATCGAGCGTTCGAATCAAAGAAAACCCCTGAGAACATTCGCCAGGGGCACTTAAAAAGTACTTGAATTCGAGTCTCAATAACACTTGGCTTTTTTTGCTGGAACCAGTGATCCAGATCGTGGCGTCGGACGAAGTACATGTCATGATTCAAACACACCGGAAGACTCCGGTCGTATCAGACGAAAGGAATTGGCATGACCAACTCAGAAGAACTTTGCGGCACCTGCTCACACTTCGGCAAGGACCTCGGCTCGGATCTGCTCGTCCAGATCAGAATCAATCCTCGTGAGGAAGGCGTGCGCGTCGCAAGCTGCGACCTGCCCGACAATGCGTCGAAGCACCTCAAGGTCTCACCCATCAGCCAGTGCGACTCCTACAAGGCCGCCTGACACGGACTACCTGAGGCCGTATTCCTTGAGCTTTCGGTAGAGCGTCCGCTCACCGATGCCGAGGAGCTTCGCGGTCTGCTCTCGATTTCCGTTGGTCATCGCCAGTGTCTGTCTGATCGCTTCCTTCTCGAGACGATCCAGCCCGACACCGGCGAGGCCACGCATCGAAGCGTGCTCCTCGTCCTGTTCCGACTCTCGGATCTCTTCGGGAACGTCACGGACGGTGATCTCTCCATCGGAGATCACGACCATGGCGTGGACGACGTTGAACAGCTCGCGGACGTTTCCGGGCCATGCGTAGGACACCAGACGCATCATGGCAGGTTGCGTGATACCGGGACGATCGACGTCCATGTCGGCCGCGTACCGGCCGATCGCATGATTCACCAGAAGCGGGATGTCCTCGCGGCGCTCGCGCAGTGCGGGTACGTGGATTTCAGCCCCGCGGACTCTGAAGAACAGATCATCACGAAACTCACCTGATTCGACCATGGTCTTCAGATCACGATTCGTGGCACTGACGAAACGCACGTCGGTCGTTCGTGAATCGTTGCTTCCCAGTCTGATCACATCACCGTTCTCAAGAACCCGCAGAAGCTTCGGTTGCATCCCCAGAGGCATGTCACCGATTTCATCGAGGAAGACAGTGCCTCCATCGGCGTACTCGAAGACACCCTGTCGATCCTTGTCGGCGCCGGTGAACGCGCCTCGAACATGACCGAAGAGCTGGTCTTCAAGAAGACTTTCGCTTTGGCCTGCGGCATTGAAGGTGACGTATTTCCGTGCGGCACGTTTGGAGATGTTGTGCACCGCTGCCGCGACCAGCTCCTTGCCGGTGCCGGACTCACCACTGACCAGGACCGGGATGGTGCTGGGTGCGACCTTCCTGATCTGGTCGATCACCTTCCGAATGGCGGCACTTTCACCGATGATGCCCTCGAATCCATAGGCCGCATCGACCTCGCCGCGGAGTTGCTCGTTCTGGGTGCGAAGAAGGACCGTTTCAGCGGCGCGACCCACCAGGTTTCTGAAGACCGGCAGATCCAGGGGCTTCTCGATGAAGTCGTAGGCACCCCCTTGGAGAGCCGCCTTTGCCGTGGGCACATCACCGTGGGCGGTCACCATGATGGTTTCGGCACCAGGCTGATGTTCACCAGCCAGTTTGAGGACTTCGAGACCTGAGGTGGCGCTCTCCATCACGAGGTCGGTCACGATCACGTCGAAACTGCCGTGCAGGAGCTCTTCAGAGGCTTCTTCGAGTCCATGGACGATCGTGCAGACGTGTCCCGGCTTGCGCAGAGCATCAGCCATCACTTCGGCGTGATCATGCTCATCCTCGACGATCAGAACCTGGGCGCTGGGGGCGGTGCGGTCGGATGCGGGTTGTGATGGTGTTCCCACGAGCGGGTCTCTCCGAAGGGTGATGTGTGGTGCCATTGTACGCGAGCGGAGAATCCTGCCCTGACACCGGGCGATCGACCGATAGAATAAGACCCATGCAGTCCGACAAGGCCGAAACCCACACCCCTTCCCAAAAGAAGAACGATTCACTCGCCACCCGGGTGATTCACCTCGTGGGAGCTGGTGGTTCGGGGATGAGTGGTCTGGCGATGATGATGCATGGGCTTGGAGCTCGCGTGAGTGGCTCAGATGCCCAACTGGGCCCCGAAATCGAGGCGCTTGTCGCGGCAGACCTGACCGTGACGACCGGAAAATCAAACGGCACGCTTCCCGATGAGTGTGATCTGGCGATCCACTCGGCGGCCGTCCCTCCCGATCACCCGGAACTTCTGGAAGCGCAGAGACGCGACATCGAAGTCCTCAGCTACGCCGAAGCACTGGGACGCCTGCAGTCGGAGCGAACCGGAATCTCGATCGCCGGCACCCACGGAAAGAGCACGACCAGCGCATTGCTCGCCCACACCCTGATTCAAGCAGGACTCGAACCGAACGTGATCGTCGGTGCACGCTGCCCTCAGATCGGCGGCGGCTGGCGAGTCGGTGATGACAGGGTCCCCGGAGACGGCCCACTGGCCGGCCGGGAAGGCGTGATGATCTGCGAAGCCTGTGAATTCAATCGTTCCTTCCACCACCACCGTCCGGTGCTTGCTTTGATCAACAACATCGAAGAGGACCATCTGGACATCTACGGAGGACTCGAAGAGATCGTCGAGGCATTTCACGTCTTCGCCCAGCTCATTCCCGATGCGGACCAGGGTGGGTATCTGTTGATCGCACACGAGGGCGCGCATCGTCGTGAGGTCACGGCTGGACTGAATTGTTGCGTTGAAACCTTCGGATTCACTCCCGAGTCCGACTGGCGGATCACGCTCGAGCACGGCCGGGTCACGATTCACGACCGAAGCGGAACCATGGTCGCGAGCTGGGACTCACCGATGATCGGAACCCACAATGCCATGAACGCGGCGGCCGCCGCGATTCTGGCGCACCGTTCAGGCGCGGAGTGGAACGTCATCGCCGAAGCGATCGCCTCGTTCGCAGGTCTGGATCGACGAATGCAGATGCTGGGCCGGCGCCGACTTCCGGATGGCGGTCACATGGTGGTGTTCGATGATTACGGTCACCACCCGACCGAGGTCGAAACCACGCTCAGAGCGCTGAGAACCACCCACGATCCCAAGCGCCTGATCTGTGTCTTTCAACCGCATCAGCACAGCAGAACGCGGTTTCTCCTGGACCACTTCGCCACCAGCTTCGATCATGCCGACATCGTGATCGTGCCGCAGATCTATTTCGTGCGTGACAGCGAGGCGGAAAGACAACGAGTCAGTGCCGGTGATCTCGTCGAGAGATTGCGGCACCGAGGCACCAGAGCGATGCACGTCCATCCGTTCGAAGCGATCGTCGAACAACTCGAGGTCATCGGCCGAGATGGAGACCTCGTGGTGGTGATGGGCGCAGGGCCGGTCTGGCAGATCGGACATCAGCTGCTGGAGCTCGGAGAGGCATGAGCAGCATTCCACCTGCGAGCCACCTGCTGTTCGCCGATCTCGAGGTTGATGCCTTTCCCGACCATCCCATTGGAAAGGACACCTGGTACGCGGTCGGTGGGCATGCGGACATGCTGCTCAGACCTCGAACCACCGAGGCGCTCTCGACCATCATGCGCCGGTGCCACGAAAGCGACGTTCCCATTCGAATCCTCGGCTCGGGAGCGAATCTTCTGATCGCCGACGAGGGCGTCGATGGAATCGTGATCAAACTGGATCATCCCCACTTCAAGGAGGTGCGCTACAACCTTGAAGGAGCCCCGGAAATCATTCGGGCGATGGCAGGCGCTGACATGCAGAAGACGATGCATGAGACCGTGAGGCGAGGTCTTGGCGGCCTTCAGCAGATGGCTGGAATTCCCGCCTCGATAGGCGGAGCGATCAGAATGAATGCCGGTGGGGCCTTCGGACAAATCGCCGATTCAGTGCATGCGGTGGCCTGCTTGGATAGACGTGGCGAAATCGTCGTCTACCCCAGAGAATCTCTGGAGATGGCCTACCGAACCACGAATCTTCCTGATGCTCCGATTGTCTGGGCCACCTTCGAACTGAAGGATCAGGACCCACTCATTCTTCGAGAACGAGTTCGGGAGATCTTTCAATACAAGAAGAAATCACAGCCCATGGCAGACAAGAGCGCCGGGTGCGCTTTTCGTAACCCCATCGATCCGGTGAGCGGCGAGCGGATCAGCGCGGGGATGCTCATCGATCGGGCCGGACTCAAGGGGCGCTCGATCGGCGACGCCGAAGTGAGCCAGTGCCATGGGAATTTCCTGGTCATGAAGACCGGAGCGGGCAAGGCCTCGGACCTGATCCGTCTGATCGACGTGGTCAGGGAGGATGTCCGGACGGACAGTGGAATCGAATTGCAGACCGAAGTGGTGATCTGGGACCGCGACTGATCCCTCCTCACAAGCCTCAAGTCCCCTGATACGCTCTTATCTGGACGTTCTCGGGGATCTGTGCCGATGGTGTATTGAGACCTCGCGAGCATGTTCCCGAGCAGACTGGAAGTCGATGATGAACCCCTCCACAACACCCATTCGAGTTGCCGTCCTGATGGGAGGCCCGGACCCGGAACATGACGTGAGCCTGGCATCCGGTCGCCAGGTCGCCATGGCACTGCGCGAGGATTCGAGTTTCGCGGTCTCGGAGCACACGATCGATCGCCCGGACGAAGAGGAGCTCCTCGAGTTGGGCGCAGACGTCATCTTTCCAGTCCTGCACGGCCCGTACGGAGAGGGTGGTCCCTTGCAGAAGACACTGGAAGCCATCGACATTCCGTTCGTGGGCTCGGATTCCAGAGCCGCCGCGATGGGAATGGACAAATGCGAAACCAAGAAGCGATGCCTGGCTTCTCGGATTCCGACTCTGGAGTGGACCGAACTGGCTTCCGACTCGACGTGCACGATCGAATGCCCACTGGTGGTGAAGCCGGTTGATGAAGGCTCCAGCATCGGGGTGCGAATCTGCCGTGACGAGTCCGAGCTCCGCGAGGCGCGCGAGACGCTGCAGAAGACACACGCACGCCTGATGGCGGAACGTCTCGCCACGGGAAGGGAACTGACGGTCGGGATCATCACGAACGAGGCCCTGCCCGTGATCGAGATCGTCCCCAAGACCGGAAGCTACGACTACGAGGCGAAATACCAGCGTGATGACACCGACTACATCCTCGACCCGACGCTTCCGACGGGTCTGAAGGAGCAATGCCAGCGACACGCCCTCGCACTCTGGAATCAGATCGGCGCACGTGACGTGGCGAGAGTGGATTTCATCTTCGATGGCGCGGAGTGCTGGGTGCTCGAGATCAATACGATGCCGGGATTCACCGAGCATTCTCTCGTCCCGAAAGCGGCGAGTCACACTGGAATGAACATGACCACGCTGTGTGGTTCGTTGGTCAGAGCCGCTCTCGAGAGGCATGACCGGATTGATGCAAACAAGCTGGCTCGCTCCTGAGCCGGACAGGGACCGGAGATCGTTTCACGATGCCCAAGAAGCAACCACAGGAAGACCTCATCGACAGGGTCCTGAACAAGACACTCGGCGAAGGCTCACTGCGACGTTGGGCTGGAACGGGTGTCTGGTCGCTGCTGGCGCTCACTCTTCTTGCGGTCGTCATCATCGGAATCCCCAAACTTGAAGCCAGCCGCAGTCTCCGCGAGGCGGATCGCGACGTCACCATGACACTGGTCGACGCACCGGAATGGTTCACCAACGCACCCGAGCTCATCGGTGAGATGGAGGCACGAATGACGCAAGTCGCCGGCGCGGACCCATTCGACCGAACCGGATTGATGAAAGCGCACAGAATCCTTCAAGAAGGTGGTTGGTTCGATCAGCTTGAACGTGTCGAAAGACAGGCCAATGGAAGCCTCCTGGTCTATGGGACCCTGGTCAATCCCGCGGCGGTGATCCGATGGCAGGGCGTGGATCACCTCGTCGACGATCAAGGAAGGCTTCTGGACAAGGAGTTCGAGATGGGCACCGCAAGCCCGTTGCTGCCATTGATCACCGGGACCAAGACCTCCCCCCCACGACATGCCGACGGCACATTGGACTTCGGCGGATTGTGGGCGAACTCGGAGGATCTGGACGCAGGAGTGCGACTCGCAGGACTGATCGCCCCCCGCTCATGGTCCAATGAGATCGAAAGCATCGATGTCGGGGAATACACGTCGGATCGCAATCTCTGGCTCGCGTGCCACTCGGGACCGAGAATTCTGTGGGGCCATGCTCCGGGGACCCGTGGTGCGACTGAAATCACCTCGAATGAAAAACTTCGAATGATCGATTCGATCCACAAAACCTACGGCCCCTTCAGAAAACTCGATTATGAAGTGATCGATGTCAGACTTGATCTTGCAACGGTCAGTCGAGTCGCGATCGGTGAAGAGATGAACTCCGAGTGACATGGCAGACTCCCCCACTTCACCATCCCCATCGTTTCCTCTTCCGCGTGGACTGATCATTCTGTCCTGTCTGTGGATCACCGGCGCATGGATATTCACCATGGGCCCGCGTGGTCCGTTGAATGCGGTGTCGGACGATCATGCCGAGGGCCTCAGGCTGTTCAGTGTGACACTGATGCTCGGAATCACCATCGCATGGCCGATGGCTCGCCTGCTTCTGCAACGATTCACGGCACCGATCCGCCAGACCGCTCTCGACTGCATCGTCTTGATCTGCAGCGTGGAAGTCACGCTGTGGCCGCTCAGGCTGCTGAGTGAATGGTCGGTCGATCGGACGCTCAGCATCACGAACATCCTCGCCGGCTGGATTCTTCTCGTGGGTGCGTTCATCGCATTGGCCGCGGGAAGCCGCAGCTGGCCTCCGAGAATTCTCGTTCTCGTGACTGTGATGGTCATGACCGTGTGCACCCCTCTGCTCACGACCGGCGAGGGACTGCACTGGTGGAGCCCGATCGACATCACACTGGGCGCCTCGACGATCGACCCGGCACGCCTGTTCGGCATGAGCCCGTGGCCGGGCCGATCCGCGGTTGCACAACTCGTGCTGGCCGCCTCTGGAGCATGGATCATCGTCTTCGGAGCGAGGATTCTCACTCGGTATCGAACGGACGATCTGGCGATTTCACGCTCGAATGATTAAGATGTTGGGAATGAAAAGCCGTGCTCACGCCTTGCTCCAAAGAGCAAGGCGTCATGCTTGAACGGCAGTTTCCAAACCGGCAGGTCGATTCTTGAGCGGAATCACCCCCCTTTGAGACATGATTGACGGGATTCGTGACATGGACTTCATCACCGGAGAAGAAAAGAAGGAACTTGAGAACGAGCTTCGGGAGCACATCGCTTCCCGCAAGGAGCTGACCACCAGAATCGCGACTGCACGCGATCTGGGAGATCTCAAGGAGAACGCCGAATACCACGCGGCACGCGAAGATCAGGGGCTCAATGAAGCCAAGATCCGCGAGCTCGAGTCACGACTGCAGACCGCCCAGGTCGCGGATGACGCTGAAGTGCCTGACGACATGGTCTTTCTCGGTGCCACGGTTCTTCTCAAGGACCTCGAAGACGACGAAGAGGAGAAGTACCGCCTGGTGGGAAATCCCACGGGCGACTTCACGCTCGACTACATCGAAGTGACTCCGACCTCGCCGATGGGCATCTCGCTGATGAAAGCACGCATCGGTGAGACGATCAGAGTGGATCTGCCCCGAGGCACACGGCGTTACGAGATCCTTTCAATTGTCGACTGATCGACTCATTCAAAACGACTCGAGACCATCGCACTCCCCAGCAGTGCGCAGGGCCGGGTGTTCCTGATGCAGCTGCTGGCTCTCGTGAACGAACAGGCCGGAGAACTGTCCTTGTTCCTGGACACCCTGGGACACTTTTTTCTGATCGACTTCGCGATCAGGTTCCTGTTGATCACCTTCGTCCTGATCAGAAAAAGCAACCAGCCGCAGACCGCACTGACCTGGGTGATCCTTCTGATGGGGCTTCCGATCCTGGGGTTCGTGCTCTACGGTCTCTTCGGAGAGGAACGCTTCGGCTACTTCCGAAAGAAACGACATGCCGCCGCGATCAAGCGAGTGGACATGCCGGGCGTTCATGCCAATTCCGTCGCCGAAAACAGAGTGATTCTTCCGATGATCCCCGGGCAGATCGCGACCCTTGCCGAGCAGGTCTCGGGCTCCGCACCGGTGAGTGGAAACCACATCGAGCTTCTGGGGGATTCAAAACGCTTCGTCACCCGACTCTCGGCGGACATCAGTGCGGCCGAGGAGGAAGTGCACCTGCTGTTCTTCATCTATCTCGACGACAGCTCGGGGCAAATGGTCGCCCAGGCGATGATCGAGGCTGCCGAACGGGGTGTGAAGTGCCGTCTGCTGGTGGATGCGGTCGGCTCCAAGATGTTTCTGAGAAGTGAACTGGCGAGCCGCATGCGGCAAGGTGGCGTCGAGGTCGTCGGGGCGCTTCCAGTGAACCCGATCCGAATGCTTCTCTCCAGACTCGATCTTCGAAACCACAGAAAGATCGCGGTGATCGATGGACAGATCGGGTACACGGGATCGAACAATCTCGCCGAAGCGGCCTTTGCGATCAAACCCGATTTCGCCCCCTGGGTGGACTGTTCGATCAGAATCGACGGTCCGGCGACGAAGGAACTGCAGATCCTCTTTCTGGAGGACTGGCATTTCGAGACCGAAGATCTGCCGGAGACTCCGCTGAGGAGACAGCCCACGAAGTGCGAGAACGGACTGCCGGTACAGATCATCGCGACCGGCCCGAACTTCTACAACGAAGCGACCACTCAGATCGTCCAGGCCTGCATCCATCAGGCAACTCATGAACTGGTGTTGACGACTCCCTACTTCGTTCCGGATGAGACCACCATCAAGAACCTCTGCGTCTGCGCCAGAAGAGGTGTGCAGACGACTCTGGTGGTACCAGCCCGAAACGACTCCTGGATGGTGGCCGCGGCAAGTCGTTCGAACTACGCGCCGCTTCTCAAGGCCGGTGTCGACATCCACGAATTCAACGGCGGCCTGCTCCACGCCAAGACGATCACGATCGACCGGGAGATCGGAATCGTGATGAGCGCCAATCTGGATCGAAGAAGTTTCAACCTGAACTTCGAGTGTGGCGGGATCATCTACGACAGCGCCTTCGCCGCGGAGCTCAGGGATCTTCAGGAGACCTACATCGACAGTTCGAATCGAATCGAAGAGTCGGAATGGCTGAAGAGAAGCGTGGCCCGCCGGGTCGGCAACACGCTGGCAGGTTTTCTCAGTCCTATTCTGTGACGTCCCGGGAAATCGAACTGCGCACGACCGTGACCAGACGGTCGGGATCGACCTCAAGCCGTTCCACCACGGCATCCGGCCAGCGAACGGTCAGCGTGCCTCGTTCGAACCCCTCCGGAAGACCGAAATGAAGGACGGGCGACCAGTTGGACTGGAACGGTCCACCCCCGCTCACCCAGCGGATCGCGGACCAGTCACCGGATTCCAGACGCACCACCGCACCCACCCCGTGCCTGTTCCCAACGCCGGGTCTGTCATCCTCGAGTCGGACCTGCAACCAGCCTGAACGATCGAGATCGTTTCGAAGCAGGCGCACCGGACCGTTCAACTCACTGACGACCAGATCGATGTCACCGTCTCCATCAAGATCATCGAACACGGCACTGCGATCGCGATGAGCTTCCGCGATGGCGCCTTCAGGTTCGATGCGGCGAAAACGCTCACCGTCCCGTTCCATCAGAAGGATCGCCTGCTCGTAGTCGGAATCCATGGTGGCGCGTGTCGCCTGGGGATAGACATGGCCGTTGACGACCAGCAGATCCTCATCGCCATCGTGATCGAAGTCGAAGAATCCACTGGCCCATCCGAGGAACGGACGGCTCACCAGCGCGAGACCGAACTGCCTGGTTCGATCATCGAAGAAACCGGCTCCGCTAGAAACGTGCATCGTGTTCGAGTCACTCGAGAAATTCGAACTGAACATGTCCGGGGACTCGTCACCGTTCACATCGGCGACCGCCATGCCCATCGTGGCCTGGTCGTATCCGTTGAGATCGTGCGCCAGCCCGGACATGAGCCCGGACTCCTTGAAGGCGAGTCCATCCTCCGCGGTCGACCGATTGAGGTAGAGATCATTGGCTTCGGAATCATTCCCGACAAGGACGTCGATGAGACCATCATCATTCATGTCGAGAATCGCGACGTTCAATCCGTAGCTCGGGTGCAGATCGCCGAGAGGGTCGCCCGGTTGATGAAGCCTGAAGGTGCCATCACCTTCATTCTCGTAGAACAGGTCGGACAGCGATGGAAGCCCACGTGGCCCGTTGACCACGTCGATCCCCTTGAAACGTGCCGGGGGCACGGGCTTCGTGGCATCGAAATCGACGTACCGGGTGACGAAGAGATCAAGGTCACCGTCAAGATCCAGATCGCCGAAAGCCGCACTGGTCGACCATCCGGAGTCACCGATTCCGCTGCTGAGAGAGACATCCTCGAAGGTGCCATCACCTCGATTTCTCAAAAGGACGTCAGGGCCGTAACAGGCGATGAAGATGTCGTCGAGACCATCTGCATCGATGTCGCCCACCGCGGTCCCGAACGACCAACGAGTGTGGGTGATGCCCGCGAGTTCGGTGATGTCGGTGAACTGAAGCGAACCGTCGTTTCGAAAAAGTCTGGCACCGGGCCCTGCCTCCGGATCGGACAACGTCGCGCCGTTGGGGACGAAGAGATCACGGTCGCCATCCTGGTCGAAATCGATCAAGGCGAGTCCCCCTCCCTTGACCTCGAGGATCTGAGTCGATGGCGTGTCACCGGACACCGTTTCGACTGCGATGCCGGATCCGGCAGTGACATCGCTGAACACGAAGGGAACGGTGTCCAGGGTCCGCGCCGAGGCTTCGGACGATGAACCGTGTTCCTCAGTGTCAGAACAGCCTCCACTCAGAAGGAAAGCTCCAAAGAGGGATGACCCCAGGAGCTTCAGAGAAACACGTGATGACCAGACGCGGACACGGCTCATGATCCACTTCCCCCACCAAGCTCGCGCCAGCGTGCCAGAGCCTCTTCAGCCTCCGATGCACGCCCGAGCCGGGAAAGCAGCGACCCCTTTCGAAACCATGATTCGGCGAACTCCGGACTGATCTGGATGGCATTGGTGATGGCCTCAAGGGCTTCATCCTGTCGCTCATCACGAGCCAGAACATCGGACAATCTGATCCAGGCACGTCGCAGCTCCCGGCTTCGGATGGGCTCGGGCTCGAGGGCCGCGTACTCAAGCACCCGCCGAAACGACTCCTCCGCAGCCTCGAGACGATCGTCATTGAAGGCGAGAAGACCTGCGAGGAACGTCGTGTCGGCTTGTTCGGGAGCATCCTGTAGGCTGCGTTCCACACGGACCCGGGACAACTCGGAGTCGCCGGCGTAGAACGCACTCCACGCGATGTAGTAATCGAGGAGTCCGTACTCGGCGAATTCCTGCTCGAGGGCCTCCGCCTTCAGATACTCGGACAGGGCCTGAGCGTGCGACTTCTTGCCGTGAAGTGCCATTCCTTTGAGAAAATGCGCTCTGGCGAGCTCCGGACGATCCTGAATTACGGTGTCGAAGATGATCAGCGATTCATCAAGCCGCCCTGAGACCAGGAGTTGCTTGCCCACCTTCAACCGGGCGTCACCCGCAACCTGAGTGAGGGCGGGGCGATCGGCAGTCGAGCCAGAAACGCCCTCAGCGATGACCTCAGGGGTCTCGGAACCTCGTTCACAGCCCACCACGAGCAGGACAGAGGTAAAAAGAGTGATCTTCAACCGCGAGAAGGTGTTTCGACGTGTCAGAAGCTGAATCGGCATGGGACGCTCCAAATCCGATGAAACGGGTAGATAACCGATCGTACTCAACGAGATGCCTCGAAGAACGGTTCCTGATAAATATCCGTTTTTAATTGTCAACAGCCGTTTGTTCTTGACCTCGAGAGGTCACCACGTACTCTTAAGAGAGCTCAAAAGCTGTTTCAATCAACCCCACCAGAGTTGTTCATATAAGAGTAGGAGTTCTTCCATGACCCCAAGGTTCGGTACCGCCGGCATCTTGGTTCTTGCAGCAGTCACATGCGGCAGCCCCCTTCTGGGCTCTGCCGGAGACGACCTCGCCTTGCAGGAACGAAGTGGAGAACCATTCCGAGAGCTCTCGAATGCCCAATTCGATGCGTGGCTTCAGGGCAGAATCGACTACGGCACACCAGTCACGATCGCTCAGGGGCTTGGACCTCTGTTCAACAAATCGAACTGCCAGTCATGCCACGGCACCGGAACCATCGTCGGTGGTCCCGGCACCATCGAAGTGACGTTCTTCGGCGGAGATGACAAAGGTTCCTTCGTCGATCTGACGCACCTTGGCGGCCCTGTCCATCAGCTCAGCGCCATCAACAGTGAATGCCACGAAGAGATTCCCGCGGAAGCCTCGATCGTGGTGAATCACATCACCAATGGCGCACTGGCCTACGGACTCGTGGAGGCAATTGCCGATTCGACGCTGCTCGCCATGGAAGACCCTTTCGACAGTGACGGCGACGGTGTGAGTGGACGCGCCAGCGTGAGCGAAGCACTCGAAGCGCCCGGCGTGACCCGCGTCGGCCGATTCGGCTGGAAGGCGCAACTGCCCACGGTGCTGAGTTTCAGCGCGGACGCTTCACTCGGTGAAATGGGACTCACCAACAGACTGCTGCCGGATGAACTCGCACCGAACGGTGACGAGGCGCTTCTGGATACCTGTGACACCGTGGCGGACCCGGAAGATCAGCCCGACGCGAACGGCCTTGAATTCATCGACCGAGTGACCACGTATCAGCGATATCTCGCCCCCCCGCCCCAGACCCCGAAGTCGGGCATGACCGGCGAAGCGATCTTCAACAACGTGGGATGTGCCGCATGCCACTCACCGACCCTGACGACCGCGGATGACCCCGCACTCGAATCCTTCCTGAGAAACCGCGATTTCAAGCCCTATGGTGATTTCCTTCTGCATTGCATGGGAACTCTGGGCGATGGCGTGCGACTTGGCGATGCCTTCGAATGTGAAATGAGGACACCGCCTCTCTGGGGACTTCGCTGGCGACAGGCCATGCTTCATGATGGACGAGCGGGCAGCGGCGACTTCGAAGCACGCGTGACCACGGCCATCACCGAACACGGTCTCTTCGGAGAAGCCAGTGACAGCATGGCGCTTTTCGCGGCTCTGTCCCAGAGCGAGAAGGATTCGTTGATTCAATTCCTGGACTCGCTCGGCAGAATCGAATTCGACTACGACGGCGATGAAGATGTGGACATGAATGACTTCGAGGCCTTCAAGCAGTGCTTCGAACAGGACAACGTGATCACGCCCGACGACGCGTGCGCGATCGGCGACATCGACCAGGACGGCGACGCCGACCTTGACGATGCGGCCTTCCTCATGGAAGCCTTGGACGTGACGCCCGAGGATTGCAACGACAATGGCACCGCCGATCTGCTCGAAATCCTCGAAGACTCCTCGCTGGACGATGACGACGATGGTGTCCTGGACGCCTGCGTCTGCATCGCCGACATCAACGGAGACGGCAGCGTCGGTGGCCCCGACCTTGCAGTCATCCTCTCTGCATGGGGTACCGCCAATGCCAGTGCCGATCTCGATGGAGACGGACAGATCACAGGCGCGGACCTCTCATTGGTACTCGCCAACTGGGGCCCATGCTCAGGCGGCTGAAAAGACAGACACGAATTTCCCCACCCCACACCCACAGCGGACAGACCGCTTCCCACTGCAACGACTCTGGAGCAGAAAATCATGCGATCCGAACTCAGAATCATCACACTTGCAAGCCTGCTGCTTCCAGCAGGATTGGCACACGCTCAGTTCAACACTCTTGAACTGGTGAATGAGACCGACGAGAGACTGATTCTCGATCCCACATTCGAATATCTCAATCTCGAGAAGGACATCACCTGGGGAGACTTCGACAACGATGGAGATGTCGACGTCGCCGTCGCCATCAAATTCGTCGGTTCCATCGAAGGCGGATGGCCCAACCTGCTGTTGATGAACGAGGACGGTGTCCTGACCGACCGCACCGATGAATTCGCCACGAGTTCCGACCTCGCGGGAGACGACGGTTTCGCCGCACCCTCCAACGACCGCAACGTCGAAGCCATGGACGTGAACAACGACGGATTCCTCGATCTGGTCACAGCCACCACGATGAGTGACGACATGGACTGGACACTCGGCCAGCCCAGAGTCCACTTGAACCTCGGCAACGACCAGAACGGCAACTGGCTCGGCTTCAAGCACGAGCACCTTCGAATTCCAGAGATGTTCGCGATCAACGGCAGCGTCGCAAACCCTCGTTTCTGTGACATCGCATGGGCCGACTTCAACGGCGACGGCTATGTCGACCTGTTCTACACGGATTACGACACTCCAGAGACGAGTGGCACCTACTGCATCGACATCAACGGTGACGGTGACACCAACGACCCCGGAGAGTGCCAGGCGAGTCCTCCCGAAAATTCCTCGGATGACTACAACGCCAAACTCCTCTTCAACTGGGGAGACGATCCTGCGGGCCCCGGTCCCGGTTACTTCTATGACACGTTGAACACGGTCATGACCAGCTCCGAACTCTCGACGGATTTCGGAAATGCCGCCGAGGCCGCGGACTTCAACAACGACGGCAAGATCGACATCGCCGCGTGCAACACGCTCGGCGCCAACATCGTCGAGATCTTCTACAACGAAGGCACCACGCCAGGCACCGATTTCAACACCGATCTGGTCTATTCGGGTGCGCCCTACCACTTCAAGGTGGATGACCTCGACGGCGATGCCGACATGGACATGATCATCATCGATGACTCTCAGGACCGTTATGCGATCAACACCGGAAACGGCAGCGACGGACGAGCCAACTTCACCACCTATGTGATCGGCGACTCACTGAGCGAATTCGGAAACACCCCGTCATGC
>CASICI010000007.1 GCA_949373145.1 uncultured Phycisphaerales bacterium
TCATCCCGCAGGTTCATCATCGACGAGCTGAGGGTCACCAACGTCAAGGTCTCCGTCGCGGTCGAACCCATCTCGAAGGCGACCGCACCCTCCACGATCACGATCAACAAGATCATCATCAAGGACATCGGCAAGAAGCAGAACGCGCGCGGATCTCGATCAACTCATCGCCATCGTCGTCCAGTCGGTGGTCGATGCGGTCATCAAGGCGGCACCCTCCGAAATCCCCGCGATCATGATGCAGGGAATCGAGGGTGGACTCTCGAATCTGACGTCCTTCGACTTCGGCGACGTGCAGTTCGATGGCGGCAAGGGCCTCCAGAACGTCGTCAAGTCGATCTCCGACATCGGGAAAGTCATCCGGTGCCAAGGATGTCTCCGACACCCTCAAGGGAATCGGCGAGGGGATCGGCGACCTGCTCAACGGTGGTGACAAGAAGGATCCACCGGAGAAGACGGCGGACTGATGCCGAGGCCCCTGGATCCGGTCTTCGGATCACTCCGGTGATTCAGTGAACTCGACCCTCGGGAACAACGCGACCTTTTCGATCCCGGTTCCCTCCTGAAGGCGTCCCCAGATCGCATTCCGCACCGAACGTCGCCGCTTCGCGTCACCCAGGTTCCATGTCGTTCTGAGTGATTCCATTCTGGTCGGCATGACCGGTTCCAGCAGACAGCATGCGATTCGTATCGCCTCCGCGCATCGGTACAGGATGTCGTTCACACGTTCCGACGACTCGGGATTCTTCGCGAGCTTGAATGGTTCGGTGTCGTTGATGAAGTTGTCGACCTGACGAACGATCTTCATCGCTTCCGCGATCGCACCTGCAAGGTCGAAGTCCTTCATCGAATCGAGCGACGCATCCACCCTTTCCTTGGTGAACACCCGCCAATCGACATCATCGCCGACCAACACGCCCGAGTCCTTCGGGCAGAGTCCGTCGCAGTACTTTCCGATCATGGCGGAGGTTCGGCTGGCACAGTTTCCGATGGTGTTCACCAGATCCGTCGTGTACGTCTCGTGGAAATGGGATCGTGAGAAGTCCGAATCCGTCGCACCCAACGGTCCCTGGGTCGCAAGGAAATACCGAAGTGAATCCTGCCCGTAGGAGTCCATGTAGTTCTGCAGTTGTTCAAGATCGATGAAGTTGCCCAGGGACTTCGACATCTTCTGACCCTCACTGATCCAGAAGGAGTGTGCGTAGATGCAGCCTGGTTGTTCGAGTTCCAACGCCATCAGCACGGCAGGCCATATCACGGCGTGGAACCAGAGAATCTCCTTGCCGATCACGTGGTAGTCGGCGGGCCAGTACTTCGACCGTTCACCCAGGGGTGATTCACACATCCCAACGCCGGTGGCGTAGTTCATCAAGGCATCGATCCACACGTAGATCACGTGTTCTTCATCGCCCGGAAATGGGATTCCCCATTCAAAATTCGTTCGCGTGATGGGAACATCCTGAAGACCACCGCGCAGTCTACCCAGCACCTCGTTCCGTCGAGCTCCCGGCTTCACGAAGTCCGGTCGTTCGTCGAACAGCTTTTCCAGACGTTCCTGATAGGCACTCAGACGAAAGAAGTAATTGGTCTGAGTCGCTCGGACCAGGGGCTTCTGTGAGATCGGTGACTTGTATTCAAGTTCCTTCGCCTTCGTCTCGGTGTGGTACTCCTCCTGCCCCTCGTCGTACCACCCTTCGAATTCACCAAGGTAGACGTCCCCGGATTCGAGGAGCCGTGTGACCGCGGTCTGCACCTGGTTCACGTGTCGGTCCTGAGTCGTTCTGATGAAGTCGTCGTAGGTCAGCCCGAACAGATCCATCACCTTGCGGAACTCGGAGGCATTCTCATCCGCGAGTTCCTGGGGGGAGATTCCCCGTTCTCGCGCGGACTTCTCGACCTTGAGCCCATGTTCATCCGTGCCCGTCAGAAAGAAGACGTCTTCACCTCGGGCACGCATCGATCTCGCCCAGATGTCGCACAGGGTTGTCGTATAGGCATGGCCGATGTGCGGCTTGTCGTTGACGTAGTAGATCGGTGTGGTGATGTAGGCCATCGTGTTCTGTCTGCCTCGTGTCCTAAGAGCGATTCCGTTCGAATTTGGAGACATCGGAAGGACTCCCGATCTACCATGAGTCCCATTCTACGTGAGATCACCGCATGCACCCAGAACCATCATCACGCCAGTCGGCGAAGCAGAGAAGTCAGAGAGCGAACCCGCTCGCGGTCTTTGGCGTTCTTCTGATCGTGTTGTTCTCGATCCTGCTCGGTGTCTTCGGTCCTCGTGTCTCGGACTATCGTCGCGGTCAGTTCGTCTCCGGGCAGCCGGTCGTTGATCTGCTTCAGGGAATTCCCTCGGTGTATTTTCGCACGCTTCAGAAGATGTCCAGAAGCATCAGACGTTCGAATTCCAGACCGGATCCGGTTTCCAACCAGGTTCTGGAAGGGTTGATACGGGATCGCTTCGGTTCGGTCGACCCACCGTTTCTTCCACGTTCCTCGACTTTCGAGATCGTTGCCGTCGACGACAAGGTCGATCTCACCGCCCTGCGAACGTCCGACGACGGTCCTGAGTCCGGTTTCTCCGTGTTCTACCTCCCCGAAGACAGCGCTTCTGATGCCGGGGATGGAGTGGTCCTGCTGGTTCAAGCTCTCACTGAAAATCCCCAATCGCTCTATCTGCGTGATGAGTTCGGAACCCCCAGGATCGTTGAAGAGGGTGCCATTCACCGTGACCTGGTGGGTGGCGTCGGTGCACGATTGAGCCTCAGCTTCTGGATCATGGATGGTTTCTTCTATGCCCTCGCAGCATCAGAACCGGAACGACTCGATGAATATCTGGACTCACTCGACCTCGCTCCTGCGATCGAAGAGCCGATTTCCAGTGTCTGAGACGAATCAGGCGCTGTTTGGTCTTTGACAACTGCGGCGAACCGATAAAGTAGTGTCTTCACCATTCGGAGTCCGCCCATGTCACACCACCCTTCATGCCTTCCTCTCACCCTCTCGCGCACACGCTCGTCTCTGGCGATCGCCCTCTTCTCGTTGTGCGCCGCTCAGGGACACGCTCAGAACGCACTTCAGAATGATCTTGGTGGTTCCAATGGCAACGCATTGGACAACAATCTCCAGATGAATCCCTCAGGCCAGCGCATGCGGGGAAACATCAGGAACACTCAACGGGACTACAGCCTCGGCAATCTTGCCGTAACCGGAGGGCTTGCCGGCGGTCGCAACTTCCGACTTGATGCCGAAGCTCGGCAACTCGGCCTGGAGGAGGGCTCTTTCGGAGTGAACGACTTCCGAGGCCAACTTGGAAGCGACGACATCTTCAACGAGCTTCAGGGTTCCGCCTTGTCCCAGATCGATTTCGTCACATCCGGTCTGGCCAACCAGAACTATCTGAACGCTTCAGGTCTTGGGATGTTCGAATATCGACGGGATTTCACGCCCGCTGAAGGCGTCTACGGATCCTTCCAGGGCAGTCAGATCAACCAGAATCGAATCAGACTGGATCGTATGTACGCATCCAATGGTTCCTCCACCCTCTATGACACCACGGTCTCACCAAGTTCCATCAGATTCATGCAGATGCAGAATGACAGTGGAAATATCATTCCGATGGTCGTCGAATCAAACGACCTGCAGGGTGTCTACCGAAGACAGTTGTTGTTTTCGGGTCTGGATTACGGCACACTGAACACGTTTCAGCGTGCATCATTGCTTGACAGTATTTCACGAGGCGAGCTCAGCGAGGAACAGGTGGGTTCTCCCTACCTGTCATCATCTGGCTCCGTGCCCCCCGAATTGCTGCTGAATCCGAACTTCGGAGCGCCGCAGCCCGAGGGCGATTCAGGCGTTGGTGCCAACAAGACGATGGACGCCTATCAGAGGGCGATCCGACAGATGGTCGAGACCTACGCTGAACGAGACGATGTCTCGATCGCAGTCGATCCCGCCTTGCTCACTGAGATCAGAAACGACCTCAACCGGTTGAGACGTGTGGCGTCGGAGGTCACTCCCAGCGGAGAGGATTCCGAAAATTTCGACCTCTTGTCATACATCGAAAGTCTCGATGAGAGTGATGCCGAGAGTCCCGAGACCGAAGCCACCGAAGAGCCCGAAAACGAGTCGGCAGACGAACGTGAGGAACGAATCGAACGTGAAGAACGCGAGGCATTCATCGATCGATCGCTTGAGATGATTCGAAATGGTGGTTCCATCGATTCGTTTCTCGAAGGTCAGCAAGGTCGAATTCGCACACTCATGGAAAAAGGCGAGGAGCTTCTGCGTCGGGGTTCCTATTTCGATGCCGAACAAAGCTTCGATGAGATACTCGCCATCAATCCGGGCAACCCACTCGCTCTCCTCGGCCGCGCCACCAGCCAGCTGGGCGCCGGGCTCTATCTGTCCACTTCATTTTCGTTGAAAAAGCTCTTCACGGCCTATCCCGAGATGGCAGGCATGGTTCTCGATCAGCAGTTCCAGCCCAACGTGATCCGACTCAAGATCGCCGAGAACAAGATTCGAACTCGCATCGGTCGTGGCACAGATCTCCCGTCCTATGGGTTGTGTCTTGCCTATGTCGGAAAGCTTCTCGGGGAGCCTGAGACGATCGAAGAGGGTCTCAAGCTCATGGACGAAACCGATGGCGACCTCTTCCTGTCCGGTTTTCTCGCGAAGATCTGGTTGGGTGTGGGGCCCTCGAACATGGAACCTTGATTTTTCCATGACAGCCAGTCCAGGTTACCGGCCGTACATTCGGCATCTCCTACCGATTTCCGCGGAGTTTGTCCCATCTGCACCGAACGTGCTGCTCTCAAGCACTTTGAAACCTTCCACAACCTCATGAGAAGGCCCCTCATCTGCCGATGAAAGAGTCATGAGCATGATCGGTGGAGGACTTGAGAGCGCCCTTGCACAGCTGGCCCAGGCCCAGCAGTCGGTGGCCAAGGACAAGGACCGCGAACGTGCGGCCAGTGAGTCCTCTCGTCGAATTTCCGATTCCGTGCGTTTGAGAGTCGCGGGTGTCGAAGAAGCCGATGCTGTCCGAGACCCTGGTCACGAAGGGCACGGGTCCGGTGGACGGACTCGTGACGAATGCGACTCCGATGATTCGAAGGACGAGACCGGCAGGGATGATGGCCCTGATCATGTCCGCGTCGATCTCACCGCTTGACGATCGTGATCTCTGGTTCTCTTCTTCCGCGGAGTTGTTCGGAATCATTCACGCCGAGTGATTTGTAGATCTCAATCGTCGCCTTCGATCTGTTCAAGGTGTAGAAATGGATGCCCTGCACGCCTTCATCCATGAGCTGAAGGCATTGCTCGGTCGCCCAATGTATTCCGACACGTTCGATGTTTCTGGGGTCGGGGCCCGCTCGTTCGAGTGCTCTGAGAAGTGGCGCGGGAAAATTGGTTCCTGCTGCAAGCTCCGCCATTCGCTTCAGACCCGAGAGCGATGTCACCGGCATGATGCCCGCAAAGATGGGAACGTCGATCCCCTTCAGCCGACAGCGCTCCTTCCAATCGAGAAAGTTTCTGTTGTCGAAGAACATCTGACTGCAGATCCAGTCCACGCCTTCATCCACCTTGCTCTTGAGGTGGTCCATCTGGGCAAGCGTGTTGGGAGTTTCAGGGTGTCCTTCAGGGAAGCCTGCCGCGCCGATCGAAAATCCACGGGGATCGGGGTGCGCTCCGGATCGATTGAATTCAGAGATGGTCCTGATGAGATCCGCGGCATATGGAAAGTGCTTGAAGTGATCGCCTGATCTCGCTCCGGAAGGTGCGTCACCTCTGAGTGCCAGAATGTTTGAGATTCCGGCGTCTGCGTAGGCTTTGAGAATGTCGTGGATCTGAGCGGAGTCGTGCTCGACGCATGTGAGGTGAGGGACTGGATCGAGGCCCGAGCGTTCCTTCAGGCGACGCACCAATTCGTGGGTCTTGGTTCTTGTCGAACCGCCCGCCCCGTAGGTCACTGAAACGAAACTCGGTCCCAGTTTGGTCAGTTCATCGATCGTTTCCTCGAGTTTCTCCCAGCTCTTATCGGTGCTCGGTGGGAAAAATTCGAAACTGAACGTGGTGGTATCCCGCTTGATGACATCGGACATGTGCATGGGATCATTGTACTTCAGTGGTCCGTGATAAACTCTCGGTGTGGACGGCAAGCAGAACATTCCTCGACCGACGGCTCGGCGACTCAGCCTCTATCTCAGAGAGCTTGTCGTGCTTCTCTCGGCCAATCGCACGATGGTCAGTTCCAAGCAGATCGGTGCGCTTCTGGGGCTGACTGATGCCCAGGTCAGAAAGGATCTGACCTTCGTCGGTCAGTTCGGCCATTCCGGGGTTGGCTACGACGTCCGGAAGCTGCATGAGAACCTGCGACGAATTCTCGGTCGAGACCTGATCTGGAACGCGGCATTGATCGGAGCAGGCAACATCGGTCGGGCGCTGCTTTCCTACCGACCCTTCGATGAACTCAATTTCCACATCACGTCCGTCTTCGACTCCGACCCCGGTTCCTGGGGGCTGGTGCTCAACAAGCGAACGGTTCAGCCCATTTCCGAACTGGAAACGACCCTTGAAAACAGTGGTGTCCGACTGGGAATCATCGCGGTGCCATCGCATGCCGCACAGGGTGTCGCCGATCGTCTCGTTGAATACGGCATCGACGGTATCCTCAACTTCGCTCCGCGGCGTCTCGAGTTGAGCACCGACGTCATTGTGTCCAACGTCGATTTCACCCTGAGTTTCGAACAGCTGGCCTTTCAAGTCGCGCAAGCCAGTCACCTCTCTCCCGATAAGGAAATCGATGATCTCTCTCGATGACATCCGACCAGTTCGGTTCGTACCTTTCACCTTGACGCTTCTTTTCCTCGCCTTGACCATCACCGGTTGTCGGGTCACGGTTCTTTCACCATCAAGCGATGACACCGCGCGTGATCGAAATGCCGTGCTCCAGGAGGAGAATCAAACCCTGAAGCGTGAGAACGAAGGCTTGAAGGTGAGAGTGTCAGAGGCTGAATCAGACTCAGACCCCGTGGGGGTTCAGCTGTCTGAGGCGACACCTCGGCTCATTTCCATGACGATTCAAGATTCCAGCCTCGTGGAGCCCCTTGACGGGGACTCGGGCCCTTCGCATCTGATCCTGAGGATGTCACCCTCTGACGACCGAGGTCGTTTTCTTCAGGTCGTTGGATCGCTTTCCGTCACCGTGGTGGGGGTTTCGGTCCAGGACGATCCCATGCTCCTGGCCCAGCAGGTCTTCACGCCCACCGAGGTTCGAGATGCCTGGCGGGGTGGCCTCATGGGCTCCGGGTACGTCTTCGAGGTCCCATTGAACGGGTCCCTTCATGAAGGGCTTCCTGATTCTCTTGATGTGGTGACGCTTTTCGAGAACGGTGCAGGTGATCGACCGGGGCTGCGGGATGAGCGGCCCGTCCGAGTTCGAAGGTTCACACCCTGATGGCACGTGTCCGACTTGGTTATCATGACGACATGCCTCCTCGAAGATCGAATGTTCGTCTGCTCCGTACGTGCTTGATTGGGCTGGTTTTCTCGGTGTTTTACTCGACCGGATGCCAACGAGCTCTCTTCCCAGAGGAATCTCCACGAACGCAGTTCGAGACTTATGACCGCATGCGACAGAAGTTCGTGCCGCTTGTCGTCCCGGACGTCTTCGGCGAACCGAAACCGGCACTGCGGGCACGCCTCAGCCCCAGCTGAGCCCTGCTCCGTCAATTTTTCCCCATTGCTGAAGCGTTTATGGTTGTGGGTCCGATGGACTAGGTATCCTCGAAGAACAGACGGATCGATTGAAGACTGACCCAGGGACGGACTCAGTGAGCAGACGCGGACGAAACAACACCAGGACGACTCGAACGTCCACCCGAACCAAGGTCGTTCTGGCCGCATTCGTCACCTCGATGACCGCGGTCACCGGCATGCTGTTGATCAGTGGCGAGGATTTCGGCCCCGTCAATGCATTCGCCGCCACCAAACCTGTGATCATCAGTGACTCCGAGACGTCTCAGCCCGGCATTCAGACACGTCCCGAAGGTGACATCGACAGTCGCTGGGAAATGATCGTGATCCATGATTCCGGTTCTCTTTCAGGCACGGTCCGCGAGCTTGATGCTGAAGCCCGTCAAGCCGGTCTGAATGGCCTCGGGTACCACTTCGTGATCGGCAATGGCAATGGACTCAGTGACGGCGTGGTCGAGGCCTCCTATCGCTGGAACAGCCAGCTTGCCGGTGCCCATGTGGCTGCGGCACCGAATCCCGACAGCTCTGAACAACGTCGTGCGGACCAGATGAATCGAACGGCCATCGGCATCTGTCTGGTCGGCCATGGCGATCGATCCGAGTTCACCGAGGCTCAGATGCGGGCGTTGGTCGATCTCGTTCGAGCTCTTCAGGTTCGTCAGGACATCCCCGCATCCCGGGTGGTCCTCCACTCGGACCTGAACGCGCATGTCGCGAGTCCCGGTCGACTGTTCCCGATCGAACGCCTTGAAGCGCACCTCGAGCCCTGAGTTCCGAGCCCCACCTGTCAGGAAAGTGTCATCGATGAGGCCAGATCAGATCTCGGTTCTCTTTGATCTTGATGGCACATTGATCGATTCATCAGAGGATCTGACCCGAGCTGCCAACGAGATGTTGTCGGTACTCGGTCATCCTTCAGTCACTCTGACCGATGTCGAAGGTTGGATCGGACACGGTCTTGCGCAGCTGATACACCGTTGTTTGACGAAAACGTTCGATGATGCTGCGGCTGACGAGGAGTTCAGACGCGCGATCGGCCTGTTTCGAGAGGCCTATCTGGCCACGAATTTCACGAAAACAAGGCTTCTTTCGGGCGCAGAGGCTCTTTTGTCGGCACTTCGATCCAATGGATACGGGGTGGGTCTCGTCACCAACAAGGACACGATTCCGACTCAGGCAGTCTTGAAACAACTCGAACTGAGCTCGTTTTTCGACGTAGTAGTCTGCGGCAACACGTTGTCCGTGAAGAAACCAGATCCGGAGCCTCTGCTTCATGCGGCTCGATCTCTTGGTTCGAAGGGTTCGTGGATGATTGGGGATTCTGAAACGGATGCTCGATCGAGCCACGCGGCAGGGATACAGTTCATTGCCGTCCAGGGTGGGTACGGACATTCCGGTCCACTCGAGGATCTCCCCGGACCTCCGACTCTTGTGGTCGAAACCCTCGATTCTCTCCTTCAGGCTGGTGGAAATCCGGTCGAAATGCTCAGCAACCCCCGAGCATTGTCTTGATATGACCACTGCCGATCCATGACTTTCAGGGATCGTAGGAAAGGAACCGTGTGATGTTGGACGCCCTGAAGTCGAGAAATCTGTGGCCACAACTGATCCGCTCCCATGTTCTTTCCCCCTGTTTCGCACTCACCATCCTCGCGTTCAGTCCTCTCGCATCCGCCTCGATCGATGAGGACTCCTTCGAGACCATCGAGGAAGCCCGTGACATCGAAAAGACCGTCATCGGGCTCATCGATGAACTCAGACCTTCCGTGGTGGGTCTCGAAATCTCATTCTCCCAGGGACGTGGTCGCCCACCAGCCATTGCAGGTGGGTCGGGTTCCATCATCGATCTTGAAAACGGCCTCATTCTGACGGCGGGGCACGTCGGTCGCACGGCACATCTTCCGGTGAAGATCTTCCTGCATGACGGGACACGAATCGATGGTGAAACGCTCGGGCAGTATCTCGACGGCCAGGAGGACTGCGGTCTGATCGCCTTCGATCCCAAGCAGCTCGAGACCATCGAACACGCACCCCTGGCCGAAGCCCGCCTGGGTGATTCCACCAAGGTCGAGGTTGGAGACTGGGTTCTCGCGTTCGGTCACACCCACGGCGTGGAAACCCAGCCATGGAGACCACCACCCGCTCGTATCGGTCGAATCACCGGCAACCACGACTACGTCCTGACCATGGACTCCCCACTCAACGTCGGTGATTCCGGCGGCCCCTTGTTCACACTCGACGGGCTCATCGTGGGAATCAACGAATCCGTGGCGCGACATCCCCACGAAAATGCCGCGACCGCCATCGAGGTGGCCCTCGACCGCTTCGATCAGATGCTGTTCTGTGTCTCCGGAGGCGCGACACTCCCGAAGCTCGAGAATGACTTCCAGCTTTTGAATGATGTCCCTTCGACCTCTCCGATCATCTTCGATCCCTATGACGCTCGTTCGGGTCGCGACGAACCTTCGATGTTGAACGTTCTCACGTCGGCGACCTGGGATGCGGGTGACTGGGTCGTTCGAATCATGAGCGGCGGTCAGCAGATCTCACTCGGACTGATCGTCGATGAAAGCGGTCTGGTCCTCACCAAGGCCTCGGAGATCGATCCTCGAAACGAATCCATCGAGGTTGGAACCGCTTCGGGCCTCTTGATCAAGGCCCGGCCCCTTGCACTTGATGGAAAACTCGATCTCCTGCTGCTTCAACTTCCACCCGGAGACTGGACCGCAGCTCCGATCGATGAAGACCATTCGATCGATGCCGGAACCATCCTGATTTCCGCCGGTCCAGATGCGCAAGCGATCTCATTTGGAATCTGTGAACTCGACACGTACAAGTCCGACCTGAGTTTCTACGACCGGGCATTTCTCGGTGTGGGCTCCACTCCGCTTGATTCCAGGGAGGGTGGTGCGATGATCCAGCAGGTCGTGCCGGGTTCCTCCGCATCTCGTTCCGGTATTCGCACCGGCGACATCATTCTTTCCATCGACCAGAAGCCCTTGCGTGGTCGAGATGCATTGATCAAGGCACTTTCCGGATATCGAGCGGGTGACACCATCGAGATCTCGCGTCGTCGTGGTGAACTCGTCGACGTGATTCGAACTCGTCTGGGGTACCGAAACTTCTCCGCGTTTGAAAACGAGGTGGGCAACTTCGCCTCCCGCGTGAACCGCCATGACACCGGTTTCGGTGAGGTCATCCAACACGACGGTCTCCTGCTCCCCAATCAGTGTGGTGGTGCCCTGGTCGACCTGGGCGGTCGCTTCATCGGGATGAACATCGCTCGAAGTGATCGAACCAAGACCTTCGCCCTCCCCGGCGCGGTCATTCGTTCCGCGCTGAAGAGAATGCGTCAAGGTGGTGACATGATCAAGGCATGGAAGCCCCAGGATCCACGATCCCTCCAGCTCCCCATCAAGCCGAATGATCGGGGCGTCTACAGACTTGACGCCTCATCAGCCCAGCTCTTCGGGCCATCCGTGCAGTTCGAGTACCTTCCCAGTCGCAGAATGAATCGTACGCAGATCTGCATCGGAGCTTTGCGCTCGACACGCGACGAGGTTCTGTGGGTTCTTGATGACCCAAGTCCCGGCGCCTATGAAATCTGGGTCGAACAGTCCTGCGACAACGAGGCTGCCGGAAGATCCTACGAACTGGGAACCTCTCGTGGTTCGATCGATTCCGTCGCCCTGCCCACGGCCAACTGGTTCGAACCCAGGCCGATCATGATCGGTGAGCTGGAGTTGAGCCAGGATGATCCCGTCGTCACATTCCAGCCCATGCAGGATTCCGAACAGTCCTTGATGTTCCTGCACCGAATCGAACTTCGACCGATCACCGACTGACCAGCCGACCATGTGTCAGTCGATGTCTCGCGGGATCTGGATGTATTCGATGCCGGCTTCCTCGAAGACCGCCATCGCCTTGCCGATGCTTTCGACCCATCGATCATCATCCTCATCCAGACGATAGGTGATCACTCTGCTCAATCCCGCCTGAGCGATTGCAATCGCGCAGTGGACACAGGGACTGAAGGAGGAGTAGATCGTGCAGCCGATCGGTGTCACACCGTTTCTCGCACACTGGATGATGGCGTTGAGTTCGGCATGCACGACGAGGTCGTATTTGACCGGCCTCTGAAGTCGCTGGGGCGTGTCTTCCATGCCACGTGGGAGTCCGTTGAATCCCGTGGCGACGATCTGGTGGTGTTGACTCACGATGATCGCGCCGACGCCACGACTTGGATCCTTGCTCCATGAGGCGATCTCGTCCGAGAGGCTCAGAAACCGTGCGTGCCATTTTGGTGAACTTGGTAGCGTCATCGGGATCCATTCTAACTGATCAGTGCTCGATCAGGCTTCGACCCGTCATCGGCTCGGGGATCGGAACATCCATCATTTCAAGAATGGTTGGTCCGATGTCGGCGAGTCGACCGTTCTTTCGAAGCCGTACGTTCTTCCATCGTGCACCCACCAGATGCAGTGGGACATCGAAGTTCGTGTGTGCCGTATGGGGGCACGCTTCTTTCATGTTCCACATCCGCTCTGCGTTTCCATGGTCAGCCGTGATGAGAAGGCTTCCTCCCTTGGACAGGGTCGCTTCGATCAGACGACCCACGCAGTCATCGACCACTTCGCACGCCGTCCTCGCGGCCTCGAACACGCCGGTGTGACCCACCATGTCTCCATTGGCGAAATTCACGACGATCAAGGATTCGCAATCGTTTGAATCAAGGCGCTCGAGAACCGCCTTGCAAACCGCCTCCGCACTCATCTCCGGTTTCTGATCGTAGGTCGCGACCTCGGTCGGGCTCTGGATGAGAATTCTTCGTTCACCCTCGAAGGGTTCTTCTCTGTAGTCATTGAAGAAGAAGGTGACGTGGGGGAATTTCTCCGTCTCCGCACAGCGCAGCTGTGTTCGGCCGGCCTGGGCGATCGTTTCTCCGAGGGTTTCAGAAAGTCTCTCGACCTTCTCAAAGATCACTGAAATCGGAAGACCCTTCTGATATCGGGTCAGACCCGTGAATCGAATGTTCTCGAGTCTTTGCGTCCTGACAAAGCCACCCCTGGGTTCTTCCCTCAGGGCGTCATCCTCGAGAACCATGGCTTTGGCGATCTCTCTTGGTCGGTCTCCTCTGAAATTGAAGAAGATCACCGAGTCTCCATCCTTGATTCGAGATTCGGCTGCCCGGGCGGGCGACGCTCCGATCGCGGTGGGTGGCATGAATTCATCTCCTTGCAGAGTCGCCTCCTCTGGATCGGCATAATGTCGCTCCAGCGCTTCGATGGCATCACGTCGCGGATCTTCGGGTGCTTCGACGAGGCATTCGTAGGCTCTCTGGATACGTTCCCACCGATGATCCCTGTCCATGGCCCAGTATCGACCCAGCACCGAGGCGGTCGGCGCGAACCCGCAGTCGGCCAGTTTGGTTTCGAGTTTCGACAGAAACCGCAGGCCACTGGTTGGAACGGTGTCGCGTCCATCCGTGATCGCGTGGACATGGAATCGCTCCGTCGGCCAGTTTTTCTTCACGGCTGAGTCGACGAGTGCGAACAGGTGGCCCATGTCACTGTGGACCTGACCATCACTCACCAGCCCGAGGAGATGAACCGACCCACCGGTCTCTCTGGCATGCTCGAATGCGGACTCAAGGCCTGGATTCTCGAAAAAATCACCGACTTCGATGGCGCGACTGATCCTCTGGAGCTCCTGATCGACGATTCTCCCGGCGCCGATGTTCTGGTGTCCGACCTCCGAATTGCCCATGACCGGCTCATCACCAGAGAGTGGAAGCCCGACATCGGGTCCGCTCGTTCGGACGAAGGTGCTCGGCCAGTCTTCCTTGAGGGCGTCTGCAACCGGAGTTTTCGCGGCAAGCACGGCATTGAACTCGGCTTCTTCGGTATTGGGATTCTCTCCCCAGCCATCTCGAATGATCAGAAGACAGGGTCCCGAAGATTCGCCCTCGCTGCGTTCGTCTGATTTTTCCATGTTCGGAGGTTAGCTCGGAAGAGAACTTCGTGTGTCTTTCGGGTTGCCAGAATGTCATTCAGCTCTCTATCCTCACTGTATGGTCACGACACCCAATCCCTCGTCCGAGTCAACGCCCCCCGTGGACGATCTCGGGATCATCGGTCGATACAACGCCCTGTTGGAACGAGTTGAAGCTGCCGCCAAGCGGTCCGGCCGAACCGGGAGGGACATCATCGTCGTCCTGGTTTCAAAGTACGGCACGCTCGAGCAGATTCGAGAATTGATATCTGCCGGCCATGTTCATTTCGGTGAAAGCCGTGCCCAGCAGCTCGAGCAGCGCTCGGCTCAGATCAGTGACTGGATCGAGAGGATGGGAGAAATCTCATCTCCTGGTTCCGAGACACTTCCCGACGGTGTCAATTGGCACATGATCGGACATCTGCAGCGAAACAAAGCCCGCAAGACGATCAAATCAGCACGACTCATCCAGACCGTCGATTCACTCCGATTGGCCGAGGAGATTCAGGCCATCGCCGCCAAGGGGGATGAACCCGTTGATGTTCTCGTTCAAGTGAACGTCAGTGGGGAGCCCAAGAAGACCGGAATCACACCGCCTGCCGTTCCTCACATCATCGATCAGATCGAGACCATGATCAATGTCCAGGTCCGTGGGTTGATGTGCATGGCCGAGAACACCGAGGATGAAACCACCATCCGTCACAATTTCGAGCAGTGCAGCGAACTCTTCGAGGAGATTCGCCGACGCGGCAACCTCGGTCCGCGTTTCAACATTCTCTCGATGGGCATGAGCAATGACTTCGAGTCCGCGATCGAGTGTGGTGCCAACTGCATCCGCGTCGGCAGTGCGATCTTCCAGGATGAAGGGCGTCCGAAGCCCTCCGAGTGAGCGGACTCCCGTGGCTCAGAAGTCGTATTTGATTCCGCCGAACAATCGGAGATCGTTGCGGGTCGAACCCTGTGGCACGATCGACTGGTATTCGTCCTTGAGGCCGATGTAGAAGCTGAGCCCCTCGGCTTCCTGAAGCTGAAAGTTCCATTCTGCGTTCAGTGACAATCTGAACTGATTGAAATTGGTCACCTCGGGTGCATAGGAGAACGTGCCGGCCAGTTTCTGACGGTCATTGATCTGCCATGTCCATTCGATCGACGCGAGCAATTCCGGAAGGGTCTGGGGAATCCCGTATTCATAGGTGAGACCTGCACCAAAGCGAGTGTCCACGGTGAGATTTTCCGTGTTGAAGAGCTTGTAACCGGGACCCACATAGGCGCTGACTCTGTGCTCCCAGAGTTCGAATTCATCCCACTGATAACTTCCGCGTGCGAAGATGCTCCAGTCACTCTCTGGAAAGAACCAATCCTGAGTGGTGGAAAATGAGATGTCGTTGTCGATGATTTCATCGTTGGTGCTGTTGAGAAAATACGCTCCGTTGATTCTCAGACGTGCGAACTCACTGTTGTGCTCCGCTTGCGCGCTCAGGCGGACGTTGAATTCACTGTTCACATTCTCGACGAAGCCGAACGCGGCACCGACCACGAAATTCCAATGATCGAAATTGGTCAAGGCGTCGATCGTCTTCTCCAGATCGTCCGGTTTCTCATCCGAACTCTGAACGGTCGCCTGGGCCTCGGTCACCTTCGGCGGCATCTGACGGTTGCTTATTTGAGGCCTGACGCCGGCACCCGTGATGATTTCACCGAATCCCGGTCGTGCGGATCTTGGTGCACCCCTTTTCACCGCCAGGATCCTGTCGCGCGGAATCCGCATCTGTTCGAAGACGGGGTGGAGCAGTACGACCTCGTCATCGTTCTCCTCCACGATCGTTCCTCGAATGACATCACCGTCCGCCATCACGACTTCATCCGCTGTCTTGCCATCCTGAGACATCACGGCACCCATGTTGATCGAACTCGGTTCGTACCCAGCGGTGATGTACGCCTCTCGTACCCGCATGCTCTCGGCGGACTCATTGGCTTCAGCACGGTCGCTCGCCTCGGATGTCGTCATGCCCCATGCCCCGGATCCCATTGATGACAACAGGCTGCATGCAAGTGTGATGATCAGGCCGTTGAGACGCATTCAGGCGTGTTCCAATTGATGTTTCGTGATATCTCGAAGAAGATCCCTGAGGCGACAGCCTCTCCGGGCACGTCCGGCGTGCCCGATTGTTCTTCCCCCAATTCACCTGCTTGCAGGCGATTTCAAAAGCGAGCTGTGCTCGTAAAGGAGATATCGACAAGATGGAAGACAGCTCTGCAAATGATGCGCAACAAATTTCACGTGACGGTTCAGTTGGCGACGAAGCCGAAGGGAGGCGTCTTCCTCTGATGACAGGCCGCTCGATTCGTTTTCTTTCCGTGTTGAATTGCATCGCCTTCATCGTGATCGGGCTCGGCTTTCTCTTCAACGTGGAAACGATCTTCCCTCGCGCAGCGAGTGTGACGCCGGTCGTTTCAAGTGACCTTGAATCAGAGGTGGGTCGTTCGACCGACTCGACCGACCCCGCTGGTGCCTCGGATGCCACGACCTCCGGTACGGAGTCCGTCCCCATTCAGAACACCAGCGATGGCGTTTCGTTGCCGGCTCGTATTCTCGACTTCGTTCAGTTTTCCGTGCTGCTTCTCATCGGTGTGATCTGTGGTCTGATCTCACTCGGTTGTCTGGCATTGATCTCGGATCGACCATTTGGGAATTTCATGGCTGCCATTATCGGAATCTCAGCGTGTCTCTGGTTGTCGGGACTCGCTTTGTTCGTGCCTGCTCCCGAACGATATCTCAGCGATCCGATTCAATACTCGGTGGCTGGTCTGATTCTCTGGATCTCTTCCAGCTGGTTGCTGGGTCTTGGGACTCGGGTCGGGTTGTCATTCACCGGAGGAACGGTCGCCGCTCTCGGGATCATGGCGCTTGGTTCCCGGATCGTCGTCTGGGCCACCTGGAGTTGAGTCCTGCGAAGAATGGTGCTCTGAGTCCTGGTGTCGAGTCTGCTCCAGACGATCCTCCTCGACATGTTCTATACGAAGCCTGGAGAGACGCTCCCGACGTGATTCGATCCGAGGGTTCTGATTCGGTTCCTCTCCCGGTTCGTCACGGTCACTGACCGCCACGGCTTCATCAGGCTGATTGACCGCCAGCTCGGCAATCTGCTGATTGAAGGACAGGTGGTATCTCGCGATCTGTGTGTTCGCATACCGGCTTCTGCATCGGTAACAGACGATCTTGGTTTTCGAGACCACCAGAATGATCAGTTCCGCCATCATGACCAGGATCAAGGCTGCAAGGATGATGGGGTTGTTCGCGTAGCCGAAGAGACTGACTGCCGTACCGGCAAAGGCCAGAATCACGAATATCGGGGTCACGCTGGGGAGTGTCTTGATTCGAAACAAGTGACTGCTTCCGCACGAGAGGCATCTTCTGAGGTTTCCGGCATCGTCAAGCGTGCCTTCCCAGTCCAGAAAGATCTCTTCGTCGCTGGAGGCGACGTGAGCCCGGGGTTGTCTGGCCTCGGGATCGAGGGTCACCCGTCCCAGTCGGCGTCTTGCGCGGTCATTGATGTCGATCTGCATGTCTCCATGATGGTACGTCATGGGATCGGTCGCACGAAATACCCCGTCTCCACTACCATCCCCATATGAGTTCTGAAGAAGAAACACTCTTCGTCGACACGGATTCCCGTGCCACGTCCCTGCGCGCCCTTCTACCGGGTCGTTTCATCGTGCTCGATGGGCCTGATGGGTGTGGGAAATCGACTCAGATGAGTCGTATGAAGGCATTCTGTGTTCGGTTTGGAATCGAAATGGAGCATGTTCGTGAACCTGGTGGAACCACCATCGGCGAACAGGTTCGAGAAATCCTTCTTGATGCCGCCAATGACCGGATGGTCGTGCGAACTGAAATGCTGCTGTACATGGCGTCCCGGGCTCAGTTGATTGCAGAACGCATTCAGCCCGCCCTCAAGGCCGAGCGTTTCGTCCTTGCCGATCGATTCATTTCATCGACCCTGGCCTATCAGGGGACCGGGGGAGGCCTTTCTCCCGAAGAAATCATGTCCGTCGGTGATGTCACGACGGCTGAGACCAAGCCGGACCTCGTGGTGATTCTCGATGTCGACACCGAAATCGCGTCGACTCGCATTTCAGGTGAACTTGATCGGATGGAACGCAAGGGCAGGGCGTTCCACGAACGGGTTCGTGCCGGGTATCTGGATCAGATCGAACGAGATCCTGATCGGTATCTTCGCATCGATGCCGGCCAGGGACCCGATGAGGTCTTCAACGACTTGTTGCAGGGCCTGATCGAGCGGCTCTCCTGAGCCTTGCTTCAAGCAGATGGTCCAGCTCATCGGCGGCCCTGTCGAGGTCGTCATTGGTGACCATGGCGTCATAGATGCCGAGTTCATAGGCTGATTTGATCTCAGATTTCGCCTCCGAGAATCGTCTCTCGATGATCTCGGCATTCTCTCGCCCACGATCGACCAATCGCTTGTGCAGCGCTTCTTCCGATGGTGGAAGGATGAACACGCTGAATGTGTCCGGTTCCTCGGCCTTCACCAGTCGCGCACCCTGGACATCGATGTCAAGCAGGACGATTCGTCCTTCCGCCATGTTCTTTTCGATCGGCTGCTTGGGGGTGCCGTACCAATACCTTCCAAAGACGCAGGCGTGTTCGAGAAACTTGTCTTCATCGACCCATTGCTTGAACGTCGGTTCGTCCAGAAAGTAGTAGTCGATGCCATCCGTTTCGTGTTCGGTTCGTTGTCTGGTGGTCGCCGAGACACTGAACGTGAAGTCGAACTTCTCATTCAAGCGCTCGATCAGTGTGGTCTTCCCGACTCCAGATGGCCCTGAAATGATCATCAGGAGGCCTGGGCTCGGGCTGCGTGTGTTTGGCTCGTCACTCATCATCAGATCATGGTAACGAGACAGACGAGGTTGTTGAACAAAGGGCCACCCGCAGAGTCTGCGAGTGGCCCCATCATCCGTTCAGGAACCCTTGTCCGGGTCCGGTACCACACGTGCGTTCAACCATTCCTGGTAGTCGTAGTCCGTCATGGTGGGTTCTTCGTCCCCGTCGTCACCATCGTCATAAGCTTCGCTTACGACCGGCTCCCGGCTTGAATCCGGCAGACGAGCGACAAGTCCGGTGCGATCGGGCTTCACTGGAAGCCGGAGGTGCATCGCGGCTTGATGCCACGGTGGCACGGAAACCACCCATCGTTCGACGATCCTCGCTTCGAGGGTCCGGTCGGTCATGAGCAGACCGATCTGTGGCGCCTCGGTTTGAACGAGTTTGCCGATCGTTGGATACGAGCGGTCGAAGCGAGACCGGGTTGGTCCGGCCTCAACGGGATCCACGGCTCCCCAGCAAAGCATGCCGAGCAGGATCGTGAGCAGGGGTGCTGATTTCATGTTCTGTCGTGTTTTCATCATCGGTGTGACCTCCTTTCTCATTCACTCTCTAGAACCTGTGCATTTTGAAGAATCTGCCAGCCGACATCTCGAAACGCCGGAAAACGTCCCATGGTCCCGGTGATCACGCGGATGTCCTCATCATCGAGCGGCCATGGTTCCTGTGAAACACCCTGGACGTCGGCTTGTTGGCGCCTGAAGTGCTCGAGTGTGAAGGCCCGTTCACGCATCGACCAGTTGCCAAGACGTTCACCGATCTCGATCGCCTTGTTGGTGAAGACCGCCATGTGACGGTGCATGTCGTCTCCCGAGAGATGTCTGAGCGCGATGTTGCATCCGAAGATCGCCCACCATCCCCAGCTTTCAAGTTCGATGTCGGCTTTCACCTCGGAGGGGTCCACGACTTCATCGAGCCCACTGAGAATTCGTTCGACCGCGTCTTGCGGAGTCGTCCCGCCATCAGCGGCGTCGACCTCGATGAGCGCGCCGCGACAGACGTTTCGAAGTCCTCGATAGTAGGGTTCGTCGAACTCGTTCTCCAGTTCGTCATACATGTCGCAGGCACCGACGAGATCAGCACGGGACGTACTCGCGAGAGTTCTCCGACGTGAATCGGATTCCGACATCATTCGTCGAATCGAATTGCCTCGGACGAATCTCAGGAATGCGAAACGGGCCTTCTCATTCCGCTCCGTCCTGTCGACGGTGCCTATCTGTGAAATCAATTCACTCGCGATCGATTTCGCTTCGACCAGATGCCAGAGGGTGTAGTGCGCATTGGCAAGATTGATGTGCAGCATGAATCGAGTGGACTCAGGGATGCCCGGTTCCGTGATCGCAGCTTGTATGACGCGAAGAGCGTTGGCATATCGACCAAGTCCGTTGTACCCACCGGCCATGCGATTGAACGCGATCGCTCTCTGCTTCGGAGTCTCGGCCTTCGAAAGCATGGTCTTCGCCAGATCGATCATGTCGTTCCACCGTGCATCGCGATGCGCTTCATACACGGCCTTGTCCATCACCTCGAACGAATGTTCATCGCCACGGTCGGAAGCCGACGGAAAATCGTGGCAGACCGATTCCGCGACGTCCCCGATCGTCCAATCGAGTGCCTCCGCGATACCAGCAATGAGATCCAGTTTCGGGTTACCGCTCTGGGGGATGATTTTGGTCGGATCCCGCCGGAGAGCGGTGCTCAGCTCTCCCTTGGTCCATCCACGATAGACGCGTGCAAGATCGACGAATCGACCCAGACGCTCTCGTTGGTGCGTTACAGCTTCCATTTCTTTCTGGTCTCCAGTTGGATGTCGGAATGGTCTTCACATGCCGGTGCGAAACTCCATTAGCTTCATGGAGTGATCGTTTTCGTCCGGCCTACGGCCCCGAAGCACAATCACACTCGAACGAATCCCTTTCTCCAAGTTCGTGGATCCATCCTTTTTGCCCGATCAAGCGTTCCCGTTTCCATGAGAATCATCCACCCGGGCTCCATGAACCCGTTTTTTGCGCCCATCGTATTCACAAACAATTTCAGTTCCATGGGCTCCATATGCCATGAAATCTCTCGTGCGCCGCGGTGCCGAGAGTCTTTCCATGCCCGAAACAAGAGCAGATAGGCGTGTTCTCTCAGAAGATTTTCCCCGGGTCCGGAACCAAACTCGATCGCTCTTCGCGCCAGCTCATGGGTCTTCTGCCACAGTGGTCCGAGAGTGTGATCTCGCACTGCGATTCGAGCTCCGAAGAGGCACCACCAGGACCAGGCGCGGCGAGTCTCGTCTTCCAGCGTTCCCTCTTCCAGACCGACGTTCGCGACACGGAGCGTCTCTTCGATCCTGTGAACGGCTTCTTCTGGCGTGATTCTTCCAAGTGCGGTGTCCAGTTCGAGAATCGCGCCGACCGCCACCGTGCCCTCGTCGAGATCCCTGTTCGATCCGGTCTGCGTGATCTGCAAGGATCTCAGCAGATCCTTGCGAGCCCGGACGAGGTCCTTCGTGCCGACTCCATGGTCGATGCTTTCCCGCACGGCATTCCCTCTGATGTATCGCGCGGACCGTTCAGCCTCACTGAAATCTGCCGGATCATGCTCCGTGTCATCTGAAATCATGTCGAGCACATCGCTGGCGATCGTTCGTGCTTCGAAATGGTGCTTCAATCGCATGTGCGCCCGGCAAAGATCGATCTTCAACGTCAACTGTGTGACGAAATCAAGACCATTCTGATTGAGTCCGTTTCGAAAGCTGATCAGGGCACCGTTCGCATCACCCGTCTGCAGCTGGGATCTACCGATCATTTTCAACGCGATCGAACGTTCATGTCCTTTTTTCGAGTGCAGAAACAACAAGCCCGAAACGGTTCCGGACAACATCTGCCGACCGTCGTTCTCGAGCCGACTCGAGATCCTGCGCAGGTCCTCGAGCCGCTTTCTCTGTCCGAGCAATCTTCGTTCGATGATGGCATGCTTCGGCTGCGATCCTCCCTGCAGTGCGTTCACCACATCCTTCACGGTCCATTCCAGAAGACCGGCGAGGGCGCCGACCATGTCCAACTTGGGATTTCCCGTCGGTGGGATGATTCTGGTCTTGTCTCTGCCCACGGCGTCGGCCAGTTGCTTCACTCCGAAGTCCGCGTATATCCGGGCGAGCTCCACCACACCGGAGAGTCGTCTTCTCTTCAGGATGCAATCGTTTCTCCCAGTCATCCCCACATTCATCGTCGGTTCGCTTTTCGTATCGTCGAGTGTCCGCATGAGATCTCCTGCTGCACGCATTCTTCGTCGTCGCGGCCATGGTGGCGCCCCAGCGAGACGAATCGTCTTCTCGTCGTCACCATGATGCGTCCACTCGTTTCGAATCAGCCGGATACTGCGTTTTTTCCAGACTTTTCCCCACTTGTCCAGACGATTTGACCATTCCGCGATCACCGTTTCCTGCGCACTGTTCGCGAGTTGGATTCCGGGCATGGTCTTCGTGGGAATCGTCTGCATCCTCGCAACCTGTGCGAGCTGGCTCTTCGGGTGGCTCTCGGCACGACGCATGCGCCCTGATCCGCCATCGATGCCCTCCTGAGCCATCCCCGGTTTCGGCGACGCTCCACGTGGACTCAGTTGTTCATTTGGAATACGGCTTGCGACCAAGCAGGACTTCCGAGCGCTCGCTCAGTGGTCTGGCGGTCCACGCATCCTCGGTGTGCTCGGAAAGATGCCTGATCACGAGTTCGTAGACCGATTCCCGATCCAGACTGGTGTCGATTTCGACGCATCGGTTTCTGCTCTTGAAGAGTTCGACGGTGGGAAGCGTCACGGCCTTGAACGTGTCGAATCGCTGCTTCAGACTCTCGCTGTTGTCGTCCTTGCGTCCCGAATACTTGGCTCGACTCAGTATCCGCTGTTCAAGCACCGGATACGGACACTCGAAGTACAGCATCTTCGGCAGCTCGCGTTCCTCGCCGAAGACGTCATGCCAGGCCTTCAGGTTCGAAAGTGATCTGGGGAAGCCGTCGATCAGGAAGTTGTTTCTGCCCGTCGTTCGCGTGGTCTCGTCCATCGCATCCTTCAGCAAGGTGACGACGATCTCGTCCGAGACGAGGTTGCCCGCCGCGATGAGTTCGTCCATCGCCCGTGCTCTCGGTCCACCGGCCTCCATTTCAGCGCGAAGAAGATCGCCCGAGGAGAGATGGGTCCACCCAAGCTGGGCCTGTGCGAGCTCGCACATGGTGCCCTTGCCCGCTCCAGGTCCGCCCAGAACGAACACGACGTTCGGTTCGGGGCATGGTTGTCGCGGATCGCAGTGGTGGATCACGACCTTCGGTGCCGGTGCCACGCCGTGCTTGTAGACATGCCACGGTCTGTCGGCCGGTGGCATCTCGTCTTCGCAGGTGATGTCGTAGGCGAGGTGTCCGTCGAGTCGACAGATCCGCCATGATCGGTAGCTGTTGGAGTAGGACAACGAAGGGGAGCGTTCACTCCTGCCATCCGCTCGATCCCACGCCATTCTTCCATTCCAGTATCCCGCACTCGAAATCGTCCCGGATTCGCTTTCAGCGGGTGGTGCGGTCGAAGGAACGAAGAGACCGTCGACCTCCGGGGTGCCTGCACCAGACAGCTCGATGAAGAAGGTGTTCGGCTTCAGGTCGAGAGTGGGGTCCATGGGTTCCTTCTCGGAGACGATCGTGTCGTACGTTCTGGCGGCTCGGCTTCGGACGGATCTGTTTCCGCATTCCCGCCAAGTGTACCGCCGCTCCGATGTTCGGCGGACCCAAGTGCACCACGTTTTTTCAACCGTCGCCGGCCGTCATGAAAACCGGGCGGCCCTTGCAGGGCCGCCCGGTCGTTCTCATGTGATTCTTCGATTCGAACCAGGCCCATTCGGTCACCCGTGGATCAGTCGTCCCTCGGTCGCCAGGGTCGCCTCGTGCATGCTTTCAGCCATCGTGGGATGTGCGTGCATGGTGGAGATGATGTCCTCGGCGGTCGCTTCCAATCGAATCGCGAGTCCCATCTCGGCGATCAATTCGCTGGCATCTTCGCCGATGATGTGGGCGCCCAGGATTTCTCCGTAGGGCTTGCTGGTGATGACCTTGACCAGGCCCTCGGTCTTGCCGACCGCGATCGCCTTGCCGTGCGCCTTCAACTGGTAGGTGCCGACGTTGTACTCGACGCCCTTTTCCTTGCAGGCACGTTCGGTCATGCCGATCGATGCGACCTGTGGTGAGCAGTAGGTGCATGCGGGGATCGCGTCGTAATCGATGGGGACCACGTGGTGTCCCGCGATGTGTTCGACGCAGGCCACGGCTTCTTCCGATCCGACGTGTGCGAGCCAGGGCGCGCCGATCACGTCACCGATCGCGAAGATCCCGGGAACCGAAGTGGCGTAGGTCGGATCCTGACTTTCTCGGTAATCGGTCCAGATGTGACCCTTTTCGACGCGAAGTCCCAGAGCTTCGTCGAACAGTCCGTCGAAGCGGCCGTGGACGCCGATCGCGACCAGAACGCGTTCGCAGTCGATGGTCTCGTCCTTGCCCTTGTCATCCCCGGCAGGAGCGACGGTCACCTTCACGCCGGATTTTCCGGTCTTGATGTCCTTGACGGTGGTTCCGGTCCTGAATTCGATTCCCTGCTTCTTGAACGATTTCAAAGCGACCTTGGAGACATCGTCATCCTCGGCGGGCAGGATCCGGTCGAGCATCTCCACGACCGTGACCTTGGTTCCGAATGCGTTGAAGAAGTAGGCGAACTCCATGCCGATCGCGCCCGATCCGACGATCACCATCGACTTCGGGCATTCCGGAATGGTGAGTGCGTGGTAGCTCGAGATGATCTTCTCACCATCACATGGCGCGAAGGGAAGCTCGTTCGGTGCCGCACCGGTCGCCACCATCACGTTGTCCGCGGTGAGTGTTCCCGAGTTCTTGCCACCGGTGCCGGCGTAGTAGTCGTCGTCGGCTTCGGAGATCTCGACGGTGCACGGCGTGGCCGAGGTGCGACCACTGGTGATCTTGGCGTGGCCTTCGTAGTGGTCGATCTTGTTCTTCTTGAAGAGAAAACCGACGCCGCTGTTGAGGCTGCCGGTGATCTCTCGACTGCGACCCATCACCTTGTCCCAGTCCACGGTGACGGCTGCGGGGTCGATGTTGATTCCCCATTCCGATCCGTGGGTGACGGCTTCCTGATAGAGCTCCGCACCGTGAAGCAACGCCTTGGTCGGGATGCAGCCCCAGTTGAGACAGACACCTCCGAGCTTGCCGCGTTCCACACAGGCGACCTTGAGTCCCAGCTGAGCAGCCCGAATGGCTCCCACATATCCGCCAGGTCCGCTTCCGATCACGATCAGGTCGTAGTGCTTGCTCTGAGCCATATCTGTATCCACCGTCGTCATTTTGAAAAGTGAAGCTCGATCAAGGCGATCCTGACCGAGGGGGGGAGGATTCTAGCATCGAGGGAGGGGGATGCGGTCTCGAGATTCCTCAGGAAGACCCGGATCAGGTCGAAGTCGGGCCCCGAAACAGCCGATTTGAGCTCCTGGGGCCTCATCTGGCGCCATCAGTGCCTCCGGAGGAATCCATGACTTCATCTACGAACAACGGTTCTCAGGACCCAAAGGCTCTCTCTGTGCTTGCCATGGCGAGTCACGAGGTCCGGGGTGCCCTTGCCGCCATCATTTCGCATGCGGAATTACTCGCCGAACGCGCTGAGAGTCCGCACGAAAGTCGGGCGACCGCACTTCTGATCGAACGACATGGTCGAGCGGTCCTCGCCACGTTCGACGCCATTCTCAAGTCCGCACAGCACCATGGAGAACGAGCGCAGATCACGACGGAATCCTGTGATCTTCGGGCGATGATCCACGAACTCGTGCTGCTGCAGACCCCACGTGCCCGGTCGGCCGGGCTTTCTCTCGAGGCCACGGTCGACGACTCGATGCCTCTTCGAGTCGAAATCGATGGTGATTCGGTCCACCGCATCCTCTCGAACCTGATCGAGAATGCGATGAAATACACGATCGATGGTGGGGTTCGCATCCGGGCTCTGGTCGCTGCTTCAGGTGCGATCACCATCGAAGTCGAGGACACCGGCCTTGGAATCGAGGCGTCCGACGCCGAGCGCATCTTCGATCCCTACGTTCAAGCCGATCATTCCCGGAGATCCTCCATCAGCGGAGTGGGCCTGGGTCTCGCGCTGTGTCGGGAACTCGCGCATGCGATCGATGCCGAGCTCACCTTCGAATCCGGATCGGATGGGGGGTCCGTCTTTCGTCTCACCTTCGCGGATCGATCGAGTGATTCGCCTTCCATTGAAAAGGTCTTCGAGGGTGTGCGCATCCTCTTGATCGACGATTGTGATGAGACGCTCCGGATGCACTCTGCGATGCTCGAAGCCCGAGGTGCACTGGTCACCACCACGAGTGAGACCCGGACCCTCGTGCCGCGATACTTCGGTGGTGCAGATGCTCCCTTCGATGTGATTCTGGTCGATCTTGAAATGCCGACCCTCGATGGTTGGGCGGTTCGAAAGCTTTTGCGACTCGATGGATGTCGGATTCCAGTGGTCGCCGTCACCGCGCATGAGATCGACCCTCTGCGTTCACGAGCGTTTCAACATGATTTCTCGGGCCTTCTGAGCAAACCGCTGGACCTGAACCGTCTGGCCGCTCTGATCCACCGTGGTGTCTCGCAAAGGCCATCTCGCCTGGCGGGATGAAAGTCCCCCCCTCACGCCGTTTCGCCGCGTTCCTGGGCGTTGATCTTCCCTTTTCGTCGTGTCGGGCCGTTCGATCTTCGTGTTCGCGCTGGTACCATCTGTCTGTCGTGCGAACCGCCATCATCAGTGACATCCACGCGAATCTCGAAGCCCTTGAGGTTGTCCTTGCCGACATCCGCGAGCAGGAAGTCGACCGGATCATCTGTCTCGGAGACGTGATCGGCTACGGACCTGATCCCTGCGCCTGCATCGATCTCGTGCAGGAGCACTGTCAGTTCTCACTTCTGGGGAATCATGACTTCGCGTGTCTGTTGGAGCCGACGAACTTCAATCCCATCGCGGCACAGGGGTCCTATTGGACCCGAGCACAGTTCGAACCGGCGGGAGACGACCACGATCCAGCGGTGACGGCCCGAAGGCAGTCGTTCCTCCATCTCATGAAGACGTATGCCTTTCTCGATGACGACCGTGATTACCTGCTGGTTCACGCCTCACCGAAAAAGCCTCTGTCCGAGTATCTCTTCAGAGATGACGTGCAGAAGCCATCCAAACTCGCCACGGCGTTTCAGTCCATGCCGGGGGCTCACGCCTTCGTCGGCCACACCCACGTTCCCGGGGTCTTTTCCGGTGAGCTCGATGGGGCAGGGCGGATCAGCACGGAATCCTTGTTCGACTTCGAGTACGGAAACGAGCTCTCGGGACCGTTCGCCCTTGATCGTCAGGATGGGCAGATGCGGTTCATCGTCAATCCCGGTTCGGTGGGGCAGCCCCGGGATGGTGACCGCAGAGCCAGTTACGCGGTTCTGGACACGACTGGAGAGACTCCCACGGTCGAATTTCTCCGTCTCAGCTATCCAGCCGAGGTCACTGCGGAAAAAATCAGGCGAATAGACCAGCTGGCGGACCGTCTGGGCGATCGCCTGCTCGTCGGAGAGTGACTCCGTTGGCGCTCGTGGGGGCGCTCCAATAGCATTGTCGTTTCGAGCCAATGAATCTCCACTTCGGAGTTTCAGGCCTCTGCCGGAGAAGCCTTTCAGTGCGCATCGCCATCATCAGTGACATTCATTCGAATTCCATCGCCCTCAGTGCGGTGATGTCTGAAATCGAATCCAGCTCCATCGATGAGATCATCTGCCTGGGTGACATCATCGGGTACGGTCCTGATCCGCTGACGTGCATCGATGTCGTTCAGGAGAAGTGCTCCCTCGCTCTGCTGGGGAATCACGACTTCGCCTGTCGCACCCAGCCGGTGAACTTCAATCAGCTGGCTCGGGAAGCCGCACTCTGGACCAGAAACAAGCTCGACACCGCATGGCCCGATGAAGCCGCCCGGGAGCGACGAATCTCGTTTCTCGATCGACTCCCCGTCCGTCGTCTGTTTCAGGACGATCCTCGATTGCTGTGCGTGCATGGTTCCAGTCGATGTGCCACCAACGAATACGTCTTTCCCGACGACGTCGAGGACAACGCGCGGTTCGATCGACTGTTCCAGAGATTCGAGGGAATCTGTTTCGAAGGTCACACGCACATGCCGGTGGTCTTCGAACAGGAGACACGCACCGACGACGACGGTGTCGAGCATTCCACCTACACGCGATATCTCGGATATCGCGAGGATGCTCGATCTCCCGGACCGGACGGGACCGGCACGATTCGCGGAGCTTCGAAGGTTCCGCTGAAGCTCTCGGCCAATCGCAAGTACATCATCAATCCCGGAAGCGTCGGGCAACCACGTGACCGTGATCCCTGGGCCTGTTGGGCGATTCTCGACTACGAGCCCGATTCGGACGAGATGATGATCTCATTTCGAAGAACCTACTATGACTGGCATCGGGTGCTGGAGATGATTCGTCATTCCCAGCAGGCCGAAGAACAGCTTCCCTACCGCCTGGATGAGTTTCTCGGCGCACGACTTGAAAGAGGCCACTGAGTTTTCATGGAACCCGCCACTCGAAAAATCGTCCTGCCCCTGATCGCAGGCATGTTCGCAGCATTCGTCATCACCGCGTTGATCCTCGGTCCTGGTGATCAGGTTCCGGCTGCAAGCGATGGAGACTCCTCCGTCACACCGGCCGCCGCCGTCGATGGTGCGCCAGCCGATCCCGAGACGCCGGCTTCTGCGACACAACAAGCCGCCGTGCCTGCCGCCGCGCCTGCCGCCGCACCCACGGCCGCCACGGAAGTGGTGCTTCCCGTCGGCGCAGAAGCAGCCGCGCCTCCCGAAGGTGGTTTCGGATACCTCGAAGCCCAGGCCCCCGAAAGCACGGAAGGACGCGAACCCGGTTCTCTGGGATCGCTCGATCCCGACGTCTCACGAATGAAGCTGGCGTTCGCTCCGACGGCCGCGGGCATCTCGCAGATCACTTTCAGTGATTTCTGGAAGTCCGGTCGTGCCAAGCGCCAGGCCGCCTCCCATCGGGCCGCCGTGAGCGCGGGGTCCGCCGACCCACCACCCATGCCTGCCGAGGAGGAACGCTACGTCCTCCAGAATTCAATCGAACTGCAGAACGAGCAGGGGCGATCATTCAACACGCCGATTCTCGCCGCGCATTCGATCGCGATCAGGGGCTGGGGTGACGAGACTCGCGTGGTGAGTCTCTTCGGCGCCGTCTGGACCGAACTCGAACCCGGAAGTTTCACCACCGAGATCCGCGACCAGAGTTCAGAAAAAGTCATTCTCGAGATCTCCCGCCGCTTCGTCTTCTCCGCCGATGGCTACGACATCGCGCTCGAGCAGCGAGCCATCAACAGATCCGACCGACCCCTCGCACTTCGTTGGTACCAGTACGGCCCGGCCGATCTGGAACTCGAAGGCACGACCTATCTCCGTGACGTGCGACGCTTTCATCTCGGCTTCCTCTTCGATCCCACGCGGGACCCCGAACAGAAGCACGTGCTTTCTCAGGGCATGATGCGCGAACGCTCCGACGCCATCTCCATGGGAGAGGCGTTCACCGAGTCCGCCGAGGACAATCGGATGTGGCCGACGGAACAGTCGATCGAAGAGGATCTTCGATTGTCCTGGTTCGGCGCCACCAACCGGTACTTCGGGCTCTGCATCCATCCGATCTACGACCCACCCGATCAACCCTCCCGACGTCTTTCGGTCATCGAGTTCATCGAGCCCGCTCTCGGCAAGACCTTCGACAAGGAAGGCCAGGAACAGCAGGTCGTCACCACCTCGCTCCACGGCACGGAACAACTCGTGAGTTCGGGTCAGACCGCATCCTGGGACATGGGTGTCTTCGCCGGCCCGCTCGAACGGAGCATCCTGAACGACGAACAGCCCTACGACGCACTCGGCATGGGCGGGCTCATCCTCTACCTGATGAGCGGATGCTGCACCTTCTGCACGTTCTCGTGGCTGGCCGACTTCATGATCGTGTTCCTGGCGGCCATCAATTCGGTGGTCTTCGACTGGGGTGTCGCGATCATCATCCTGGTGTTCGTGGTTCGTGCCTGCCTCCATCCCATCACCCGCAAGGGACAGATCGGCATGCAGAAGAGTGCGAAGGCCATGGGTGAGATCAAGCCCGAACTCGACAAGCTTCGGGAACGCTTTCCCAACGACAACGAGAAGATGCGCCAGGAACAGATGCGTCTGATGCAGGAGAAGGGGGTCAACCCACTGGGTTGCGCGACCGGCATGCTGCCCATGTTCCTTCAGATGCCCATCTGGATCGCACTGTACGCCGTGCTCTTCTTCGCCTTCGATCTCCGGCAGCAGTGGGCCTTCTACGGATTCTTCCAGCTGTTCGATGGCTGGTCCTTCATGGGCGACCTCAGTGCCCCGGACAACTTCATCGACTTCGGCGTTCAGAAGGAATTCCTCTTCTTCACCTTCACCGGCATCAACCTGCTTCCGCTGTTGATGGGCGTGGTCTTCTTCATCCAGCAGAAGTACATGGCACCGCCACCCAGTGCGACCATGACCGATGATCAGAAGAAGCAGCAGAAGTTGATGAAGATCATGATGCTCGTGATGTTCCCCATCATGCTCTACGGCGCACCCAGCGGTCTGACGCTCTACATCCTCACTTCCAGCATCATCGGCACCACCGAGAGTCGCTTCATCCGCAAGCACATCAATCGGATGGAAGAACTCGCCGAGGCGGGCGTGGTGGACGAGAAGGCTCTGGCCAAGGCCGAGCGCAAGAAGAAGCGCCAGGACAAGACCGGAAAGATGTACGAGAAGATGCTTGAGAACGCTCAGGCCAAACGAAACAAGAAGGCCCAGAAGCCACGCAATTTCAAGTCCAAGACGGATCGCAAGAAGAGTTGAGTCCCGTTTCGCATGAACGTCGCCGACACCATCATCGCGATCGGCTCCCCACCGGGACGTTCCCAGCGGACACTTCTGCGACTTGCCGGACCTGACGCGTTTCGTGTGTGTGACATCATCGATCCGGTTCGTGGCCTCAGGTCATCCGTTTTCGAGCTCGGAAGTCACGCACTTCCAGTCCTCCGATTCATCGCACCAGGTCCCGACAGCTACACCGGCGACGACGTGATCGAATTGCTCGTCCCCGGTGGTCGACCGTTGGTCGAACTGATCCGAAACGAGCTCGATGGTCGTGCCGATCGACTGGGCATCCCTCTGCGTGATGCGGGACCCGGTGAATACACCGCTCGCGCCTATCTCAACGGACGCATCGATCTGCTCGAGGCGGAGGGAATCTCCGAGACGATCAGGGCGGAGACCGATTCACAACTTCGCGCCGCTCATGGTCTCTCCGCGGGGGGGCTCGGTGAATTCGCTCGGGAGATCGCCTCCGAGATCATTCGTCTCGCGGGCCTGGTCGAAGCCGGCATCGATTTCACCGATCAGGAGGACGTCGTCGCCATTCCCATGGAGGAGTTGATCACGTCCGTTCAAGCGCTTCTCGTCCCTCTGCGTGATCGTCTGGCTCGCTCCGTCACCATCGAAAGGCTCGACTCCGTCCCGGTGGTGGTTCTCATCGGTCGACCGAACGCAGGAAAATCAAGCCTCTTCAACGCCTTGCTCGGACGTGAGCGCACGGTCGTCGCCGACCGCGCCGGAACCACCCGTGACGTTCTGGCCGAGCCGCTTCAGATCGATGGTGATGACGGAGCGCTCGAGATCCTTCTGCTCGATGGTGCCGGGTTCGATCCGTCCAATCCGAATCCGGGTCATCTGGAACTCGCGATGGAACGTCGGATCGGCGAAGCCCTTCAGCGGTCCGACCTGCTGATTCGATGCACGGCACCGGGTGAGGAACCGATCGATCTCGAACCCTTCATCGAGAACGGGGGCGGCCTCCGCATCCTCGACGTGGCGACGAAATGCGATCTCGCTGCCGACGACGCGCGAACGGGACTACGAACCAGTTCGACATCCGCGCTGGGCCTGGACACCCTGACGCGCTCGATTCGTTCATCGCTCGGTGGGTCTTCGAACGTGCTGGGTGCGGACAGGTTCGCCTTGAACCAACGGCACGAATCGGTGCTTCGTCGTTGCCGCGAGACCCTCGATCAACTCCTGGTCCTGTCGTGTGACGACGACGCACCTCCGGTTGAATTCCTGGCCGCTCGCCTGCGGCAGGCGCTGGATGAGCTTGGCATGCTCATCGGCCGCGTCACGCCCGATGACGTTCTGGATCAGGTCTTCGCGAACTTCTGCGTCGGGAAATGATCCGATTCAGAATCGGATCATGACCGCCAGATACGCGCTCACCGCATCATCGAGTTGAGCGGGCGCGCCTCCACCGGGATCGATCACCCACTCGAGTCCCGGTTGGATCATCATCGCCGGTGTGACTTGAATCCTGTAGAAGACTTCGGCGAGCACCTCACTTCCTCCGGCAGGACCGGGCAGGCCGTTGCGCATGGTGGAGCGAAAGATCTCCGTGTCATCGGAAAAGATCGTCGTGCCCGCCATGACTCCGAGTGCGTCCGAATTCCGACCGGGGATGACGCCGGTTGCGCTGACGCCCGCCATCATCGACCAGGTCTGTGCATTCTTCGAAGCCGGGCTCCACGCCACCGAGCCGAAGAGCTGCACCCCGCCACCCCGTGCGGCATTGTCTTCGTTCCTCGACCAGACCGTCTGTGACAGAGTCAGGTAGCCGCCGGGAACGTCATCCACCCCGGTCGTGGAGTCACCTTCGGTCGCCGAGGTCCCCGTCTGCAACCAGCCGCCCAGCGTGAGTTCTCCCGGTGTTCTCGTTCCCGATCCCCAGCCGACATCGATCTGTGAAATCAGGAACCAATGATCAGCGTCATCGAAGAAGGATCCCACGCCATGGTTTCCCGTGGAGGGTCCCACCTCGCCGGTGGCCGGATCGAATGCGGGGGTCGTTCCATCCCACCAACCGAAGTGGGCGTTCACGTCCTCCGCGAGTTCCAGATCGATCTGCAGACCGATCGCGGGGTTCGGAAACGTCGGCAGAAATTCGTCGAGCGTGGCGGGGTTCGCGGCCAGGCCATTCTGAAAACCGTCCGCGGCATTCACACCGGCGAAGGTGACGTTCGCATCGATCTTTCCGAATGTGATCAGGAGTCCTTGGTCGTCGAGTGACTGTCTCCAGTAGAACTGATTCAGTTGTGCGACCCAGCTTTGATCGTTCGAGGGGAAATTCCCGTCGACTCCGATCCTGCTTCCGGTGGGAGAGAACGATCCGGGTGGTTCGAATCGACCGTTGTACCAGGCCATCTGCGCGACGTTCATGAAGAACAGCCCGCCATCCAGGCCGATCGCCTTTTCGGCATCCACCGTCAATTCGATCTGTGTGATGCCGGCTCCGAAGAAACCCGTGTCGAATCCGCCCTGAAGATTGTCGAACATCAGCGCGCTGTAGGACCCGTTCAACTGGATTCCATCATCGATGAGCTCGTTTCGCACTCCGCTCCAGTTTCCGGTGACACCGAGCGACTCCCAGGGCCAGTCGTCATAGGACGACGGGTCCACCATCCGTGCCGGTTCCACGCCGGTGATGGCGGGATACTGGTTGGGAGGTAGTTCGGCGGGAGGGTGCTCGATGGCGGGGGGGTCATCATCGGCTCGTGTTACAGCGACTGCAGCGAGCGCTAGCATCGTGACCAGGATGGTGTTTGGCCGTGACATGCCGTCATGGTATCCGCAGTGACTCATCATGCCCCCATCTCGACTAGCCTGCGTGCATGAGCATGAGCATGAATCGAATCGACATCAGACCCCGTTACTGCGAATGCGACCCTATGGGCGTCGCACACCACGCCACGTTTCCAATCTGGTTCGAGATGGGTCGTACCGAGCTGTTGCGAGAGACCGGTGTCAGTTACCGGGAACTCGAAGCCGAAGGCGTCTTTCTCGCGGTGGTTCGATTGGACGTCCGCTACAAGTCACCGGCACGGTACGACGATCAACTGATTCTTGAGACCAGGCTCGGACCGGTCGGACGAGTCAAGATCGAGCATGAGTACACCCTGCGACGTGACGATGTCGTGGTCGCGACCGGCAGGACGACGCTTGCCTGTCTGGGTGCCGATGGTGCGGCTCGTCTGCTGCCGGATGTTCTCGCGCGACTGCACGATTGATCACGTTCGATCACGTTCGATCACGTCGATCGCTTGTCGTCCGGAGCCGGCGAGAGTTTCGTTCGTATTCTCGACAGCGGACCCGAGTAGCTTCGTCTCAGTTCCGCTTCCAATCCACTCTTGAGCAACCGGTCCAGTTCGTACTTGGCCGGGCTCGATTCGACCAGGATCGTGATCGTTCCACCACGCATCTCTCCGAACCGACAGGCAGTGCTGATCTGTTGTGGGACATGGCGGTCCCAGGCCTCGGTGAAGGTGGAGAGTCGGCCCTCATTTCGCTTCGCAACCTTCTTGGTCGACTCCACGAGCCCTGAAATCGAAGTCTCAGGGTCCCATTTACGCCGGTAAGGGGCGATTCTTCGTAATCTGGCCAGTCTGGGATCGGTCATCACCCCCGAGGATAGGGGGTTCAGCGGTATGCTGCTCGACCTATGACACAGGTACGACTTGATTCCATCCGAAAGATGTTCGGCGACACCGTCGCCGTGAACGACGTTTCCTTCGAGATCAACTCCGGAGACCTCTTCTTTCTGCTCGGCCCATCCGGCTGTGGAAAGACGACGCTTCTCAGAATGATCGCCGGCTTCTCCACGCCCACGGCGGGGTCCATTCACATCGGCAATCGTGACGTCACGAAGCTCGGTGCTGAAAAGCGCGACACCGGCATGGTCTTTCAGAGCTACGCACTCTGGCCTCACATGAGCGTTCACCAGAACGTGGCATTCGGTCTGAAGGTCCGCAAGCTCGCGAAGCCCGACATCGAACGTGAAGTGGCACGGGCGCTCGAACTCGTTCGCATGGATTCGTACGCGCATCGTCGACCGAACGAGTTGTCCGGTGGTCAGCAGCAGCGAGTCGCTCTGGCACGCGCCCTCGCGTTCAAGCCCACCGTGCTCCTGCTCGACGAACCATTGTCGAACCTCGATGCCAAGTTGCGCATCGAGATGCGCAACGAGATCAGACGAATCGTCGATGAACTCGGGATCACCACGATCTACGTCACGCATGATCAGAAGGAAGCGCTCTCGCTTGCCGATGGCATGGTCGTGATGAGTGACGGAAAGGTCATCCACCAGGGGGCGCCGCGTGAACTCTATCATCGACCCCGCAATCGTTTCACCGCGGAGTTTCTGGGTGAGACCAACCTTTTCGTGGGAGACGTCGAACGTCATGAGGGCGACCTTCGTGTCGTGAAGACGATCTTCGGTCCGTTGTCCTCGACCACTTCCGATCCCGATGCGCCGTCCAGTGGAAAGGTCTCCCTGTCCATCCGGCCGGAAAGCCTCACTCGATCCGATTCGACCACTCCGGAGGCGTACAATCGCATCGCGGGCAAGCTCATCGAGACCGTGTTTCTCGGTGAGGTGGCGCAGCATCAGGTCGCCGTGGGCGATGATGCCGTATTGAAGGTTCTCGAAATCAATCCGCGTGAGCGGACTGACACCAAGCCGGGCGACGCGATCGAACTCGCCGTCGCTCCGGAGGATGTGGTGGTACTGGTCGACTGACCTGGTCGGCCACCACGCTTCAGGAAGGATCCGACGGGTCATGCTCGTCCTCCCATGTCTCTTTTGCGCATCGCCATCGTCGGACGGCCCAATGTCGGCAAGTCCAGCCTCTTCAACCGCCTCATCGGGCGCCGGGTGTCGATCGTCGATCCCACGCCCGGCGTGACTCGCGATCGCATCTCCGGCATGCTCGAGATCCCAGCGCCCACCGACATCGACGACCGTGAGGTCAGATTCGCGGAGTTGACCGACACCGGAGGCTACGGGGTCTACGTCGGAGAGGGTGCGCGCTTCGACGATGCGGGCATGGATCTCACCGTGCTCACCGATGCGATCGAATCACAGATTCGTTTCGCCACGCGTGAAGCCGATCTGATCGTCTTCCTGCTCGATGCCCATTCAGGCGTGGCCGCGCTCGACGAGACCGTCGCCAGCATCATGCGAAAGAGCGGCATCGCGGACAAGGTGCTTCCGGTGGTGAACAAGGTCGACGACGAATCATGGGAGGCGCATGGGCATGAGTTCTTCGGACTCGGTTTCGGCGATCCCGTGTTCGTCTCCGCAAAAAGCGGATTCGGTCGAGCGAAACTCTCCAAGAAGCTCTGGGAAGCCGCCGAGAATCACGAGGGTCACGTCGAGCAACAGCTGTTGAAGTTCGCCATCGTCGGTGAACGAAACGCCGGCAAGTCCACACTGATCAACGCGCTCGCGGGTCAGAAGCGAGTGATCGTCTCCGAGATCGCCGGCACCACCCGGGATTCCGTCGATGTCGAACTCGACATCAACGGTCACAAGTATCTCGCGATCGACACGGCGGGTGTTCGCAAGAAGAAGTCCTGGGCCGATGACGTCGAATATTTCTCGAACCTGCGTGCACGTGACGCGATGTTGCGTTCCGATGTCTGCATCTTCCTTCTGGATGCAACCAAGCAGATCTCCCAGGTCGAGAAGAAGCTCTCGCTCGAACTTCAGAAACAGTTCAAGCCGACCGTCATCGCGGTCAACAAGTTCGATCTCGTCCAGGATACGACATCACCCCAGGAATACGTCGAATACCTGACTCAGGAACTCCGCGGCATCGACTACGCACCCCTCGTCTTCATCAGCGCGAAGGAGAGCGAAGGGCTCACCGATCTCATGAAGATCGTGGTGAATCTCGAGCGTCAGGCGAAGCATCGTGAATCCACCGGAAAGATGAACCGGATCATCAAGGACATCATCTCCGAACGAGGGCCGTCCTCGAAGCTCGGAACACGGGCGAAGATCCTCTACACCGCTCAAGTCGGAATCTCACCTCCGACCATCGTTCTGGTGGTCAACAAGCCCGCCTTGTTCACCGCCGGGTACCGCCGGTACTTGATGAATCGACTCCGTGAGCGGCTCCCGTTCTCCGAGATTCCGATCAGAATCGTGATCACGGAACGAAGCCGAATCTCTCTTTCCGCGCTCAAGGGCGGAGATCACCGGATCCCTGTGACCGATGACATCGACTTTGATGATGACATCGACGACTCCGACTCGTAACATGGGCCCAACCAACCTTCACCCCGACACGCGCACCGGCCCTCGTGACGGGTTTCAACGACTCGACCGGTGACAGAACACTGAGGAGCGCTTTCCACCGTATGTACGGTTCGAATCGCGCTCCAGAAACTCTGGGACGGTTTCTTTCGAAACCGCTGTGTCGTTGCCATGGAATTGAAGACGATTCGAAGCCAGTACACCTCTGGCGGTACGATCGCCCGTCTCCCGATGTTCGAAGAGGATGCCGATCCCGAACGTCGTGATGTGATGACGGATGAAGAGATCTACGCGAACAAGAAACCCCCGACATCGATCGTGGTTCGATACGGGGTCATGAAGCTGGTCGCCGAATATCCGTATGACGGTCCATCCAAGCCGGGGTGCGGAAGCAAGTTGGTGATTCGGACCAATCGGGGTCTCGAGATCGGCGAGATGCTGACCACGACCTGTACCAATTCAGGCTGCGGAAAGTCGATCACCCGCAACGAGATGCTCGGCTACATCGAGAATTCAGGCGGAACCCAATACCCCTTCCGGACCGATGGCAAGATCATGCGTGTGGCGTCGGTCGAGGACCTGAACCGTTGGAGCGAGATTCAATCCAGCGTTCGAGCGCGTAAGTCCGAGGTCGTGAGCATGGTCGCCGATGCCGGATTCGGTGACACGATGAAGGTCGTCGAACTCGAGCCGATCCTCTCCGAGGAACAACTGGCCATCTACTACACGGCCGAGGATCGCGTCGATTTTCGTGAACTGGTCCAGCAACTGGCGAAGACCTTCGGTGCCCGGATCGAGATGAGACAGGTTGGTGCGCGGGACGAGGCTCGACTGGTCGCCGACTACGAGAAATGCGGACAGCATTGTTGCTGTCAGAATTTCCTGAAGGTTCTCAAGCCGGTGTCCATGCGTTCGGCGAAGGTCCAGAAGGCCACGCTCGACCCCCTGAAGATCTCCGGGCGGTGCGGTCGACTGATGTGCTGTCTTCGATACGAGGATGAGACCTATTCCGAATTGAAGAAGAAGCTCCCGCACAAGAAGACTCGCGTTGGAACGCCCGAGGGTCCCGGACTCGTCATCGATTCCAAGATTCTCGTCCAGCTGGTCCTGGTCAAGCTCGAATCGGATGGACGTCAGATCGCCGTGCCCGTCGAGGAGCTGTGTGATCCCGACGCACCCATCGATCTGAGCAAGTCGGCGCACCGCGATCCCCTTCGCGGCATGCCCGTGGAGGAACTGCAGAGGGGATCTCGCTCGAAGAAACGCCGCAAGGGGTCATCCGGGAAGTCGAAAGACGAACAACAGGATGCCTACCGCGCCGCCTCTCAGGCCGAAGAGGCCAGCCCCGGATCCGGAACCGCACGAAGCGGTGCCTCCGAAATCGGTGATCCGCCCGCCAAGAAGAAACGCCGCCGCCGACGAAAGAAGAAGACCGCTGACGGTACCAGTGCATCCGCCCAGGCTGATTCAAGTGCTGAAAGCAGCGAAAAGACCTCCGAACCAGGCACGTCCACGGGGGCGGCGTCCAAGAAGAAGCGTCGTCGTCGACGACGAAAGAAATCAAGTTCCGGTGATCAGGCCCCACCAGAGAGCACGTGAATGAGACACATGTCTCATGGTGCACCCAACGAATCACGCATGGAGTCGTTCATGATCGTGATGCTTGTCCTCTTTTCGTCTCTCTGGTCGTCCGCCCTGGCACAGTCCTCGCCTCCGGATGTGCAGGCGCTGATCGACACCCAGATCAAGGCACGGACCACGCCCGGCATGGCGGTGGGCATCGTGGATCGAACCGGGGTCGTCGAAATGTACTTTGGCGGGGTGCGGCACAGCGGTTCGAAAGAACCGATCGATGCGCAGACGATCTTCGAGATCGGATCGATCAGCAAGGTCTTCACCACCTTCCTGCTCGCCCAGGCCGTGGCGGAAGGAAGACTCGCGCTGAGCGATCCCGTGCAGGATCACCTCCCCGACACCGTCCAGCTGATGCTGTGTGACGGCGTGCCGATCACCCTCGAGCATCTGGCCACGCACACGTCCGGTCTGGCACGAATGCCTTCCAACTACTCGGCCACGTATTCGGGATACCCTGCGGATCCTTTCGCCGGGTATGAGATCGACGCGATGTACGACCATCTTTCGAGCGTGCGCCCCACCCGACCGCCCGGTGGCACCCCGGTCTACTCGAATCTCGGCATGGGCCTGCTTGGTCACGTGCTGGAGCACCGGGAAGGTGCCGAGTACGAAGCGCTCGTGATCGACCGGATCTGTCGACCGCTGCACATGAAAGACACCTGTTGCACGCCCAAGGGTCCGCTGCTCGATCAGTTGTCCGGCGCGCACGACGGTCTTCGGCCGATCGACGCCTGGCACATTTCGACCCTGGAGGGCGCGGGAGACATCAACTCGTCGCTGCGTGACATGCTTCGGTTCGCGGCGGCCAATCTGGATGAGGGTGATTCACTGCAGGCACGCATGCTGCGACGATGCCACGAACTGCGCGTTGATACCGCGCAGGATGGCGTGCGCATCGGGCTTGGCTGGCATTCTTTTGGCGACAAGGCCCGACCGGTCATCTGGCACAACGGGGCGACCGGGGGGTTCAACTCGTTTCTCGGGTTCAGTCCCTCACTCGGCCGAGCGGTGGTGGTCCTGTCCAATTCCAACGACGGCGGTGCCACGAGAATGGGACTCCATCTGCTCGAGGAACTCGATGATCTGCCCACGCCCTACATCCCTGAGGAGACCCTTTCACCGGCCGACTACGCCGGGATCTATCAGATGGAAGGGCAGGCGATGCGTTGCACGATCTCGGTCGACCACGGTCAGTTGGTCGCCCAACTGACCGGCCAGCCGGCGCAAGCGATCTTCGCCGCCTCGAAGGATGCATTCACCTTTCGAACCTCGTCAGCCGAAATCACCTTCGAGTCGGGTTCAGAAGGCGGTTTCGATCGAATGGTGCTGCAACAGAACGCGGCGACGCTTCGCTTCAATCGCATTGAACCCGATGATTCTGAATGAACCAGAACGATTCGTTCCATCCTTTTCGTTCTCGAAGGCAGTTGACGTCGATTTGAGCGGCCTTGCCGAGAAATACTCTCTCGAACCATCGGTGTCACAGGAAAGTGCGTGATCCGAGGACTGCTTTTCGAGGTGAGGCATGATCGCACGCGTTAGAATGCCGACACATGACCAGCTCCGATTCAAACACTCCGATCGTTCCCAGTCAGCCGGCGGCACCCAAGACCGGTGTGACCGAGACCATGATGTCTCTCATCATGTCCTTCGTTCTCGCCATGACCGCCCGAGGGTTCATCATCGAGGGCTTCGTGATTCCCACCGGATCGATGGCGCCCACGCTCATGGGTCAGCATGTCCGGTGGAGCTCTCCCCAGACCGGGTGGGAATACGCGATCGATGCCAACGGCTACCTGGGACGCTGGCAGTTAGCCGCTCAGGAACTGAACAAGCTGAACGGCCGCCTGTCCGCCATCAAGGACCCGGAACAGCGCAAGACGATTCGCAATCGTGATCTCAAACGTGCCTTGATCGCTCGCTGGGATCCGATGTTCGGTCTCACAGACCCCGCCGAGCGTTCGACCCCGGAACCAATCCAGCCGATTCCCGCCAACGGTGACCGTGTCATCGTCTTGAAGTCGCTTTATCCATTCTCCTCTCCCAAGCGCTTCAATGTCGTGGTCTTCAAGAACCCCACCGATCCCGTCGGGCCCACGCAGAACTTCATCAAACGACTGGTGGGTCTTCCTGAAGAGCAGCTGGTGGTGGTCGATGGAGACGTGTTCACCGGACCGCTTGAAGGGTCGCCCGAGTCTCTCAGAGTGGTCCGAAAGCCGGAGTTCGTTCAGAGAGCGGTCTGGCAGCCGGTCTATGACTCGAGTTTCGTCCCCGTCGAGCTCGTTCGCTGGGAGGAATCGTCACAGAGCAGTTGGTGGGGTGCGCCCTTCATGCCGCAGGCCGGTGACTGGAAGATCGGAACCGATCGCACCTGGCGGACCACCTCGGACCAGCCCGCCGCCCTCAGCTGGAATCACGATGAATGGCCGATCACCGATTTCAACATGTACAACGTGAACCGATTGCCCAATGCTTCGGCACCACCTTTTTCACGTGATCCCTTTCCGATCAGCGACATCCGCATCGCGGGCGTGGTCGAACCACTCGATGGTCGCGAATTCGCCGGAACACGACTCGTCATGACCACGCGTGGTCTCCTCTTCGAGTGGTCCGTGAAGAGTGGTGCGCTCGAACTGCGCATGAGTCGTGAGTCGGATGGCAGTGAGCTCAGCTCCATCAGCACGCCCTTCGACGTCTCACGGTCCGCTTTCGAAATCGATTGCTGGCAGGTCGACCAGAAGATGTGGCTGTTCATCAATGGAACCCTTGAACTGGAGCTTCCATTCAACGACTGGTCTCCGGAAGAGCGATTTCAGGCGAGCTATCCTGACACCACGGTCGAGGCTTATCTGACCAATCCGACGCTTCCCAGACCCACGGGCCCGCAGATCGATTGGTACTTCGACGGTGGTGTGGAGGCCATTCGACAGGTGCGGGTGGATCGCGACCTCTTCTATCGACCGACCATGCTCGACAGTGCCAACCAGCGCTCTCAGAACGGTCCCTTCGTCCGCGGTCTCGGCTTCGGCTCCGACTTCAGAACGCCCGGTCGTCTCGAGTCCGGTCAATACCTCATGTTCGGGGACAACAGCGCCGCCAGTCGTGATGGTCGCATCTGGGGTCGACCACATCCGCTCTCGGCTCAATACACGGGTGATGATGCACCCTTCGTCGTGCCACAGGACATGCTGATCGGCAAAGCCTTCAGCGTGTACTGGCCTGCACCACTTTCATTCCCCGGCACCGACTCCCGTTGGGTGCCTAATTTCGGAAAACTCCGTTTCATTCGTTGATGGCGTCTGGCTCGGTGGGAGACTTCGACCTTGGACGTGCACGCTGCCATTCATGAGCGACGGACCATTCACAGCTATCGGCCCGAAGCGCTTCAGCCGGGGGTTCTCGAGCGAGCGCTCGAGTCCGCCCATCAGGCGCCGTGTCACAAGCTGACTTTTCCCTGGCGATTCGTGGTGAGTGGGCCGAGATCTCGTGAGGCGCTTGCGAACGTCGCGGTCTCACTCAAGTCCGCAGGCAGGACGCTTCCTGCTGAAAAGATCACCGCGATCCAGAACAAGATTCTCGATCCGGCCGAGCTGGTGGTCGTGACTCAGATTCGCTGTGATGATGCGTTTCGCAGCCGGGAGGACTACGCCGCGTGTGCCTGTGCCATCCAGAACATGTCACTTTCCCTCACCTCGGACGGGGTCGGTTCCAAATGGTCGACCGGTGGTCTGACTCGCGATCGGGGAGCCTACGACCTGCTGGGGATCGATTCCGCTGTGGAAGAGATCATCGGTTTCATCTGGGTCGGGCTTCCAGCGGAGACACCTGCGGTGAAGCGCCCGGCACTCGATTCCGTGGTGCGTCGTGTCGAGTGACGACGTCCGGATCGTTCGATCCCGGTTTCAGGTTCGCGTGCCGGTGTAGAGATCGAACTTCAACAATCGACACTCGATGCCACCGTGTTGGAACGTGATCCGTTCGGCGGTCTTCAAACCGACCGCACCTGCGAACTCGCGACTGGTGAACACCCATCCGTCCCAACCACCACAGCTCTGTTTGAGGTAGTCGCCGATCCGGTTGTAGGTGGGCTCGAGTTCCTCGTCGACTCCCAGACGTTCACCGTATTCACCGTGGAGGATGATCGATCCCGGTTCCTCGGGCAGAGTGCCCTCGGCGAAGTCACAGACTTCGAACGTGATCAAATGGTCGACGCCCGCCGTCACCGCATTCTTCTTGGCTGCCGACACCGCGCGTGGATCGTTGTCGCTCGCGATGATGGGTGCCGGCTTGTCGGCCCGTTTCTCCTTCTTCGCGGCGGCGCGTGCCTGTTTCCAGGCACTCTCGTCGAAGTTGCAGAGGTGCTTGATGCCGAAGTTGCTTCTCAGCAGTCCCGGTGCCCGACCGGTCGCGATCAACGCCGCTTCGATCGCGATCGTCCCACTGCCACACATGGGAACCAGAAGCGGGCGTGTGCCGTCGTAGCCCATCTGGTCGAGGACGGCGGCGGCGATGGTCTCACGCATCGGCGCCTTCGAGGGCAGTCTGCGGTAGCTTCGATCCGAGAGCTTCTGTCCCGCCAGATCGAGTGAGATCCGACAGAAGTCGTTCTGCCAGAACAGATGGATCACGGTCCGGTCTCCGTTCGATCCCGCATCCGGTCGGTGTCCGTGCACCGACTGCATTCGATCGACGATCGCATCCTTGAGTCTCACGTTCGCGAACATCGTGTTTCTGATGGTGTCATTCTGGATGTGTGAGACCACCGAAATGTAGCCGTCGTGGGGAATCACTCGTTCCCAGGGAAGACGAACCGCGGCTTCGTACATCTCATCGGCATCGGACACCTTCAAGTCGGCGAATCTCTGGAGAAGGTGATACGCCGTGCGCAATCGAAGGATCAGACGCATCGCATCGCCCATGGTTCCCTTGATCTCGACTCCGGTGTGGTCCTTCGACGTGATGTCGTATCCGAGCGATGTGATCTCTCCCGCGAGATACCCCGAGAGTCCGGGTGCGCAGGTCGCCCTCAGAAGTCTCAGTGGGTCGTGATCGACTTCGGTCTCGTCTTGCGTGTCGGTGCTTGAATCCTGAATCATCCTAATGTCCCATCTTTCCGTCCATGCCCTTGTTCATCTTTTCAGCATCCGGCTTCTTCATTCCACGAGCCGGTCGTCTAGGTGTGAGTTTCTTCTTGAGAGCCTCGATCTTTTCGTATGCTTCGAAAGAACGCAACTTCCATTCGAAGATCGAAGGTGATTCCACGGTATCGATCGCATTGATCAGCTGAAGGAGTCTGTCGTGTGGTCCTTCAAGCTTCTCGAGATCCTGATCACTCGGTTTGAAGATGTGATCAAGTGAATGAAGATCGCCTCGTCGTCCGTCCTCTTGATAGTCAAATCCGGGTGATTTGAACTGGGAGTCCCCCTGAGCCGGTCGTCCACCCCGGTAGAACTGCGCCAGAAAGAGGCGCTCCTGCGACCATCCTCTGGCAAGACGTCGTGCCAGATCCCGGTCCTTCATGCCGAACGTCTGGATCGTATCAAGCACCTCCGTGCCGTGAAGCATCGTCCCGACATTCTTCCAGTTGAGCAGGTCATCGCCCTGGCACCTCTGGAGTCGCTCGGCGAGTTCCGGGACCAGGTCCGAACCGACCACTTTGTTCCTCACGGCAAGTGCCAGAAGCTCCGCGGTCTCCTCCAGCAGTCCGGCTGCGGCCATCTGACCCATGAGGTGGCTTCCATCCGACAGATGGATGGCCACCCCCAGTGCTCCGAGCAGTGATTCCGAAACCTGTTTATCGGTGTCAAGGCCGTCTTCATGCTGGCAGATTCCAAGGGCTGCCTCAGTGAGCAGCAGCCGTCCTGCTGCCTGCATTCCACGAACGTTCGGGCCTTCCGAGTCGGATTGCTGCTTGAACATCTTGTAGTCGGTGGACGTGTCGATGCAGCGACGTATCTTTGCCGCCCTGAGTATGGTCGATCGGATCGGTCTCAGCATTTCGAACACGGATTGCAGTTGGGTTCGCAGTGACTCCGGAAGAGCGTCGCACGAACCCGACGCCACCAGGATTCGCCGGGCCATCTCCATCGTCTGCTGGTCGGAGACGCTGATTCCCTCGATTCTGGGGAGGCACCGCTCGTACAAGGTCATGGCATTGCCGAAGTAGCCCGGGTCCGTGCCCCTGGTGATCTGGCGCAATGATTCCGACATGTCGTCATGGAACATCTGCATCTTCACCATGGTGAACATGATTCGCTGCCATGGTTTCAACAGGATGGCCGCCAGCAGGCCATGTCTTTCCTTCGCCACCTCATCCATGATGTGGTTGATCCGGACACCACATTCCATCATGTCCCCGGCATCGACTGCCTCGTCGAGCATCATGCAGACTTCACGCACCCTCTCCAGTTCTTCGAGGTACTGTTCCGTATCCAGTGCCGCGAGCCACATTCTTTCCGCACGATTGCCGCCGAGTTGTGCCAGCAGTTCGACGCCATCATCGCCATCATCGCCATCATCGTCAGTGAGATAGTGCGCACTGTCCCTCATCATCTCGTATTCACCCAGCAACGCACCACGAAATCCGTAGGGATCAAGGTCGGTGTGCATGGTGGCCATTCGAAACGGCATCGCACTCGCCGCATCCAGACGTTGTTCGGTCATCGCCTCTTCGAGAATTCCAAGTGCCTTCTGGCCGATGGCGGCTCCGACGAGCGCGCTGATCGCGGTTCGATCGTTTCGAGCGACCGTCGCGAGACGAAGCATGTCCACCACCACCAGTCCGGCTTCCTGCCAGTTGTTCTCCCTGATCAGGATCTGCGCCTTCAGAGTGAGAAGACGTGCGATGGTACGAATCGGACCGAGGTGAGGGAGCAACATGCCGACACCCGCTGAACGGTCGACCCCAAATTCGAAATACTCCGATTGAAGGGTCCGTCGAACCACTGCCAGCGCGTGCTCGCTGAGTTCGACTCGTTTTCTTGCCACGTCCGATCTCAAGGCCCCTTCTTCATTCATCTGATCGTCATCGTCGATCATCAGAAGCTTCTCGTAGGCATGAGTGAGGTCATCGAGCTCCCTGCTCGCTCGGAGGGTCTTCATGACTTCGATGAGTTTCGCGGCACCGTTCTTCGAGTCATCTCCGGGTGACAGGGAGTCATCAAGCCCCTCATTGAAGAGGCGGATGTGTTCCTTCCACTCCTCCGGACCGGGACGTTCGTAGTCCTGACTTGAAGCCGTTGAAACCATTGCGCAGGCACAGAGTGAGACGATCAGAAGATGGATTCCATCGGGGACATGAATCATGGATCGCTCTCCAGAATTTTCGACGGGTCGGTGCTCTTCCGTTGGATCAAAACCATCAGAAGAAAGGTCAGGCCACCAAGTGCGAATGGGATGAGATAGTAGATCGCCCTGAAGGTCAGAAGCATCGCGAAGACTTCGGATTGCTTGGCGGCGATCGGAGCGAGAACGACGAGCATGATGCTTTCAAACACGCCGATTCCACCCGGTACCGCGGAGAGAAGTGAGATGAACTGGATGACGGCGAAGATCCCCACGAAGGAGAGCCAGTCCATTCCGTCGTGACTGGGAAGGAGAACCCACAGGACTGACGCCACGATGCAGAGATCCGCACACGAAACGATGACCTGCAGCAGACCGATGATCGGTTTCGGAAGTCTGAAGTCATGCTTGCGAATGCGGATGGTCCGCTTGAGGGTGGCCAGTAGAACGAACCAGGTCACCATCAGGCCGAGGAGCACCGCTGGAATGGTGTACCGAACCCATGGGTGGGCGAGGATATCTCCGACATGCGGGATGTCGGAAAGCGTCTTCGCCAGACCACCGCCCTCGAAGAGAAACGCCAATGCCGCCGTGCAGGACAGACCGAGGTAGTAGGTGAGGACTCCGAATCCCACGATCTCACCGATGTTTCCCGCTTTGACACCCCACCGGGGATAGAGACGGAGTCTCAAGATTCCACCAACCACCACGGCGTGGCCGGTGGTGTTGGTGATGCTGTATCCGAGAAGTCCGGTTCCCAGCGGTTGCCACCATCGCAGGGGAAGCTTGAGGTATTTCGCGGCGACCAGGTCATAGCAGGCCAGTGCGAGCAGCCCGGGAACGACCAACGCCAGTGCGGTCAAGACCTTCGTCGAGGGAATGCCCCTGATGTCTGAAGCGATCTCCGAGAGCGAATGCGCTCTCAGCTGAAGATAGATCACGACACCCGCGAAACAGAAGACGGCGACTGTGAAATAAGGCGACAGACGATGCAGGCTTGGTAGTTTTCGTTTCACAGGCACAAGGATATCGGTCTCCCGACACTTTGGGGATTTAGTTCTTGCGTCAATCCCTCGTCTGAGTGACTATTGATTGATTCCCTGTCTCATCTCCCCACAGATGAAGGCATCGCAACGACATCCACAGTGGAGTTCAGCAGAATGATCCGATCGTCAGGTCTCTCGTTTGTTTCATTCGCCGTTCTTCTCGGTTGCCTTTCGAACAGTGCAGTCGCTCAGCAATTCGTCGAGGAGACCGGCAGGCTTCCCAGCCAGTCCTTCTATTCGAATCAATTGTCCGCCTGTGACTTCGACATGGATGGTGACATGGATTTCGTGGTCGCCGATGGTCAGGGCTACACATCCCAGGGTTCGGCCTTGCAGGTCCGTCTGTACGTCAACGACGGAACGGGACAGTTTTCCGATGAATCGATCGCCCGCGCCGGTGGTGTCACCGGATGGTTTCGTGGCGTCGAATTCGGTGATTGTGATGGGGATGGCGATCCCGACATGATTCTCGCCCAGGATTACTTCACGGCACCGGTGTTGTTGATCAACGACGGCAACGGATTCTTCACCGACGAATCCGCGAGCCGTCTTCCCGCTCAGCGACTCTCGTCCGCGCGAGCTCAGTTCGCCGACGTCGATCAGGACGGGGACCTCGATCTCGCCTTCTGCGATTCGGGAACCTCGAGTCGCTTCGGTTCGAATGGTCGAACGAGACTTCTGATCAATGATGGCAACGGCTTCTATCAGGATGAGACCAATGCTCGGATGATCGGTGGAAGCACCATGTCCCAGCAGATGGACCTCTTGTTCTTTGATGCCGACAACGACCTTGATCTCGACATGTACGTCGGAACCCGCAGCAGCGGCAGCACGAACAGCAGTCGACTCTGGACCAATGATGGCAAGGGCTTCTTCACCAGCACCCTGACCGCGGGTGGTGATTTCTCCGTCTACAGCTATGACGCGGGTGACATCGATGGTGACGCGAGACTCGACCTGATCGGTGCCAACGGCGCCTCCGGAAACCGTGAAAAGCTCATCAAGAACAACGCTGCGGGTTCGTGGTCCGATGTCACGACCTGGATCTCCCCCAATCCAAGTGCCGATGACAATGACAGCAAGTTCCTCGATTTCGACAACGATGGCGATCTCGATCTGGTGATCGCGGTCCTCTACGGCTCGCGCGAGCGCATGTACGTCAACGACGGAACCGGTCAGTTCACGGAAGACACGTCACTGATCACGGGTGTGTCAGACGCCACGCTCGACATCGCGGTGGCGGATTTCACCGGTGACGGTCGGGCGGACATCATCACCGTGCAGGGTGAAGGTGGAAATTTCCAGAACCGTTTCTACCGAAACACCGGTCCATTCGACACTCGAGCACCCCTCATCGCGGTCACGGGTCTCTCGGACGCGGACGAGTCAGGTCGACGGGGCATCCTGGCTCGCTTGTCAGACAGCTACACGTCCGACCGGGGGTTCGATCCCGGTTTCGTCAGAGCTGAGCTGAGAGGCACGACCGGCAAGATCGAGATGCTCGACATGGTCTGGATTGGTAATTCGATCTGGCGTGCCGACATCATCGCACCCGAATGCAGTGCTGGATTCGAATATCGAATCGTGTGTTCCGATCGAAGTGGCAACATCAGAACCGGCGACTGGGAGCAGGTCGATCTTGGTGGAAGTGGTCTTGCTGGTGACCTGAACTCCGATGGCTGCGTCGACGGCATGGACATCGCGGTCATCCTGGGCTTCTGGGCCGATACCACGCTACCTTGCTTCGATCTCAATGGAAGTGGTGCCGTCGATGGTGGCGACCTGAGCATCGTTCTGAGCAACTTCGGTGGGTGCCTCTGATCCCGAATCAGGTGGTGGCCCGGCTTCCGGTCTGGGAGCCTGTGCGGCTTTCTCCGTCCAAGGCATGTGGTGAATGAAAAGAACACCCCGTAAAGGGTGTTCTAGTGATCATTTCTGATGTGCAGCTTCCTCAAGCATCCTCGAACGTCGCGAGGTGCTCAAGTCACCGTGTGATCAGCGCCGTCGGTCCTGGCGTGCTTCTGCCTCATTGATCTTGAGGGGGCGTCCGCCCATGTCGGTGCCGTTGAGGGCATCGATGGCCTTGTGGCCGTCTTCATCACCGATCTCGATGAAGCCGAAGCCACGGGAGCGGCCGGTTTCTCGATCAAGGATGACACGAGCGCTCTGGACGGCGCCGAATTGACTGAAGAGATCGGAGAGTTCTTGGTCTCCGGTCGTGAAGGGAAGATTGCCCACGTAGATATTCATAAAATCACCTAAAGCTGGAAAGTCGCAGAATGGAGCTCGCGAGCTCTTCTCTGCGACTGATCAGAAGTTCTCGTGATGATGAAGTACCCCGGAATGATTCCCGGAGATCACCCGATGCGCTAGGCATCAACCCGACGGGCGTCGAGTTTTATTCGTGTTGTCAGAGGAACTGGAACACAACGTTCAGATCCTCAGGTCATCTGAATTCAGCGACGTCGGTCTTGACGTTCCTGAGCTTCATTGATGCGAAGGGGGCGTCCGCCCATGTCGGAGCCGTCGAGGGCTTCGATTGCCTTGCGTGCGCCATCGTCATCCATTTCGACGAATCCGAAGCCGCGTGCACGACCGGTTTCGCGGTCCATGATGACGCGCGCGCTTTGAACGGCACCAAACTGGCCGAAGAGATCTGAAAGTTCCTGGTCGCCAGCTGAGAAGGGCAGGTTGCCCACGTAGATATTCATAAGAGTCACCGAAGCTAGAAAGTCGCAGGGTTGAAGATTACGAGGCGCCTCTCTGCGACGGCAGTCGACTCGTCAGAATCCGGCGGGGCCGGTGCTCCTCAATAGTACAGAAACATCCCTCACTATGTTGGTTCAGTCTGCAAGATGGTTGGGACAGGATCACGCTCTGGAGTACGATGTCGCCCATGAACATCGATTTCAGACTTGATGGGCGCACGGCGGTTGTCTGTGGCGCGACTGGTGGTATCGGGCAGGCGATTGCCATCGCATTTGCCGATGCCGGTGCCCGGGTGACCGTGGTCGGGCGAGACCCAGATCGGATCGCGCAGACGCTTTCAGGGCTTTCTGGCGCAGGTCATGATGCCCTAGAAGCGAATTTCTCGGACGTCGGCGCGGTGAAGGCGGCGGCTGAACTCCGTGCAAGGTCCGGTAATGTCGACATTCTGATCAATAACACTGGCGGCCCCGCCGCCGGACCTGCGTCGGCCAGCGACCCTCAGGTCTTCCTGGAGGCCTTTCAAATGCATCTTGTGAATGCTCAGACCATGCTCCAAACATTTCTCCCAGGAATGAAGGAAAACAGCTTCGGTCGGGTCATCAACATCATTTCAACCTCGGTGATCACCCCGATTCCCGGGCTCGGAGTGAGCAATACGATCCGCGGCGCCGTCGCGAACTGGGGTCGTACCGTGGCTGCCGAGCTTGGTCCGTTCGGGATCACGGTCAACAACGTCCTTCCCGGTTTCACGGCGACCGCTCGATTGCAGTCGCTCTTCGAAGGAAAAGCCAAGCGTCTTGGAAAGACCCCCGAGGAGGTCGAGGCCGATGCGATCTCGACGATTCCCGCGGGACGAATCGGTCATGTCGAGGAACTTGCGGCTGCCGCACTCTTCCTCGCCTCACCTGCGGGAGGATACGTCAATGGCGTCAATCTTCCCGTCGATGGTGGCAGAGTCTGCAAGGGTTGATCGGAGTTGACGAAGATGACCATGCCAGCGTTTCGAAACCTCATCAATGGCGCGATGTGCGATGCACTCGATGGAACGTGGCGTGAGACCGTCAATCCATCCACGGGGCTTCCCCATGGACGGACCGCGGACTCCGGTGCGGCCGATGTGGACCGTGCGGTCCGTGCCGCAATGGATGCCTTTGCTGACTGGTCCGGTGCACCCGCCTCGTTTCGTGCGACCTGCCTCCGCCGACTTGCCGATCTGATCGATCAGAATGGTGAGCGACTCTCGAGACTTGAATCGGTCGATCAGGGGAAGACGCTCCGCCAGGCGCTCGAGATCGAGATTCCACGCGCGGCCTCGAACCTGCGCTTCTTCGCGGGCGCCATCGAACATGTCTCCGGCGATTTCCACTCGATGGGAAACGCCGCGATGAACTACACCCTGCGGCGCCCGCGCGGCGTGGTCGGTTGCATTTCGCCGTGGAACCTGCCGCTGTATCTGTTCACCTGGAAGATCGCACCCGCGCTCGCCACCGGCAACACCGTGGTGGGCAAACCAAGCGAGGTCACGCCCGCGACGGCGTCGGTTCTCGGCGAACTCTCGATCGAAGCAGGTTTTCCCAGGGGCGTCCTCAACATCGTTCAAGGTCCGGGTGATCCGGTTGGACGACGGTTGGTCGAACATCCGGATGTCGGGACGATCACCTTCACCGGAGGCACCTCCACCGGCGCCGCGATCTCCGCGACCGCCGGACCCATGTTCAAGCGTCTTTCCCTCGAGCTGGGAGGCAAGAACCCCGTCATCATCTGCGAGGACGCGGATCTCGATCGAGCGATGCCGCAGATCATCCGCAGTTCCTTTTCCAATCAGGGCGAGATCTGCTTGTGCGGCTCGAGAATCCTGGTGCACCGCAGTCGGATGAAGGAATTCACCGATCGTTTCGTCGAGATGACCCGTGGCCTCAAAGTCGGTGACCCCCTCGACTCCGAGACCGACCTCGGCGCACTGGTCTCGAAGGAGCACCTCGAAAATGTCGAGAGCTACATCCAGCTCGCACGCGAGGACGGTGGTGTGATCGCCTGTGGTGGCCGTCGTCCCACTCTGCTTCCCGAACACTGTCGCGGTGGTTCCTTTCTCGAGCCGACGATCATTCTCGGCCTTCCTCAGGACTGTCGCACCAATCAGGAGGAGATCTTCGGGCCGGTGGTGTCGGTCCAGGGGTTCGACACCAACGTCGAGGCCGTCGAGCGCGCCAACGATGTGCCCTACGGTCTCGCCTGCAGTCTCTGGACCAACGATCTCACTCGCGCACACCGCATGGCTTCGCGCATCGATTCCGGCATCGTGTGGATCAATTGCTGGATGGTGCGAGACCTTCGCACTCCGTTCGGAGGATGGAAGCACAGTGGCATTGGTCGTGAAGGCGGCGAAGAGGCCCTCAAGTTCTTCACCGAAGCGACGAACGTCTGCGTCGCCCTCGAGGACTCGTGATGAGCGCGCGTCACCGATTCGGTCTCGGGCTCTGCGTGCTGCTCGCCTTCCTCGTCACGATTCTGGTTCGCTGTTCCACCGCTCCTTCGATCACGGCCCCCCCGGACACCTCCTTCGTGGTCTACGCCCTCGATGGTGACACGTATCCAGTGGCCTCACCGGACTGGCGAGACTTCGGTTTTCATGGATGGCCCATCCTGAAACACTGTTCCATCTCGCCTTCGAACGGGGCCGAGCTTCTCGACGAACTGCTTTCGGACGCCGCCTCCGCGAATTTTCCGCAGGTCGACTGCTTCAACCCACGACATGGACTCCGGGTGGAGTCTTCGTCGGGAACGGTGGACTACCTCATCTGTTTCGAGTGTTTCAGATTCGAAACGTGGACCGAGGGCCGCGAAGGACATCAGTCCGGTGGGATCACGCAGGGACCAGAATCACTTTTTTCAGCGACTCTCAAGAACTGTCGCCCCCAGGAGAACGCCGAGCCATGACGAACGAACGCATCGAATCATCCAGAGCCCCCGAACCCGTCGGCGCATTCCCCCACGCCACCCGTTCGGGAAACCTCATCTTTCTTTCCGGGATCGGACCGCGGGTTCGTGGTTCGAAGTCGATTCCCGGCGTCACCCTCGGTGATGACGGAGAGATCGTCGACTACGACATCGAGACGCAGTGTCGAAACTGTTTCGAAAACGTGAAGACCGTGGTCGAGGACTCGGGTGTTCCCTGGGAGAACGTGGTCGACGTGCTCGCGTTCCTCACCAACATGAAGGATGACTTCGCCACCTACAACCGGATCTACGCCGAGTACTTCGCGGGTGAAGGCAATCCCAATCCGTCTCGAACCACGATCGAGATCAATGCGCTGCCGACGCCCATCGCCATCGAGTTGAAGGTCATCGCCGAGGTCGATCCCAAGGCTACTTGAAGGCCATGTCCTGGCCCTTGCCGTCCTTGGTGTTGGTGGCAGCCTCGATCACGGACCAGATCATGATGCCGGTTCCCAGAGGGATGGCCAGACAGAACGTGATTCCGACCACGAAGCCCAGGGCGATCAACAGGTAATTGAACAGACAGAGCATGAGTTGGATCAGTCCCGGTCCGGTCCGGCCGACCACGAGGTTGTTGACCCCTGCGAGTCCCGTCGTCAACGGAAGCAGAATTCCCAGCAGCAGATAGAGCAGGCGATTGTGCGGTGATGCGTGGGCCGCTCGAGCGGTCGAGATCGCTTCCTCGCTGGTGCGATGTGGGTGTTTCGGGGAATGACCGCCCGGCAGTTGGTCAAAGACCCCGGCGTCTGCGGGAGACTGCCAGGGTCCTGTGTCCCGACGAACGTCGTCGACCGGATCGATTCGACCTTCCCGGGCGTAGGTGACGAGTTCCTGCCATGTGTAGGGACCGTATTCGGTTCCCGATGAATCGCGATAGGTCCATTCTCGTTTCATGAAGGCTCTCTTCTCGGTGCATCCAAGCGGGTCTTTCAAATGATCTTTCATCGCATCATCTACTTCGGTGAAGGTACCAAGACCTTTCGCTCCGTCGTAGGCACCTGCCGATGAGAACCGGCTGGCCACGTCCCTGTCCTTGGGTATCGTGAAGACGATCTCACATCCCTCTTTGGCTTTTCGGTCGCTGGACTTGTCACCTTCTGCCGAAGTTGGGCGATAAAATTTGGGTTCGGTCATGCGGCAAAGCGACTGAAGCCGTTTGGTGCCTTCCGCATCATCCGAAGGTCTGTCGTTCTTCGACATAACCTCTGAGTTTTACGTGACCTCCAATATACTGCAGACATCATCGACCAATTCAAGGTGGCTTGGGTACTCGGATGCTGGCCCGAAAGGGGCCTGACTTTCGTGAGCCTGCACTTCCCAGAGTGAGGGTGTTTTCATGCGTTCAGTTCTGTCAAAAGCCGCCTACACCGAGTTTCAATCACAGGGTTTCGTCCGCACGGGACTGATGCTCCCCGAGGCAGATCTGGATCAGATCCGCGCGCAGTATCAGAGCATGCCGGCCGCGCTCTCCAATTGGAGCTACTTCGCTTCCAATGCCATCGCGAGACCGGGCGAGCCGAGTCGCAAGGCCCGACTCAAGCGCCGGCTCAGATCGTTGATTCCGGGACGGGAACGTCCCGCAACGAGCCCCAAGGTCTACGAGAAGTCGATCTACGGGTCCACGGAGCTGATTCCCGTGGTCCTGCGGGCTCTGCTGGAGCGCGGGTTGAAAGAGCATCTGGGGGATGCCTCCTTCCTGGCCGCCCATGACATCCTCCTCGAGGGGACGAAGCACGACCACAACTTCGGCTTCCATGACGATGGCTTTGGTTGGGACATCTTCTTTCAAACGGGCGACGACATCACCGTGTTCATCGCTTTGCAGGACATGAGCGAGCAGACAGGGGGCCGGCTGTCGGTGGAGCGTCATCCCGAGGAGAGCATTCTCTTTGCGGAGCGCAACCGGTCGATCCAAGCCTTTGCTCGATACTGCAAGGATCAAGGAGCGGGTCTGGAGGATGGGCGAGTGACGCGGGAAGGCGCAGAGACGTGCCGACGTCGGAAGCATATCGCCGACGAGTATCGCCGGATGGGCGAGGAACGGAACCTTCGAACGCGTCAGAATTACCGGAAAGTGGAGATGTCGACCATCGACATGAAGCAAGGTGAGGTCATCCTCTTCAACAACAAGCTCTTTCATGATGTCGAGACCTGGAAGTGCTCATCGCATCGGTCCGTCTACATCATTCGCTGCCTGCCTCTGTATGAAATGGGCTTGTGTCCGCCCCAGAAATTCCTGAATGATGTCGAGTGCAATCGCTACATTCTGGACGTTGAGGCGGGAGGGGTCCGGCCCATCGATCTGGAGACAGAAACTCCGACGTTCGTTGCGTGTCCGTCGACGTGAGAGCGAGCGATGGTGCGTGTGGAGCCGGTTGTGCGGATCTAAAACAGTAAGCCGCGCCGGTGTGCACTTTCCGGATGGGCGATCATTTCCCATCCGGATGGGGGTAGGACCGCCTTGACCGAGAAGCGGCTTCTTCATGGAGGCGCGGTACGAGAGGTGGGCGCCGCATTCCGAGGAAAGGCGCTCTACTCCGTCTACCGAAGAGGATCTTTCAAGGGGTCTTCCATCGCATCATCTTCTTCGGTGAAGGCGCCAAGACCTGTGGCACCCTCGTAGGCACCTGCTGCCGAAAATCGGCAGACCACGTCCTTGGCCTTGGGCATCGTGAAGACGATTTCAAACCCGTCCTTGGCTTTTCGGTAGCTGGGCTTGCCACCTTCCGCCGGAGTCGGGGGAAAATATTTCGGCTCGGTCATGCCGGAAAGCGACTGCAGCAGTTTGGCGCCTTCCACATCATCCGGAAGTCTGTCGTTCTTCGAGATGAAGTTCACGATGGGGGCCGCGGTCCAGTTCGCCTGCTGGGCCATGTTGCCTTCGACCGAGCCCGCCGGAGGGGCCTGGTTGATCTCCTGCTGACCGAGCTGGCCGTCCGCGACCACGAGAATGACGCCCAGTGCGCTGACGATGATGAACAGAAGAATCAGGATGATGACTCCACCTGCGCCGCCTCTTCGGGTTCGCTTGGTGGCGCTGTTCGCGTCGTTCACGTTTGTTCGTGCGTGAGGGTTGCTGGTCATGGAGTGTTTCCTGGGTTTGGTGGTTCCGAACGGAATGGGTCAGTCTTCGAGTTCACGGAGTATCGCACGAACCGGGCTTCCGTCAAACCCTTCGAGGGCCAGAGGAAGCGCAATCAGTTCGTATGCTCCCGCGGCCACGTCTCCAAGATCCAACCCCTCGATGATCGACATGTCGTTGGCGAAGAAGCGTGCGTGGGCTGGAAGGTCCTTCGAGTCCTGGGTATCGACGCTCGGGGCATCGACGCCCACGAGTCGGACGCCCCGTTCGTGTAGATGGTCGATGAATTCGGGAGCGAGTCCGCAGTAATCATCGTTCCAGACATCGAAGCCATCGAATGTCCCGCTGTGGATCAGCAGTCTTTCGGTCTCCGGAAGCTCGCCTTCGAGATGTTCGAGCCCGAGCCGACCGCCTCGTGGTGGATTCGCCCGCACCACCGCGCACGGTCCGACATACAGATCGATGGGCTGTTGTTCCATGGTGCGACCGCCCAGCCCGTAATGGGCGGGTGCGTCCGCATGAGCACCGACGTGGACTGATGTCCGAAGCGTCGAGAGGGTGACGGGTTGTCCGTCCTCGAGACGCCAGAGCACTTCACGAGTCGGCTTGTTGTCACCGGGATAGACGTGTGTTCGGTCTGAAAGCACCGGGGTGATGTCGATCAAGGCCATTGAGATTCCTTCTGAGTCGTGTCGTGGGTCATCGGCCCAACAGAATGATGAAGACGATCAGCATGATGAAGCAGGTCGTGATGAGTCCGAATCCGGTGAACATCAGCAGCAGTCTCCACTGCCAGCGTGCTCTTTTTCGAGCGTCGTCATACGGAATGGTGCTGAAAGACACCATCTCGTAGAGAGGCAGGAAGCGTTCACCCAGGCCGGTGTGCAAGGCATGCTCCAGCTTCTTCTTCCATTTGAACCATGCCTTGCCGGTGTGGTCCCGCATCTCGATGAAGTTCGCGAGGGCGAGATCCGCGATCGCGTTGCCGTGATCGACCCGGTCCCGGTAATAGGACTCGATCGCCTCGATCGGATTGCCCGGATCGGCGATGAGTCCTTCCGCCAGGCGCTTCGCATCCTCGAAACTCGCGTTCGCGCCTTGTCCGTAGAACGGCACGATCGCGTGGGCCGAATCACCGATCAGCACCACGCCATTTCTGTTCCACGGTCGGCAGCGGATCGTTCCGAGTGGTCCCACCGGGTTCTTTTCGTACTGGGTTTCAAGATCAGGCATGATCCTTGAGGCGTCCGTGTAGTGACGATCGAAGAAGCTTCGGATCGATTTCGTGTCGACGGACTCGAACGAGTGCGGTCCTTCATACGGCCAGAAGAGCGTGCAGGTGAACGAGCCGTCCAGATTCGGCAGTGCGATCATCATGGACCCGCCGTGTGGCCAGATGTGGAGTGCCTTCGGATCGATCGCCCACGGTGCGTGCGGGCCGTCTCCGGATGCGGGAATGCTGAGTTCCTTGTACCCGTGGTCGAGGAAGTCCTGGCTGAAACTGAACCGAGGTCTCTTCTGAAGCCCACGGCGGACCGCGCTGTTGGCGCCGTCCGCGCCGACGATGACTTCGGCTTCCTCCGTCGTCTCATGTCCTTCCGAATCCACGAAGCTGATGGTGTTGGCCTCGGGATCGACCTCGCTGCAGGTCAGGCCGAACCGAAACGTCACCGTCTCGCATTCGTCCGCTCCATCAAGCAGAAGGAGGTTGAGTTCGGAGCGGCTGACGGAGTTGATGGCCTGCTTCGAGTCGGCTGAATACGACTGAAACGTCTCGGTGCTCTCTCCGGAATGAATCATCCGTCCCGTCATCGGAATCGCGTGCTTCATCAGTTCATCTTCAAGGCCTGCGGCGCGCAGCCCGTCGATGCCGCGCGCGCTGATCGCGAGGTTGATCGAGCGGCCACCGGCCAGGCGTTCGTTTCTCGGGTCTTCGCGGCGTTCCACCACCAGGACCTCGAAGCCTTCACGTCCCAGCAGTCTGGCGAGAAGGCATCCCGCAAGGCCCGCGCCTGCGATCACGATTCTCGGTGTGTCTTTGTGCGTGGAGTCGTTCATGAGGCACCCAGTATTTCTGCCGTCTCATGAACGTCCTGGAATGAGTTGTACAGCGGGACCGGTGCGAGTCTGATGACGTCGGGGTGTCTGAAATCACAGGTGATGCCGGCGGGTCTCAGCCGATCGAAGCGCTCACGGGGTCGGTCCTTCACGCGGACCGAGAGTTGGCACCCGCGTGCTTCGGGATCATCTGGAGTGATCATCTCGAACCCATCGGGCAACGTCCGCTTCAGGAGGAATTCCAGGTAACCGGTCAGCAGTCTGCTTTTCCGTTCGAGCGCTTCCATGCCGACCTCGTCGAAGATCTCGAGAGAGGCGACCAGTGGTGCCGCCGCCAGAATCGGCGGGTTGGAGATCTGCCAACCATCGGCGCCTTCGTTCGGAATGAATTCCGGAATGTCCTGCATCTTGAATCGTGTCTTCGGGTCGTTGCCCCACCACCCTGCGAACCGTGGCAGATCGGAGTCCCTGCCATGTCTCTCATGCACGAAGGCTCCCGCCAGTGCGCCCGGTCCCGAGTTGAGATACTTGTAGGAGCACCAGCAGGCGAAATCGACGTTCCAGTCGTGCAGTGAGAGTCTGACGTTTCCGGCGGCGTGCGCCAGATCGAATCCCGCCATGGCACCGACCGCGTGCGCCGCCTTCGTGATGCGCTTCATGTCCAGAAGCTGACCGGTTCTGAAGTTGACTCCTCCCAGCATGACGAGTGCGAGTTCGTCGGCGTTGGCGTCGATGAGTGCTTCGATGTCCTCGGTACGCAGCAGATCCTCGCCCGGTCGTGGGGTGCACAACAGCAATGCGTCATCGGGATCGATGCCGCGCGCCTGCAGGTGCGACTTGACCGCATAGGTGTCGGATGGAAATGCACCATCCTCGATCAGGATCCTGTTTCGTCTTCCATCGGGTCGGTAGAAACTGACCATGAGAAGATGAAGGTTCACGGTGAGGGAGTTCATCATGACGACCTCGCCCGGTCGTGCGCCCACCAGTCGAGCGCCCGTTTCCCGGAATCGTTCGTGGTAGTCGAACCAGGGCCTCGTCGCTTCGAAGTGCCCCTCGACTCCGAGGCGTCCCCAGTCGTCGAGTTCTTCCTGCATGCGTGTGCGAACACTCGTGGGCATCAGTCCCAGGGAGTTGCCGCAGAGATAGATCATCGGTCTGCCGTCTTCGCGCAGAGGGATCTCGAACTCGGCTCGCCGACCTGCAAGCGGATCGATCGAATCGAGGTGACATGCGTGGTCTCGATCCGGCTTGAACGCGGAGGGATCGATCTGATCAAGGCCCGGGGTCACTGTGGTGCTTCCTTCTCTCTCATCGATTCTCAGAGTGCCTTGCCGGGCGTGATGCCAAGAAACTCAAGTGCGGTTCCGCCCAGCAGATTTCTCTTCTCCTCTTCCGTGAATTCGTCGATCGAACGGATCAATTCGCCCGGCTGATGTTCGCCGAGTGGAAAAGGATAGTCCGACCCGAGCGCGATCCGGTTGCTTCCGTGCTGTTTCACGAGAAAACGAAGGGCTGATTCATCGTGGACGAGAGAGTCCAGATACAGCCGGTCGAGATAGTCCTTCGGGTTTCGCTGGCTGTCTCTGGCGCAGAGGTCCGGTCTGACGTCGTATCCGTGGGCGATCCGTCCCAGCGTGTAGGGGAAGGATCCCCCTCCGTGGGCGAAGGCGATCTTCAGATTCGGAAGTCGGTCGAGCACGCCACCCATCACCACCGAGCAGATGGCCACCGCGGTCTCCGCCGGCATGCCGACGAGCCAGGGCATCCAGTAGTCGGTCATGCGGGCACTGCCCAGCATGTCCCAGGGGTGCACGAACACGCTGGCGCCCAGTTGTTCCGCGGCCTCGAGAATCCTGAAGATCTCGGGGTCGTTCAGATTCCTGCCCTGAATGTGGCTGCCGATCTGGATCCCCGGCATCTTGAGTTCGGTGACCACTCGTTCAAGTTCACGGCAGGCAAGGTCCGCATCCTGCATCGGCACGGTGCCAAGCCCGATGAACCTGTCCGGAAAGTCCGCGACGACTCCTGCGATGTGATCGTTGAGATGGCGCGCGAGATCGAGGGCGTCGGACGGCTTCGCCCAGTACGCGAACATCACGGGAACCGTGGAGAGGACCTGCATTCGCACGCCGTCTCGATCACACTCGGAGATTCTGACCTTCGGATCCCATGAATTCGACTGGATCTCGCGAAAGGACCGGCCGTCGATCATCATCTTCGCGCAGCAGGGTTTGTGGTGGTCGAGCTGAACCCATCCGCCATAGCCGTATCGCTCCTTCAGATCCGGCCAGTTCTCCGGCAGGATGTGGGTGTGCAGATCGATGACTTGGAGTGGTTCATTCATGAGAACGGTTCGTGCTCGGGTACGAGGGGATTCATGAAAGATCTTCCGGCATCACGTAGGGGCCGGGTTTGGGAACACGGTGTCCGCATGATCTGCAGGTGCTTCGTTCCGGATCGGCCCAGAATTGTTCCATGGCATCCTTGAACGCGAGCACGATGTCGGCGCAGTCGAACTCGTTGTCTTCCACCAGTGCGTTGCATCGCTCGCAGTAGAAGATCTGATGTTCAAGCTCACCTGCGGGACGTCTGCGTTCCACCACCATGCCGAGTGTTCCCGCCGGTCTGCAGGGTGCATGGGGGACGTTCGGGGGGATGAAGAACGTTTCGCCTTCGCGTACCACGTGATTCACGATCCGATCGCCCTCGTAGGTCTTGACGACGATGTCTCCCTGGATCTGCGTGAAGAATTCCTCGGAGTCGACCTGATGGAAATCATTTCGGGCATTGGGTCCTGCGATCACCATGACGAAGAAATCTCTGCCGCTGTACAGGTACTTGTTGCCAACCGGAGGCTGGAAGTCGCTCCGGTGCGTTTCAATCCACTTCATCAGGTGCTGAGGTGAGGTGACCGAGCCATCCGCTTCGAGTCCCGTGGGCTCTTCCGGGGTCGATGGATTCACGCGCGTCGTCATGGATGATTTTTCGTTCATGCCTGCCTCCAGTGGTCTGCGTGTCCATCCTAACAGTCGCAGACGAGGCTTCCTCTCATTAAGATCGGATCATGAAACCACTCCCGATAATCTTGATGATTCTCGTGTGCTTCTCCCTTCAAGCATGTGCGACGCCCGTTCCCGTGCTCCCACCCGTGGAGAGCATCAAGGGTGACACCGCCCGATTGGTGGTCTTGATTCACGGGCTTGAAGAGTCCGATGGTCAGATCAGCATGAGCTGCCGCACCGAGGGCCCTGAATGGCCGACCGGCGATGGTGCGGAATACGTCAGAGTGGTTCCCGTCGAAGGTCATGACGGCATGGTCGAAATCTCGATCGATGACGTTCCCTGCGGGATCTACGCGATCTCGTTGTTTCATGACGTCAACTCGGACAACGACATGAACCGCAGCGCGATCGGGCTGCCGCTCGAGCCCTGGGGGATGTCCAACAATGCGATCGGATTGATGAGCGCCCCGAGCTTCGAGCAGGCTTCTTTCGTGGTGGATGCGCCCAGAACCGTGGTCGAGATCGATCTTCGGCGAGGCATCAGTCTTCAACCCCGGGCGCCTGTTCTGTGAATGAGTCACGGGTGACCAACCTCGAGCCATCCAGGGATTCCGACGGCGTGTTCGAATGGAGCATCAGGCCGTCCGTGGGACGTCCCGGTGCCATGGTGTTCGCGGTGTCCACGATCATCATCATGTCCTCGCTCATCGGAGTCATGGGGGGAGACTGGATCTGGGGCGCGCTCTCGGCGGTCCTTCTGTTTCTGACCAGCAGCCGATTCTTTCTCACCAGTCGAATCTCGATCACACCTGATGGGATTCGAGCCCAATTCCCCTTGAGAACGCGTTTCATGGCGTGGGATGAGATCGAATCGATTCGACACGACCAGTCCGCCGCGTTGATCCGAATGCGGAAACGACGCTTGCGCAAGGCCGAATTCACGGTGCTGTTCAACGAAACCGCTGATCAGGCGCTTGAAAGCATGGTCCGTTTCGCGCCCTCAGGCCTGGTGGAGGCGGTTCCATCATGAAACGACTTCGTTCCTGGCTCACCCATGCCTTCGCAGTCGAGAAGGAAACGGATTTCGATCCTGACGAGGACGATCGCGCGTTGATCGAGGTGGTCTGCGCCGAGGTGGTCAGAAGGCACATGGCGACACCCGCGACCCTGTTTCTGGAATCAACCCGCCCCTTGAATTACATCGGCAGTCAGACCATGACCTTCTTCGAACCCGTGATGAGGACGGTGCTGCGCAACCCCGCCAAGTGGGAGCAATTTGCGAGGATTCTGGAGCATCGAGGGTCGATCGAGTACCTTTGCCGAAGAATCGAAGCGCTGGACAAGGAACACGATTCCAAAACGAGCACCAAAGACGATGAACGACACTCAGAAGATTGATACCGACGCCATCAACGTGATCCTCGCCACCGACTGTGGCTCGACCACCACCAAGGCGATCATGATCGAAAAGGTCGACGGCGTGTATCGCCAGACCTGGCGCGGCGAAGCCCCCACGACCGTGGAGGAGCCTTTCGCCAATGTGACGGTCGGGGTGCTCAATGCACTCACCGAGATCCAGGAGGTCTCGGGCCGTCGCCTGATCGATGATGCGGGCGAAATCATCAGACCCGCCACCGCGACCGAAGGCTGTGACATCTATATCTCCACCAGTTCCGCCGGCGGCGGGCTTCAGATGATGGTGGCGGGCGTGGTTCGGGAGATGACCGCGGCCAGCGCCAAGCGTGCGGCACTCGGCGCCGGAGCGATCGTGATGGACACCATCGCCGCGAACGATAAGCGCAGGCCTCACGAGCAGATACAGCGAATTCGAGAGCTGCGTCCCGACATGGTCCTGATCTCCGGTGGCACCGACGGTGGAGACACCAAGAAGGTCACTGAAATCTCCGAGATGATCGCGCCGGCCAAGCCTCGACCCCGTTTCGGCAAGTCCTATGAACTGCCGATCATCTTCGCCGGCAATGACAAGGCTCGACCCGAGATCGAGCGCGTCTTCTCCGACGGCGGATTCGATCTCAAGATCACGGACAACCTGCGGCCGACGCTCGAGCAGGAGAATCTCGGGCCCGCCCGGGACATGATTCATGATGTCTTCCTCGAACACGTGATGGCACATGCGCCCGGTTACGACACCCTGATGTCGATCACGGACGCTCCGATCATGCCCACGCCGGGTGCGGTCGGTGACATCCTCCAGACGATCGCCAAGGGCCGCGGAATCAACGCCGTCGGCGTGGACATCGGCGGCGCGACCACCGACGTCTTCAGCGTCTTCGACGGGACCTTCAACCGAACGGTGAGTGCGAATCTCGGGATGAGTTACTCGATCTCGAACGTCTGCGCGGAAGCGACGATGCCCACCATTCTGAGGTGGGTCCATCTCGACATGGACGAGCACGAGCTTCGAAACCGTGTCAAGAACAAGATGATCCGTCCGACGACGATTCCACAGACCATGGAGGCACTCGTCTTCGAACAGGCGGTCGCCCGCGAGGCGCTTCGTCTGGCGTACATCCAGCACAAGGCCTTCGCCACCACGCTCAAGGGTGTCCAGCAGCAACGCACCGTCGGCGACACCTTCACCCAGCAGTCCGGTGGTGAGACGATCGTCAACAACATGAAGCTCGACCTGCTCGTCGCGTCCGGCGGCGTGCTCAGTCACGCACCGCGAATGCACCAGACCGCGATGCTCATGATCGATGCGTTCGAACCCGAAGGGATCACCGAGCTCGCCAAGGACTCGATCTTCATGATGCCTCACCTGGGCGTGCTGGCATCGGTGCACCCGAAGGCGGCGATGGAAGTCTTCGAACGCGACTGCCTGGTCTACCTCGGCACCTGCGTTGCGGCGAAAGGCATTGGAAAAGAAGGTAAGAACTGCTTCAGTTGGTCACTCGACGGAGGCACACGCGGTTCAGGCGACATCGCCTTCGGTCGAATCGAGATGATCGAACTCGGCCCCGACGAGACCGCCGAGATCGAAGTCAGACCCGCGCGCGGTTTCGACGTCGGTGCGGGCCCCGGAAAGCCGGTCACGAAGATGATTCGAGGTGGCACCGTCGGTCTCATCCTCGATGCCCGAGGACGTGCTCTGGCACTTCCCGAGGAACGTGCCGAATGTCGCGAGGCCGTCACACGAACGATCGATGCGATCGGTCTCTATCCCGATCTCGAAGGGAGCGCCGTCTGATGGCGAAGGCATACACCCCCGGACTCAAGGTCTCCTCCAGAACGACTCACCTCGCGCATCGCATCCTTCCGATCTCCGGCGAGGTGAAGGCTTCGCTCGGTGACGTGGTCGATGCCGAGACGGTCGTCGCCGAAACCTTCATGGACGGTGACATCACCCCCTTGAACGTCGCGAACCTCATCGCCGCCCAACCCGGTGATCTGCCGGAGTTGATGTTGAAGAAGGAAGGGGAGCGTGTCGAGAAGGACGAGCCCATCGCCCGCAGCAAGGGCATGTTTGGGATGTTCAAGACCGAATGCAAGGCGCCCGCGAGCGGCGTGCTCGAAGCGATCTCCAAGGCCACCGGCCAGATCATGATCCGCGGTGAATCGATTCCCGTTCAGGTGAAGGCGTATCTGCCGGGTCGTGTGGTTGAAGTGCTGCCTGAAGAGGGTGTGGTCATCGAGAACGAGGTCGCGCTCATTCAGGGCATCTTCGGAGTCGGGGGCGAAACCTCCGGGACTCTGGTGATGGCGTGTGCCTCCCACGACGAGGGTCTCGACGCTGATGCCATCGATGGCTCGATGGCCGGTCAGATCGTGGTCGGTGGTGCGCGCATGACCGCCGCGGCGATTCGAAAGGCTCAAGAAGTCGGTGTGGCCGCGATCGTGTCGGGTGGAATCGACGATTCCGACCTTAAAGCCATTCTGGGATATGACTTGGGTGTTGCGATCACCGGCTCCGAAAAGATCGGACTCACCTTGATCGTCACCGAAGGATTCGGTGAAATCAGCATGGCCCGCCGAACCTATGAACTTCTGACCAGCAATGCGGGTCGAACGGCATCCGTCAATGGTGCGACCCAGATCAGGGCAGGCGTCATGCGACCTGAAATTCTGATTCCACTCGCTTCAGACGCCAAGGACGGGGATTCTGCACAAAGTTCCACAGATTCAGGTGTTCTTGCGATTGGAACGCCGATTCGGGTGATTCGAGACCCCTACTTCGGCTCGATCGGTACCGTTGCGGCGCTCCCTGAAGCCCCCCAGGTGCTTGGTTCCGGATCGAAGTCCAGGGTGCTCGATGTCTCGCTCGAATCCGGAGAGGTCGTTACCGTACCCAGAGCGAATGTCGAATTGATCGAGGCCTGAACCGGTCTCCGGAGCTTCCTTGCATGCGAATGTCCACGATTCAAACCACCTTGCTCGCGACCGCAGTCTGTGCGTCGGCTGGAGTTCAGGTGGTTCTTGGATCCTCGACGACGTCATGGCTCGCACCCCCCGAGGCACCGACGAATCTCGTCGCGAACGATCTTCCCTGGGACGGTGGGGGCACGGTCCAGATCGACTGGACGGCATCCGCCACGCCCGAAGATCAACTCAAGGGCTACGAAATCCTCGCTCACGAACTTTCGGTCACGCCTCAGGAACAGGCGGTCGAAACCGACGAGCAGGCCGACCGTGCCGCCGCGCAGCAGACCGAGTCCCTGCTGGAGGGCGAGGGCATCGCTCCCGAGGATGCGCGTCGCCAGGCCGAACTCTCGACCCCGACCTTTGCGACACCACCCGAAGACGTTTCCGAGTGGGATTCGCTTGGCATCATTCCTGCGGTTCAGACGACGTACCAGGCGACCGGGTTGAACAAGGATGGTGTCTACATCTTCAAGATCCGAGCCATCGGACTTGAAGGTGAATTCTCGGCACCGACGGCGGCTTCCGGTGAGATCCGTCCCGTCGCAGCCTTTTTCAATGGCCGCAAGCTTCCTCTGTTGATCACGCTCGCGCTCATCGCGGCAGCGGTGTTCATCTTCATCGTGCTCGCCCGCCGTGGCATGCCGATGCGGATCAGAAAGATCGCCGGCCTCGAAGCCGTCGATGAAGCGGTCGGGCGCGCCACGGAAATGGGTCGTTCGATCCTCTACATCAATGGCATCCAGGACATGGACGACCTTCAGACGGTCGCCGGTGTCACGGTGCTCGGACACGTCGCCAAGACCGCCGCTGAATATGACGCCAAGATCGAAGTGCCGACCGCTCGATCACTGGTGATGACGGCAGCCCGGGAGTCCGTGCAGTCCTCCTACTTCTCGGCTGGTCGCCCCGATGCCTACAACCCGGATCTCATCTACTACGTCACCGACGAGCAGTTCGGTTTCGTGGCGTACGTCTCCGGCATGATGACCCGCGAAAAACCCGCCGCCTGTTTCTACATGGGATCATTCTTCGCAGAGAGTCTGATTCTCGCGGAGACGGGCAACTCGGTCGGAGCGATTCAGATCGCCGGCACCGCCAATCCAAGCCAGCTCCCGTTCTTCGTGGCGGCCTGCGACTACACCTTGATCGGCGAGGAGTTCTTCGCCGCGAGCGCCTATCTCTCCGGGCAACCGGATCAGCTCGGCAGCCTCAAGGGCCAGGACGTCGGCAAGATTCTCGTCGGTATCGTCATCATCATCGGAGTCACTCTGGCGACGCTTCAGGCGATCACCGGAAGCGATTCGCTCGAAGCCGCAGTCAATTATCTCGTGAACGTCCTACTCGGAAGCTGACGGACCTCAACAGTGCAGATTCTCACTCGATCCATCCCGCTCTTCATCACCGCCGTCGCCGGTGTCGTGATGATTCTGTCGGCGTTCTTCCCCTACACCAGCGACTGGGGCAAGTTCGCGGGTCAGTTCTTCAACATCCTCGCGGCGTTCGCGTTCGTGCTGGGTGGCGGGAACCTGCTCAAGCTTCATCTCAAGAAGATCTCCGATCAACGACCCGGCTGGGCGTATTCAGGTGTGGTGCTGGTCTGCTTCATCGTGACGTTGTTCGTAGGTCTGATGAAGATCGGTGCCTATCCCAATCCGACCTACCCCAACGTTCACTTCAGTGGTGAGACTCAGGGCAGCGGCAGCATGTTCTGGTGGTTCTACGAATACGTCTTCAAGCCACTGACATCGACGATGTTCGCAATGCTCGCCTTCTACGTCGCCTCAGCCGCCTTTCGCGCCTTCCGCGCCAAGAACTTCGAAGCGATCCTTCTGCTTGGAACCGCATTCATCGTTCTTCTCGGCAGGACCTTCGCGGGCGTGCTCGCCACTGGTTGGATTCCTCCCGACAGTGCGTTCAGCGGACTTCGCCTGGAGAACCTGAGTGTCTACGTCATGCAGGTCTTCAACACGGCGGGTACCAGAGCCATCATGATCGGAATCGCGCTCGGGATCGCTTCGACTTCGATGAAGATCATTCTGGGCATCGATCGTTCCTTCCTCGGATCGGGGGATTGAACGCATGATCAAGCTGCTGGAAAATCTCGATCGACGCTGGATCTTCCTGGCCATGGCACTCTGCGTGTCGGTGCCGATTCTCGTGATCGGTCTCACCGGTGTGACGTTCCCCGAAACGCCGACCCCTCTTGCCGAAGCCTTCTTCGCCGAAGTGGATCGTGCGGGCGAAGCCAACGGACGCCAGGCGAACGTCCTGATCGCACTCGACTACGACCCCGCTTCAGCAGGTGAACTGTCCCCCATGTCCGCGTCACTGGTGAATCAGTGCGCGCAGCGCGGGCATCGGATGTATTTCATCTCACTGTGGCCGGTCGGCCCTCAGATGATCGATGACTCGATCCAAAAGGTCATCAAGCGCTTCTACCCGGAGCTGGTCTACGGCAAGGATTACGTGAACCTCGGATTCAAGGCGGGCAGCGAGCAGGTCATCAAGGTGATGGGCGTCGATCTCACCGCCGAATTCAGAACGGATGTCGAAGGCACCATGCTCTCCGAGATTCCGATGATGGAAGGGATCACCTCGCTCGAGGATTTCGATCTCATCGCGGAGATCAGCGCCGGGTATCCCGGTTCCAAGGAATGGGTGCTCTACGCGGCGACTCAGTACGACATTCCACTGGTCAGCGGCATGACCGGCGTTCAAGCTCCGCAGAACTACCCTTACTATCCGACGCAGATGCAGGGTCTTCTGGGCGCGATCAAGGGTGCCGCGGAATATGAATTCATCGTGAACGCCTATGTTCGTGAGAACATCGTTCGAAAGATGCTGGTCAAGAATGGAATCGACGATGAGACCAGTCGGACTCTGGCGTCGGACCTCGATCAGATCCCGACCTGGACCACGACGGCGGCGGCGGCCTCGATGACACCGCAGGCCAAAGCTGACTTGATCGATGCCGCGACCGGCGCGACCCCGGGTGAATTCCTGGAAGGACAGCGTCGGATGGGCCCGCAGTTGTTCGCACATCTGCTGATGGTGTTGCTCATCATTCTCGGCAACGTGATCTTCTTCGCGCAGAGACGACGGGGAGGTTCGGCATGAGTTCCTCCGTGAGTGAACCAATGACATCGGCACAGCGAGCCATCTGGGCGATCGTCTGTCTCGTCATTGTTCTGATCGTCGTCGCCAGATCCTTCGTGGGTCATGGCATGGGCCGAGTCTACGTCGAACCAAAGCCGATGGATTTCGTGGCGGAAGTCTCGGAATCCGCTGACGGCGAGTCCGCATCCACGGTCGATTGGAAGCAACTCCCGCCCACGGAATTCGCGGCGTATGTCGCGGCCAACCCCGGCACCGAAACGATCAGTTGGGTCGAATACGATCAGGTCCCCCCCAGAAGCTACTTCGCTCAGGAGACGGCTGGTGGCGGTCCGATCGTCTTCTCCTGGCCACGCACCATCGGTCTCTGGCTGGCAGCGTTCTTCACGCTTGCGATCTTCTCCTTCCTCTACCGCGACAACCCCTTCTATAAATTCGCCGAGAGCGTCGTCGTCGGTGTTTCCGCCGGCTACTGGATGGTCGTCGGTTTCTGGGACACGATCGTTCCCAATCTGCTCCAGCGCCTGTTGCCGGCATTCTCCAAGGAGTATCTGACACCCGGTATGGAACTGCCTGCAGGTGGTTTCGACATGGTCAATCTGGTCTTCCTGATCCCCCTGGTTCTGGGCCTCATGCTCGTCTGCCGTCTGCTTCCCAAGTGTGGCTGGATGAGTCTCTGGCCTCTGGCGTTCATCGTCGGCACGATGGCGGGGCTTCGCATGGTCTCCTACATCGAGAGCGACATTCTCGTCCAGACCAAGGAGACCGTGATCCCTCTCTACGTGCAGGGTGACAACACTTCCTCGACCTTCATGCTGGTCTGGACCACCATCTGGTCGAGTCTTGCACAGATCCTTCTGGTGATCGGTGTCCTGGCCTGCCTCGTCTACTTCTTCTTCTCCGTCGAGCACAAGGGTGCCGTCGGGAAGACCGCACGGGTCGGCATCTGGTATCTGATGATCACCTTCGGTGCGGCTTTCGGCTTCACCGTGATGGGGCGAATCGCTCTGCTTGCGGCACGAGTCGAATTCCTCTTCGATGACTGGATGTGGTTGATCGACCCGATGCAGCAGCGTGAGTTCATCACGGCTTCGGTCGGTCTGCTCTTCTGAATTCGTCGGTTCACGCAACCCAGTGAACTCAAAGCGATGCCATTGCGCGGTGTTTCATTTTTTCTGTTGTGACGTGCGTACTCTCGTGCTCCATCGAAAGCACGTCGCTTTCGAATGAATTCGAACCCCCGGGGGGTTCAGGACCTGAAGGAGCATGACATGACTCAATGGAAGAAGACGTCACATCGACTGGCGGCGTGTGCGGGTGTTCTCGTCGGATGCGTGACCGCACTGGCGGGCGCGGACACCGTCTGTGCCTGGAATTTCAATCTCGACATGGATGAAAAGACGGTTTGTCCAGCCGATCATGGTGTCGGGACTCTGGATGCGACCGTGTCCGAAGAGTGGTTGCGTTCCTATGCCGGAACCACTCTGGGAGCCATTCTCGATGACGAGGCCGGACGTTCGATGGGGTTTCGTGGTGATGTGGCGAATGGCAGCGGCTTCGAGTTGGCGTTCTCCGCGACGGGTGAGCACATTCTTCAATTCGCCTACCGGTCCACAAAGACGGGGTTTCACGACTGTACCGTCGAGCACTTCACCGGAACGGAGTGGGCGCCGATCGGGACATTCGGCGACATCGCGACCGCCTCTGAATGGACGAACGTCTCGCTGGAATTGCCTGATCTGAGCGGGTCCACGAGGCTGCGTCTGATTCTTGATGGAGCGACCTCTTCAAGCAGCACCGCTCGTTTCGACAATCTCAGAGTGACGACCGTTCCTGCGCCGGCAGCGATGCTGACCATGAGCGAACTCGTGGTGTGTGGTGTCCGGCCTCGTCGTGGCGCGAAATCATCGACCTGATGAATGGAGTGGTCTCATGCACGTACGTGCACCGTGACCGGGGGGCGGGAATGGCTCGGCTGCGATCATGTGGCCGAGCCATTTCTCTTCGCCTGTTCTGTCCGGGGTGATCTCTCAGAGACTTTCGACAGGACTGATCCTGTTCTGTGCCATCGTGATCGCGAGTTTGACCGCTTCGATCATCGATGACGGGTCGGCTGAATATTTTCCAGCGATGTCGTACGCGGTCCCGTGGTCCGGACTGGTCCTGATGATGGGCGTCCCCGTGGTGACGTTGACCGCGTCACGCCAGCCGAGCAGTTTGACGGGAATCAGTCCCTGGTCGTGATACATGGCCACCACCAGATCCCATTTTCCTTCAGCGGCACTGATGAAGATGGTGTCCGCCGGGAAGGGGCCTCTGGCGTCGATTCCGGCGTTGCGTGCCATTTCGATCGCGGGTTTGATCAGACGATCGTCTTCGTCTCCGAGGATTCCATTCTCTCCGGCATGAGGGTTCAGTCCGCACACCGCGATCTTCGGCGATGAGATGCCGAGATCCTGCAGGAAACGATGCCCGATGTCGATCGGATCGAAGACCTTGCCGATCGTCAGAAGATTCCGAAGGTCCATCAGGGGGATGTGCGCCGTTGCAAGTGCGACGGTCAGTCGCTTCGAACGGAACAGCATGGTGTGTCGTTTGGACTTCGTGCGGTGTGCGATCACTTCGGTGTGACCCGGGAAACGTGAGCCACTCATGACCCACGCCTGTTTGCTGATCGGGGCCGTCACGATCGCATCGAGGCTTCTGGGATCCTGAGGATCTCGCATGGCATCATCGATCGCATCCTCGACCAGTTTTCTCGAAAGCAGGCCACCAGCCGGACTCGGTCCCGGGAGGCTCGAACGAATGCTTGGTGCCTGTTCGTAATCCCGAAGCAGGATCGAGTCCTGAATGGGTTGATCGAGGCGAGGAGAATCGTGGGAAATTCTCGACCAGTTGGTCTTGAGATTCAGTTTGTCGGCGGTGAACGTCAGACGCTCGTTGGATCCGTAGATCACGTACCGAGCGTTTTTCAACGGTCCCAGTTCTGACAGGGCACGGACAACGATCTCCGGGCCGATTCCCAGCGGGTCGCCCATCGTGATCCCGATGGTGGGAAGGTTGTGTTGATTTCGTTCACGTACCACGGGTTCATTCTAGTTCCCTTCACAATCGAAGGCCCCATTTTGTTCCATCTTCGTTCGGGACTTGCTTCGTTTCTTTCCGAAAAGAAGAACAAGGGCGCTCGCCGAGGCAAGCGCCCTTGTGAAGGGGTCGTATGGTCGATCAGGGAACTGATCGGGAGTGTCGGCCGATCAGCAGTCACCCCAGAAGGCGAGGACGATCGCAAGGTCCTCCCCGTTCGTGGTTCCGTCATCGTTGAGGTCGCCGCTCGGAGTGTTCCAGCCGCCCAGGACACTGGCGAGGTCCGATCCACCCACGGTTCCGTCTCCGTCGGTATCTGCAGGACAGTCGGTTGAACACGTGTCACTTTCGCAGTCTGATCCGACTCCGTTGAAGGTGCCGCCTGCGTTGGTGCAGATGGAGCTGATCAGCTGGAAGCATCCGTCACCGATGCAGCAAGCACCGACAGGTTCCGCACACGTCTCGGTGTTGCAGGTGATGCCATCGCCTTCCCAGCTGCCACCGGCTGCAATGCAGGTGATCTCTGTCGCCAAGCTGCAGCTGGTTCCCAGGCAGCATGCGCCTTGTGGCTCCGGGTTGTCACTGAACGAGGTGGTCATGTTGTACGTGTTTTCGACGCCACTGTTCATGTAGACGCGGGCGAAGACTCGACGTGAGGAGAATTCAGTGATGTAGTTCGACCAACTCGCGGACTCATCATTCGTGTTCGTGTCACCCGACGGCGACGAGCTCTCCGGTGCAGGCTGATCGCATACAGTTCGATGTCCACATCACCGTTCGCGTGGGCGAAGTCGAGGTCGAACTGAACGGTCTGGCCACTGGGCACGTTCAGAGCGATACCAGTCTTCATCCGTGGACTTGACTACGAGGTTTTCGTACGTCCCGGCCGAGCTGAAGAATGTTGCAGTCGCACAGGTATCATTGTCATCGTAGATGTCGTCATCCGGTTGTCCGATGTCGAGGTATTCGTCGAATCCACCGGTCGTATAGGCATATCTGAATCGGCCGTAGCCATCGAGGCCGTTGGTGTTCGAGCAGGAGCTCGAGCCGCAGGTCAGCACCCCCATGAGCTTCTGGTCACTGCTTCGATAGGCTCCCGATCCGGATGATCCACCTTCGGTCACACCATCGTTCCAGCGAACACCGAACCAGCCCGAGGAAGGGCCGCAGACCGGGTTGGAGTTGATGTCACCGAAGCTGATCTTCATTCGATCTCCAGCTGGATGGTGGACACAGGTGACATCAAGGTTGGTGGAGGCCGTATCGGTCGTCCATCCGACCCAGAATGCGCTGGAGGGCACCGACCCGGTCAGACGAAGAAGCGTGCTGTCCGAGCTTGAGTGCGTGTCGATCAAGGTCGAACCGAACGCCGACGTGCCGTTCGAATTGCTTCCGGTGCAGTTGAGCCGTTCGTATCGGAAGATGAACTGAGCGCTCGATGCGACACTGCTGCTTGAGATGCAGTGATTGGCCGTGATGTAGTACGCGGTTTCGTTCTGTGATGAAGTCGCGATCAGCTGACCTGAGCAGACATACCCGCCGCCGAATGAGACCAGTGCGGTGGCATCACCCACATCCTCCCAGTCGTCGTAACACGTGGCTTCGTTGTGACAGTTGCCGGATCCACCAGCAAGCCCATCCTTCATGATCGGAAGATATCCGTGGACCACTTCGGTCAGAGAGAATGGCAACGTGTTCGAGCGGACTGAATCAGGCTGGAAATATTCGACGATGACCGAATCAACGGGCTGAATCAGTGACCAGAGGTCGCCGTTGTTCAGAGGTCCGTCATCCGTGAAGGGGCCGGCGACTGCTTCCGGCGCACCGGGTGCGTACGTCCTCAGTTCGGCACCTTCCGGGAGGTCCATGTTCTCGATGTGGATATGAAGGTTTTCAGCATCCATGGATCGGACCTCGACCTGCCAGAGTCGACCACCGGGGACATCGATCCATACGCCGTCTGCTGCCTCGACCTGGATCGGCCGGGTGACACCGTATCTCAGAGGTGCGCCATCCTGTTGTTCGATCTCTCCGAGCAGAATGAGTTCGGTGTGGTCCATCGCGCGAAGGGACACCTTCGGACGGGGAACGAAGCCAAGGTCGTTGCGAACCGCAACTGGGAGTCTCATTCCAATGGCTTTGGCTGGTCTGTCGGCAAGCACTGATCGGTGGCCATCCGCTTCGTGAACATCAAAGCTGATTGCATCATCTCTGAGTGTGTCGGCAGAGCCCGCGGCAGCGATGAAGCTGCTTGTCAAAAGGGTGGCCATGAGTGTCATTGTCATCGTGTGGTCCTCTTTTAGAGACTTGATGTTCACAGCTGGCGGTTCGCTTGAAGCCGTGTCCCAAGTGATGGTGGGGGGGGTATCTGGGATTTCGTACCTTTAAAACTAATCCTCAAAGCGCGATGTATCAATATAAACGATCGATTATTTTTAAAAGCTCTTCAAAAACAGAACAGAACATGACCCTCCGAAGTGTTACTCATCCACTTGCGGTCAAGTTCAGAACTTTAATAAAGCATGTTTCGAAGAGAGCAATCGCTCTTTAAGGCGCCTCAGGGGCTCTCAGGGGAGGATTGTGATCTGGCTGCCTTGTTCCGTCAGTGCCTCATAGATGACTTTGACATCCTCATCTCTGAGCCTGATGCAGCCCATTGATCGCATATCGCCGATTGAATCAGGATCAATCGTGCCGTGGATGCCGTACCCCAGAAGATTCTGGTTCTCCGGGTCGATGCCACGAAGGCCGATCCAGCGTTCACCAATTGGGTTCTCGGGATCATCGGCATAGAAGAATTCACCAGTTCTGGGGTTCGTCCACTGTGGATTGACGAGCCTGGAGTTGGTGCGAACCACAAATCGCCCAGTCGGGGTGCCGTCATAGGCCCCAAGTCCGACCGGGTAGCTCGCGACGATCACTTTGCCGGAGTCATTTTCAATGTACAGATCCATGGTGTAGTCACTCTTGTGCACGACAGCATGGAAGGTCCCGGAGGGGACTTTGAGTGATTGACCGACCCGGATGGCATTGGGATTTCTCAGATTGTTGAGCCGTTGAATGATTCTCCAGTCGGCTGTGATCTGCCCTCGCTTCGCAATTCGTGACAGTGAATCACCCTCTGAGACGGTGTAACGGTCTACAAAGGGGTCGTTTGGAAGTGAAGATGGATCGAAGAACAAGACCCTTCCGAGGTCGTTCAGTTCAGCACGCGCGCCCTTGAGATCCTGAGATCCCAGTGTGCCTGATGCGATCAGCGAGGTGAGACCGGCGCGTGCGGCAATCGGATCCGTCATCGCCAGCGAGGCATACTCGCTGATCATGAGAGATCCATTCTGACTGGCGCTGGTGGTGTCGGCCACCCTGACTGGTGCGACCGGTTCGATCTCGGCAAGAATCTCAGTGCGAGGTTCAGGGGCCACGATTTCAGCAACCTGTTCGAAGTCCGCCGTCGAGCGAATGTCCGCAGCAGATGTGGTATTTGTCGTAACTTCGTCGATCTTAGCCGTATGGGCCTGTTCTTTGGTGAATGAAGGCGTGCTTTCGGTGTCAGCACGTGGTGCCGTACTTGACCCACCATCCAGGGTCAGCGTTGCCGGTTGATCACCGTCCGCCTGGAGTGAACTTGGTCCGGACAGGGTCATCCAGTAGATACCCCCCAGCCCGCAGATGATGAGAAGCACAGCGATCCAACGCCCGGGACGTCCCTTGCGTCTGCGGTACATGAACCGTCCCTGACCGATTTGTCTGCCTGATTGACTACCAAGTGCCATTTGTCTGCTCCACATCTCTTCACTTTTTTGTGACTGTTCGGCCATACTAGCTCTTCAGTGACCCGTTTCGGTTTTTTCCCCAACCCTTCAACGAGAACTTCCTCATTGACGAGGCGGTCCACCTGTTTGAGTCTCCAAGAGTCCTTTTTCGGTGACGATGAAGTGAACACCACGATCATGGGGTTCGTGCGGGAGTGTCACCTCAAGCTGGCATTCAAAGCCCACTCCGATGGTCACGGCGTCTTGATCCTTGGCGAGCAGCCTGTCGTAGTACCCACCGCCATGACCCAATCTCCCACCCTGGCGGTCGAATGCAACTCCTGGCACCAGAATCGCTTCGATCGGAGTGCCTTCATGGGGCGGGCCCATTGGAGTTCTGATTCCAAACGCGCCGATCGGGACGTCACGCATCATGCTCTTGAGTTCGACCGGCTCCATGGCGCCCGGCGTGTCGAGCGTTCTTGGCAGCAGAATGGTGCGACCCTCGGCTCGCCATGCATCAAGGACCGGATCGATCATTGGTTCAGATGGCAGTGGCGCGAATGCCAGGATGGTTCGCGGGGCCCGAAGTGGTGCACAGGTCGACAGCCTCGAACTGAGAGGGCGGCTCAGCGCCTCCCGATGATCAGTGCCCAGTCGCCGAAGGGTCCAACGCATCCGTCTTCGAACAGCGATCTTGTCCAGTTCAGGGCTCATCGAGACGTTTCCTTGCCAGCCATGACTGCAGGCTCCCTTGATTTGGGCGTTTTGCCAGGGCCGAGAACCTCGATCCACAGCCCTGAGAGCTTAAAAGTGTCTTTCAATCTGAACTCTTTGATCAGTCCTGAAGAACAGAGTGCCGATTTCAATAGTCTCATCTATCTTAATAAGATGTGACCAAGGGTATTTTTCAGGGAGGTCGACGGTCCAATGTGCGGAATCATCGCTTATATCGGAAATCGAGAAGCCAAATCGATTTTGATCGAGGGTCTCAAAAGACTCGAATATCGGGGATATGATTCCGCCGGCGTCGCTCTGATCGAACCCTCCGGTGAGCTGCGCCGAGCCCGTTCGGTCGGGCGTGTTCTCGGCCTCGAAGAGCTCGTGGCTGACGGCTTCAGTGGCTCTCTTGGAATCGCCCACACTCGTTGGGCGACTCATGGTGGTGTGAGCAAGCCCAATGCCCACCCCCACATCGATGATCCCAAGCTCGGTCATGGCATCACGCTCGTACACAACGGCATCATCGAGAACTACACATCGATCAAGCAGTGGCTGCTCAAGAAGAATCACGTCTTCGAATCCGAGACCGATACCGAGGTTCTCGTGCACCTGATCGGTGAACTCTACGACGGCGACCTTGAAAAAGCCGTCCAAGCGGCATTGCGCGAAGTGACCGGTGCCTACGCACTGGCCGTGATCTGTGCCAAGGAGCCGGAGACCTTGGTCGTCGCTCGCAAGGGCTCACCTTTGATGGTTGGTGTCGGGGCCAGCGAATACGTCGTGGCAAGTGATCCAAGTGCGATCGTGGCCCACACCAAGCAGGCGTTCACTCTCGAAGACTACACCGTTGCCAAGATCACTCGAGATTCGATTCGAACGTCCACCGTCGACAACGTCGAGATCACCCCTGAGATACGAGAGCTTGAGGTCGATCTCGAGGAGATCGAGCTCGGCTCGTTCGAGCATTACATGCTCAAGGAAATCTACGAGCAGCCTGAGGCCATCAAGCGCTGTTTTCAGGGAAGGCTCGACCTGCGAGACGGCCAGGTCCGTCTGGGAGGCATCTCCGAGTTCGCCCGCAAGCTCGCCACCGCCAAGCGTGTCGTGTTCATCGGACAGGGCACCGCGTTGCATGCTGCCATGATCGGTGAATATCTGATCGAGCACCTCGCAAAGATTCCAGCGGAAGTGGAATTCGCCAGCGAGTTTCGTTATCGAAATCCGATCGTCGAGCCCGGTACGGTCGTGATTTCGATCAGTCAGTCCGGTGAGACCGCTGACACGCTTGCCGCGCTCACGGAAGCGAAACAGAAAGGTGCTCTGACCATCGGGCTGGTGAACGTGGTCGGATCGACGATCGCACGTGAGACCGATTCCGGGATCTACCTGAGGGTCGGTCCTGAAATCGGAGTCGCCTCGACGAAGGCTTTTCTCGGACAGGTCGCGGTGGCCACCATGCTCGCCGCCTACATCGGCAGACGCCGTTTCCTGTCTCAGGATGATCTGGGCACTCTTTTGAACGACATGGATCGCATTCCCTCACTGATCTCCAGGGTTCTGGAGCAATCGGACGACATCAAGAAAGCCACCAGTCGATACATCAACCGTGAGAACTGGCTGTTCCTCGGACGAGGCCTGAACTATCCAGTCGCACTCGAGGGTGCGCTGAAGTTGAAGGAGATCAGTTACATCCACGCCGAGGGCATGCCCGCGGCAGAGATGAAGCATGGCCCCATCGCCCTGATCGATGATGGCATGCCCGTGGTCTTCGTCGCCACCAAGAACAGCCAGTACGAAAAGGTCCTCTCCAACATCGAGGAGGTCCGAACTCGAGGCGGGCACGTCATCGCAGTCGCGACCGAGGGGGACACCGACATCCAGTCGATGTGTGAAGATGTGTTCTGGGTTCCTGATGTGTCAGAACCCCTTCAGCCTCTGCTGACCGTGGTCCCACTTCAGTTGATGGCGTATCACGCCGCCGTGATGCGGGGCAAGGATGTCGACAAGCCGAGAAACCTTGCAAAAAGCGTCACGGTCGAGTGACCGAATCCCTCGGATTCTGGAAAACAGGGATGACTGTTTCCAAATCCGGATGGTTGTTCACACTTCATCTCTGTGCTTGAATCATTTAGTTTGAGGCACTAATATCGGTGTTCCGACGTCTTGACGTCGGCATTTCCGTATTCGGCACGAACCCGTTCTGGTCGTTTCGTGCAGTCGTTCTCAGGTTTTCAGTCGGCGCAGACACGTGTTTGCCCGTTCTCGAAGCGCATCATAAGAGCTGTCCGTTCAATGTCTGACGAAAAGATCTGGATCAAGAAAGCCTTCGGAGTGACTCCCCTTCGACATGAGGGTGATGGTGCACGAAGTCGTTGTTGGTGCGCAAGCACCAAGGACAACGAAATTCTTCTTCTCAAGCACGTGAAGATAGAAGACGAGAAAGACGAACGCTGGGTCGAACAACTCGTGAACGAGCATCGTGTCGCGAATGCGGTGAACCACGCAAGCATGCGAGGCACGCATTCGGTGGTCTACTATCCCAACAAGAAGAACGCGACCGATGTCGGTCTCCTTCTCCAGTACGTCGATGGTGAAGATCTCCAGGAATGGCAGAAGAACACAAACCCATCGATGGATGAACTCCTTCGTGTGTTCATCGAAGTCTCGGATGGTTTGAACCAGATGCATCTCGCCGGATACGCGCATGCCGACATGAAGCCGTTGAACGTGCTCATCGACAACCGGACCAAGGATCCCTTGATCATCGATCTGGGCCAGGCCTGCCCCTTGATGACCATCAAGGAGAGAATTCAGGGGACACCCGGGTTCATGGCACCCGAACAGGCGAAGCGCAATGCGGTGACCTATCTCACCGATGTGTTCAACTGGGGCGCCACGATGTACTTCATGCTCTCGGGTCAGCGCGTCGACACCGACAAGTGGACCGAGACCCGCATGCTCACGAATGTCCCCGACGGACTCGCTCAGTTGGTCGCCCAGTGCGTGCGCCTCGTTCCTGAAGAACGTCCGAACATGAAATTCGTCCGGGACAGTCTTCGAGGAATTCGATCCAAGATCGATGTCGGCGCCGTTTAACGCCGCTACGATGCCCTCATGAGCACTCGAACCAAACTCAATCGTTTTCGAAACATCGCGACCGGAGCCGCCATGGCGGTGATCGGACTTGGATGTGCCAAGGAAGCTCCGCAGACGCCCGAGGCGATGGCCAAGTGGTCCGATGAGAGTCTGTGGTCTCTCGAAGTCGTCGACATCGACGGCAACACCCGTTCGTTGTCCGAATTCGATGGTCAGGTCGCACTGGTCGTGAACGTGGCGAGTCGCTGTGGGTTCACCCCCCAATACGAAGAGCTCCAGGCACTCTACGACGCTCGCCGCAAGGACGGCTTCGTGATTCTCGGCTTCCCGTGCAATGACTTCGGTGGACAGGAGTCAGGTTCGACCGAGGAGATCAAGGCCTTCTGCACCACACGTTTCGGCGTCGAGTTTCCGATGTTCTCCAAGGTCGTGATCAAGGATGAAGCGACCCGCAGTCCCACTTTCGAACTTCTCGGCACCCAGACCGGCAAGTTGCCGGGTTGGAATTTCGGAAAGTACCTCGTTGGTTCCGACGGCAAGGCGATCGCGTTCTTCAATTCAACCGATTCGCCATCTGGAAAGAAGATCCAGACCGCCATCGACGAAGCTCTCGCCGCCAACCCATCCTGACCGGGACGGCCATCCGACTTCACTTCAGTCGCCTCACCCGCTCTTCGGCGTCCGCCCGAATCGCCTGAGGCTTGCGATTCCGACCGCACACCATCCTCGGCCGGTCGCCTCGAGCTCCGCCAGTGAAGCCGCCACCAGAATCCAGATGGTCACCGTTTCATCGATCTGTCCCGTCCAGAAGGCGAAGACCGCGATCACCGCAGGCAGTGTTCCGTTTCCGAGCAACCCCAGTGTCGAGATGGCGGCCTGTTCCAGACTTCCCTTGTGTCTTCGGAGATGGATCGTCGCGACGATCCACTTGAGGTCGCTCATCAACAGCCACAGAATGATCGCCAGCCACATGGCCGTGGCGGATTCAAGTACGTCGATGTTCAACATCGTGACTGCCACGAGGGCGGGTGCCACCACGAACTTGGAGAGTCCGCGCAGTCGATTGCGTGACTCCTGTCGCTCGATCGTGAGAAATCGTGCAAGCACGGCGACCAGCAGCAGTGCGCCCGCCGAAAAACCGGAGACCTCACTTGATTCAGGTGCCGGAGCGAATGCGACCAATGCTGCAAGCGCGATGATCGTCGCGAATTGTGTCGGAGCACTCAGTGTCGTGCGCGCAGTTCGCTGGGTGCGGTCCCTCCCATAGGCGGCCACCCCGCAGGCCGCACCGATCCACAACCCTGCCATCGACTGGATACCGAGCAATGAAGAGATCAGGACGCCCGAGCCACCACACATGACCACCATCCAGGCAGCGAGCAGCAGACTTCCGGGAGCCCCCTTGGTGGCTCTGATGTTGGTGCATCCCACCACGATGATCGACAGAGTCACCATCAGCCAGCGCACTCCGCCTTGATTGTGCTCTCGCAGCGCGATCAGGTTCTGAGAGAGGCTGGCAGGCGACTCCGTGGTCGCCTGCGCAACGGACTCCGGCTGTTCCAGCATCCGACTGCGTTCGACCATCTGTTCCGCGCGCGACTTCGAGGCTTCCTCGGTCAGGGCTCGTATCTCGTCGGCTCGTCCGATCCAGAGTGCGTCGAACGTTTCCGGTGCGATTCTGCCCAGGACGGTCGGCCCCAGAAGAGTTCCCACGAACAGGGCGGCAATCAAGGCGCCTTCCTTGAAGTTGAGTTTTCGAAGTCCGAGCGTGCTCAACGCCGCGATCACTGCAGTGAGTGTTGCAAAGCCCAGAATGATGAAATCCTGCATCATGTCTCTTCTATCGGCTCAGCCACCGTATTTCTCCTGATCGGAGTACAGTGATTCGGTCACAACGCACCCGGAGTCCTTCAGATGATCTCTCTTTTCACCATTGCGCTCGTTCTTTTCGCTGGATCACCCGACACCCCCGGTCCCTCGAAACCGGAAGGGGAGCTCGAGAAGGCCCTTGCCTTGATTCCTGATGACGCGCTCGCGCTGGGGCTCATTCCGCGCCTTGATCGTCTGAACGACGACATGGGCGAAATGCTCGATGCGATGAATCGTCCTTCCACCGTCCTTGCGGGTCGTCCGATCGAGATGTTGAAGGCGCAGATGGGGATTTCGGTCGCTCTGGACGAGCGTGGCGCCCTGGCTGCGTGGGTCGAGATGCCCAGCGAGAAGGACGCCAAGGAGCCAGTCACCGCATTTCTGGTCCCGGTTTCCGATCCCAAGGCCTTCCTCGAAGGAAACTTCACCGCATCCGGTGAGGCGTGGCGTCGCCCCGGTGGTGAACTGGTGTTCGCCAGATCACTGGAGTCGCATGTCCTGCTTTCGAGTGACCAGTCTCTTGTCGACGGCTACGAGCCAGGGGCTGGAAGTCGTGTTCGCATGATGCGCGATCTTGGAGACAAGGCGGCAACCTTGATCGCGAAGGGAGACGTGATCGGCTGGATCGATGGAAACCGGATGTCTCAGCTCGACATGAAGTCGATGTCCTTCGCCCAGAATGATGTTCCGGGGCTGCCTGATTTCACCGCCGATGGAATCAGAGACAGTGTGATGGTTCTCGATGTGGATCCACTCGGGCTCTCCCTCAGAACATTCTCGATGTTCGATGAGTCCTCGGAACTCGGCGCACTGATGGTGCCCGGCACCAAGGGACCCGCTCCCATGTCGAGATTGACGGACGATCCCTTCTACTTCGCGATTTCCGTGGATGCCCTCGGACTTGGCGGCATGCCGGTCGCCAAGGCACTGCTTGCCGCGACCGACCTGTCGTTGCCACTCATTCCCGACTTGATGGATTCGATCGGGAAGGATCTTCAGGCGATGCAGATGGCGATCTATCCGAGTCGTCTGGGAATCGCACTGGGCGGACTTCTCAATGATTCCGCTCTGGTGATGGTCAGCAAGGACCCCGCCGCGCTCGAAGACACCATGCGAGAACAGATCATGTCCGTCGCTGGTGAACGAAACGGAATCCGCTACGAACCTGAATGGACCGAAGACAAGGAACTGAGAACCGGGGGAACCGCGGATGCCTATCGATTGAAGGAAACGATTCTGCCGCCCTCGCAGAGTTCCGGCGGCTCACGTCCTCAGATGGGTGCTGCATTCCAGCAGATCTTTCTGCAATTGTTGTACGGCTCACGAGGTCTCAACGGGTTTGCCGGAGTCGAAGCCGATGCCATGGTGATGACGTTTTCTCAGAGACCCGATGTCTGGGGCCGCGCACTCAAAGCGGCTGATTCGAAGGGTGACCTACTTTCTGACAACGCGACGCTGAGTGCGATGCGCCCCTGGCTGCTCGAGTCTCCTGACGTGGAAATTCTCATTGGCGTGGGTTCCTTCGGCAAACTGCTCAAACAAGTGAGCCGGGCGATGCCGATCGCCGCTTTCGATTCAGCGGATCTTCCGGAGATTCCCGAGGGCCTGCCTCCGATCGCCATCGACCTCAAAACACAGACGGCTTCGGTGGAGAGTGCCACCGTGGTTCCGACCGGCGTGGTCGCCCTCGTCTACGATCAGATCGTGAAATGGATGACGGCACAGATGTCCTCAGGTACGGACGCTCGTCCATGAGTGACGTTCGAAGTGCGTGCTGGCGCATGAACTCGGGTCGTTCGATCGAACTCACCGCTCCGGTCGTCATGGGCATCCTCAACACCACGCCTGACAGTTTTCATGAGGGTGGTCGTCTGCTCGATCCTGAGGCTGCTCTGGCGCGTGCGCTTGAAATGTCTGCTCAGGGGGCTCAGATCATCGATATCGGGGGTGAATCCACTCGTCCCGGGGCAGATCGGATCAGCCCAGATGAGCAGGTTCGTCGGACTGAACCCGTCATCAAAGCGCTGAGAGCGGTGTCTGATGTCATGATTTCGATCGATACCACCTCCGGAGTGGTCGCAGCCGCAGCTCTCGAGGCCGGGGCTGACATCATCAATGACGTCTCTGGAGGAGAGGAAGATCCCGACCTGCTCGATTTGGCGGCGACCACTGGGGCGGGGCTGGTCTTGATGCACCGTACGCGGCCTCCTGATCAGGATGTCTACAGTCATCTTCACCGCACCGACCCTGACTACGGGCCAGATGGGGTGGTGCCAGGCGTCCGGCATGGTTTGGACGCCATCCTGGACCGGGCCGTGGCTTCCGGGGTCTCAAGCTCGCAAATCGTCCTCGATCCGGGGTTCGGGTTCGGCAAGTCAGTTGCCCAGAATTTCGAGCTTCTGCACTCTCTTGGCAGTCTGACTCCCCGAAGTGCCCCCGAGGTCCCGCTTCTGGTGGGGCTTTCTCGAAAGAGTTTCATCGGGGCCGCCCTCGGAGATCGCCCGGTCGAAGAACGTCTTGCCGGTTCCCTCGCCGCCTCCCTGATCGCGGCTCAGGGCGGAGCGTCCATCATCAGAACCCACGATGTTCCGGAGACGGTCGACACGCTGAAGATCCTCCTGGCTTCTGAAAAAACAAAGACCTGCTGAGCTTCTTTTGACCTGCTACCATCTCAGGTTGATGGGTGACGCAGTCATCCGGACCCACACCTTAAACACACTTGTTTGGAGTCTCTCAAGCCATGGCGAGCGATACCATGATCGAGTTCACCGATGCTAATTTCCAGGCCGAAGCACTTGATGCCGGCATGCCTGTTCTCGTCGATTTCTGGGCGGAGTGGTGTCAGCCATGCCGCATGCTTGCACCGACCATCGAAGAGGTGGCCAACGACTTCGCCGGACGTGCGAAGGTCGGCAAGCTCGACGTCGATGGAAATCGTGAAGTCGCCTTGAAGTATTCCATTCAGTCGATTCCGACCGTCATCCTTCTCAAGGATGGCGAGGTCGTCAACAAGTTCGTCGGGCTTCAGGGCAAGGATGTCTTTGCCGGAGCGATCGACGAATTGCTTGGTTGATCAAAGAGGAATCAGAGACCGCCCTGATAAAAAAGCCGTCTCGGGACCCTTCTTCGGGTCTCAGGGGACAACGGTTTGCCTGTCGGAGGTCTCTCGGATACCTTTCTTCTCTCGCTCGCACTCGTGCCGGTGAGAACCAGCCCGTTCGTCGGGTTCCTGGGGCCGTAGCTCAGTTGGGAGAGCGCTTCCATGGCATGGAAGAGGTCGTCGGTTCGATCCCGATCGGCTCCACTTGACTTGAAGGACGTTCGCGAATGCGAGCGTCCTTTTTCTTGGACTCGGTATTCTGAACATCGTCATTCAACCGTGGTAAACGTCATTCACTCGGTCCTGTTCGACCGGGAGTCGGGAGCATCACATGAAGAAGCAGCTCACATCCTTGCTCGGTTCGACCGTTCTCTCGATCGGCTTCTGCTTGCTGATGCTGTTCGCCGTGATCTGGGTGCTGGGCAGTCTCGGCGAACGTTCCGGCACCGATGTCACCATCACCTTCGACCAAGGGCATGGCGTGGGAGTCGGTGGTGAGGTTCGATGTCGCGGCATCGTGGTCGGCAGGGTTTCCGACGTCAGACTTGACGGTGAGGGTGTCCAGGTCGACGTCACACTCGCTCTGCCATCGCGCTCGCGTCTGATGCGTGAAGGCACGAGGTGGTGGATCGATCGTCCGATGGTCGAGTGGTCCGGAGTCGGTGGATTGGATGGTGCGTTCAGCGATCGAGTGATCGAAGTGGATCCCGGTCTTTCCGAGGGAGCCATCGTTCGCGGGTTCCGGGGTCTTGATGAACCACCGGTGCTGTCTCAGTACCAACCCGGCGATCTGCCATTGACTCTGATCGCTTCCAAGAGAGGAAGTCTCCAGCGCGGTGCTTCGGTGCTCTATCGTGGCGTTCGCATCGGAACGATTCTTGAAACTGATCTCGCGGAGAACGCGAGTTCGGTCGAAGCACGCATCCTGATCGAACGACGCTTCGCACCTCTGGTGCGTCGGAATTCCCGCTTCTACGAAGCCGGCGTGCTCGATCTTGATCTGGGTTTCACCGGACTTCGCGCGAGACTGGATTCACTGGAGACTCTCATGGTCGGAGGAGTGTCACTTGTCACACCCGACGCACCGGGTGAACGGGTGGATCCCGAGGCACGATTCGTCGTCGAGACCGAGGAGGACGATGACTGGGCCGCGTGGCGACCGCTGATTCCTCTCGAGGACTGACTCAGAACTTGAAGTCCAGGAAGCATCCGATGAATGGTGATGGATCCGTGTCCTCTTCACTGAGCAGAGTGCCGCTTGAATTCTCCAGTTCGAGCCGTTGTCCGAAATTCACACCGGCGAGGACGTGAAGTCGGATCTGTTCGATCGGACGCCATTCGAAACGAACCCAGACGGGAAACGTACGCTCGCCGCCGACTCCGTTTCGAATCGCGGCGGGTCCGTCGTCGTTGAGTCTGAATCTGCGGTATTCGTATCGACCACCAAGCGAGACGTTCATGTTCTCATTCAGGTAGTAGACGATCTCCAATCCGAGGCTCGCTGGATACGTGACCGGTCCTCGCATGTTGGAGATGAACAGTTGGCGATTGATGCGCCAGTCGACGATCGGTGAAGGAATCCAGAGAAGACCGTCTTCGATCTGTGTCGTCACCAGTGCGGTGGCTCCCAGCGAGAGATCGTCTGAGAACACGTACGCTCCACCGAACACACCGCCACCACTGAATGATTCCGCGAAGTCCGCATCCGTTTCGCCCGACCACCGCACGAATCCACCGAGAATCATCCGCCAGTTGTCATCAAGCTTCCATCTGGAGACCGCACTGAGTGTGAGGTCGAAGACCGAGCCCCAGGGCTCTCCCGCGGCAGGCGCGGTGAAGTCTCCAGTGCCGGAGAAATCGTAGTTGTCCCATTCCATCCCGATGTCGAAATCAAGTGTCAGCGCGGGGGAGTACTCGAATTCCATCCCCGCACCGAGAAAGGTCCGGTTGACCGAGTAGCTTCCTCCACCGTTGATGTCGGTCCCGAACTGGTAGATGTCTCCACCGGCGACGTTCCAGCTGAAGCTGTCTTCGGTCTCCTCGGCCGGTGCTCCTTCGGTTTCCGTCGATTGGGGTTCGCCTTCATCCGACTCGAACAACTGGTCGTCGGCCTGTGCCCATGTGGTTCCCGTACAGAGCAGAAGGGCGGAAAATCCGGCAGGTCGCGCGATTCGGGTGAAAAGATGAAGCATCTGTATTTGATCCGTCGAGGTGTTTCGATTGTCGTGTGATTTGAACTTCGTTTCAGGGTAGTTTGGAAGCCCCGAATCCGACAGTTGATCCACGGAGAATATGGAGACGTCTCGCCCTTTCAATGTGCGCGTTTGAAAGTACACGGTGCCTTTGAAATCTATTCCGGACCAGTCTCCGAAAGAGTCTTTGGTCCATCGTCATGATCGTGATCATCGGTCGGGTGTCGCTTCGACATCGCCTTGGCATAGACGAGGCCCACGCCGAGCATGAGCAGGCCAAGGATGAGGAAGCTGACGGCCCGCCAGATTCCCGAGACCGAAGCCAGGTCGTAGAGGACGGCCTTGGCTGCCGCCAGGGCAAGCAGTGAGAGGCCGGCATAGCGAAGCCACGGCGCGTCACGCAGGAAGCCAAGCAGCAGAAGTCCGATTGCGAACAGGCCCCACCAGATCGAGACGGCGGCACGCTGCGCTGATTCCGTGGTGAATGTTTCAGACGCGATCCTGGCGACTTCCTGACTGGTCGCCACCAGCACCACCAACATCGCACTACCCATCGCGAAGGCCGCCAGGTACCGACTCGATCGTCGGTCCGGATTCAGTCGACGTTCCATGATCGCGGCGAAACAGATGGCTGCGCTCACGAGCAATCCCCACCACAGTCCGTTGGTGAAGACCAACGGGTTCGACTGGTCCTCCCAGCGTCCCTCGATGGATTGGATCCAGGGCCAGATGGTCAACACGGTACCGATCAAGCCCACTTTCGAAAGACACAGCTCCGGTCGGACCGTCTGCAGTGTGAACGCACCGGCTGAAAAAAGCAGCCAGACCACGAGGACCGAGGTGTGTGAGGCGTCTTCGTGCAAGACACCCAGAAAGAGCATGCCGACGGCGAAGGCGGCGAGACCGATCGCCAGGTGTCGCCAGTCCTCCGCATCGTCCTGTGACGTGACACGCGATGACGCGAAGGTCACTCCGGAAAGGGCCAGCATCGGCCACCACCATGGTGTCAGGACGATGCCCGCGAACTGGAGTTGTTCAGGGACGTCCCACCAGTGACCGACGATCACGATCACCAGGAAGGTCAGGAACTGGAGCAGGATGCCGTATACCTGGAGTCCTCTGGAGGTGAGCATCGTGCCCACGACCATGATCAAGGCGCTCAGAACGACCATCACCCATGTCATGTGCAGTGAACTCGATTGATCATTCAGAAAGCCAACCAGGCTCATGGTGATGCCGAGGCCCACCAGGAAGTGGGCGAACTGTCGCCACGAGGAGCCCGTCTCCGAGGAACGGCGGATCAAAACGCCGGTGACCAGCCAGCCAAGGGCGGCGACGATCATCAGCACCGTCCCGCGGGTGATCGTGAAGCCACCTGCGAAGTCGGTGTCGACCACCGTGACCACCCACCACTCCAGCAGCATCAGGTTGGTGCCTCCGATCGCCTGGGTGATGATGCCGTAGACGATCAGTGCCTTCGAGTTGAGGCGATCACCTGCGACCACCGCACCCACGCCGAGCACCGTCCACGCGATCACGCCGGTCCAGTCGCCGAAGGCGATCGACACCGCCACGAAGATCAGGGCACCCGCTTCGGTGACGAACACCGTGGCCAGACGTTGAAGATCGGTGGTGGGTCGTGTGCAGAGAATCGTACGCAGACCAACCTTGTACGCGGATGCTGCGAGCAGGACGGTGGCTAGAACGACCGGAACGAGCCAGACGCCCGTGTCGAGTTCTCGGTTGTGGCAGGTCATGAGTGCGAGCGCGATGGCCCATGCCGTCGTCGTGATCGACGAAGCGAGCGGACGAATCACATCCCAACCGATCAACGCATCCGCTTTCTCGTCACGGGGCAGCGTGGTGAGTTGATGACGTGTCGCGGAGTAGACCAACTCGAGCTGGATCGTCGCCCACACGCAGGCGATGAAGATCATGTGGATCGAGGCGGAGGCGGATGGGGAGGTCATGATCCAGAACGTGCCGTACCCGATCGTGCCCCACCATGAAATCGAGCGAAGCAGCGCATAGGTATTGCCGTATCGTGCGCACAGAATCAGGCCCACCAACAACAGTGCGATCAGATAGACCGGCAAGGTGTACGTTGAGGGATCGGTGTCCATAAACATCAGCGGCGACAGGTAGCCACCGATGAGTGAGAGCGCGGCGACACTGAGAAGCTTTGCTCGTGCCCCCAGGAAGATGCCCAGCCCCGAGGTGGCCACCAGCAGAATGAAACCGACACCAGCCGGGACGACTTCGAAGACGTCCCACGCCGCGTAGCTTGTCGCGTAGAGGACACCAAGCCCGGCCGTCGTGAGACCGATCGAGGCCCACGCGGAGATCTTGCGCCGCGCCACTTCGCCGCCGACGATGAGTGCGCCACCGAATGCCGCTGCCAGGAAGCATTTCAGCTGATCCGGCAACAGGTCGAACAGCTCTGCATCCCACGCAAGCTTCAGCAACGTGCCGGCGGCGATGATCACCAGCAACGCGCCCAGAATCGCGTAGAGGCGACCGCCCACGAGATTTTCGAGCGTGAGGTTGCTGAACGCATTCGTCATACGTTCGAATCCATTGGGTGGCCGTGGGGTGACCGGCTCCGCCGGCGGACGATTCTCGAGTTTGATCGGATCGTTGGTCGTGGCGGTCGTGGCGGGCTTGGTGGGCTTGGTGGGCTTTGGCGCTTCGAGACCGACACCCTCGGTCATTGTGATCGAACTCTTCGGCTTTTCCTGTTTCACCGTCTTCAGTTTCGACGGCAGCGACACCGGTGGCGGCGGTGGTTTGATCGGAGCCTCAGCCTGGGTGGGATCGGCTTCTTCGAAACGGGCCTCCATCGCCTCGATTCGCTGAAGCAGTTCAGCGATTTGTTTCTGAAGATCCTGATCGCTCATGGACATTCCCTCGGACGAAACATTTCGTAACCAAGAATACCATGTTTCTTGAATGCACTGAGTTCATTCGTTCTGGAATTTCCTCAGACGGACCACACACTCAACCAGAGTGATCTTCCTTCTCTGGAAAATCAACGTCACAATCAGCCTTGCTGGTGTGGAAGACGTGTTCGGCCCATCAGATCACGCGGGCAGCGTGTCGATGATGTTGGTCACGACTTCGTCGGTCGAGATGCCTTCGGCTTCGCCTTCGAAGTTGAGGAGGCATCGATGTCGGAGCGCGGGCAGCGCGATCGCCTTGATGTCGTCGGTCGAGACGTGGTTGCGTCCGTCGAGCATGGCCATGACCTTGCCGCCGAGGACCAGTGTCTGCGCGGCGCGGGGGCTCGCACCGAAGCGCAGGAATCGGTTGACGATCGGTGGGGCGAACTGACCTTCGGGGTGCGTTGCGAGCACCATGCGAACCGCGAAGTCCTGGATCTTCTCTTCGATGCCGACGTTTCTGACGATCGCCTGATGCGCCTTGATCCGCTCGCCATCGAGGACGGGTTCGATCTTCGCTTCGTAGCCGGTGGTGGTGCGGTCGAGAATCTCCGCGAGTTCCTCGCGGGTCGAGTACCCGACTTCGAGCTTGAAGAAGAAACGGTCGAGCTGTGCTTCCGGCAATGGGTAGGTGCCTTCCTGCTCGATCGGGTTCTGGGTCGCCATCACGAAGAAGGGGCGTTCCAAGCGGTGGGTCGTGCCACCGACGGTGACCGACCGTTCCTGCATCGCCTCAAGCAGTGAGGACTGTGTCTTCGGCGTGGCTCGGTTGATCTCGTCCGCCAGAACGATCTGGGAGAAGATCGGACCCTTGCGGAACTGGAAGTCTCTTCCGGTATCGCCTTCGACGACGATCGTCGTTCCGGTGACGTCCGCGGGCATCAGATCGGGCGTGAACTGGATGCGTTTGAACTGAAGTTGCAGCGCTTCACTGAGCGACCTGACGAGCAGGGTCTTGCCGAGTCCCGGAACACCTTCGAGCAGAGCATGTCCACCGGCGAAGAGGCAGGTGACCACGCCATCGACGATCTCCTGATGCCCCACGACCGCCTTGGCGATCTCCTTGCGAACCAGTTCGAAGTCACTCTGGAAGCTCGCGACCTGTTCAGGCCCCGGGCGTGCATCGGTCTGGTCGCTCATGGGTGCTCCGCATTAAGAGGATGTGAACGAGGACTTCTCGGTCAGTCGCTCTTGGGCTTGTCTGGAAGCGAGGTGAGGATCGAGTCGATGAGTCCGTACTCGAGCATCTGCTTCGAAGTCAGCCAGAGATTTCTCTCGCAGTCGTTCGAAATCTTCTCTTCAGTCTGACTGGTTGCTTCCGAATAGATCGCATACAGCTGCTCACGCAGGCGAAGGATGTGTCGTGCTTCGATCTCGAGGTCGGTGGCCTGTCCCTCAAGCACACCGCTGAGCAGTGGTTGATGCATCAGATTTTCGGAGTTGGGAAGCGCGTGTCGTTTTCCCTTGGTGCCTGAACATGCGATGACCGAACCCATCGAAGCGGCCTGCCCGATGATGTAGGTCGACACGTCGCAGGGAATGAATCGCATGGTGTCGACGATGCCGAGCCCCGAGGTCACACTGCCACCAGGACTGTTGACGTAGAGACTGATGTCGGCTTTGGCGTCTTCGTTGGCGAGGAAGAGAAGCTGGGCGACCACGAGGTTGGCCATCTCATCTCCAACGGGTCCCGAGCAGAAGACGATTCTGTCGTTGAGGAGTCGGGAAAAGATGTCGTAGGCGCGTTCGCCGCGGCCAGTCTTCTCAATGACGATCGGTACGAGGCTCATCGAATGCTCCGATGGGACGCAGTGGTCCCGTATTTAGGCTTTGCTGGGAATGTTGCCGACGACTTCGTCGACCAGGCCGTAATCCTTGGCTTCTTGAGCCGTGAAGAACTTGTCGCGCTCACCATCGGCGATGACTCTGTCCACGTCCTGACCCGAATGACGGGCGAGGATCTCGGCCAGCGTGTGCTTCGCCTTGATGATCTGTTCGGCTTGAATCTGAATGTCGGTGGTCTGTCCGGTGACACCGCCGTATGGCTGGTGAATCATCACCTTGGCGTGCGGCAGGATGTGTCGCTTGCCTTTTTCACCCGCACCAAGCAGTACCGAACCACCTGAATAGGCTCGCCCGATGCAGTACGTGGCGACCTCGCTCGAGATGAAGCTCATGGTGTCGTAGATCGCGAGCGTGTCGTCGACCGAGCCACCGGGGCTGTTGATGTAGAAGTTGATGTCCTGCCCCTTCTTCTGGTTCTCGAGGTAGAGCATCTGCATGATGATCCTCGCGGCCGAGGAATAGTTGATCTCTCCGATGAGAAAGACCACTCGGTTTTCCAGAAGGAGTTCGTCGATCGACATCTCGCGTGTCCGCTGATATTGGACGGACGCTCGTGGGTCGACGAGGTGGGGAAGTGGCTGCTCAGTCTGCAGAAGAGGTGAGCTACCGGTGAGAATGGTGTCTGAGAAAGTGCTGGGGTGCATGCGCAATGCTCTCCACGAGCTTGGGGCCAGGAAATGCCGTGAGGGCGAAGGATAGCACTTCCTGAACCTTCACGGAGTGTTTTAGTGCTCTGGTTCTCCGAACTCGATGTTCAATTCTCCATCAAGGGGGTCGGGTGCATCGGTATCGGCGGGATCACGCTCCGTTGGATTGCCTGGCAGGATCATTCGCATCACGGTTCCCGAGGCACCTGATTCCAGGCATTCGAGCGTTCCCTGATGTTGCTCGAGGATTCTTCGGCTCACGACCAGGCCCAGTCCGGTTCCCCGCTGTCCCTTCGAGGTCACGAATGGCTCGAACAGTCGTTCCCGAATCTGGGGGTCGATCCCTCGCCCGGAATCCTTCACGTCGATCAGAAAGGCATCCTTCTCAGAGTCGTATTCCGCGTTCAAGGTGACCAACCCGCCTCTGGGCGTCGCATCGATGGCATTTGAAAGGAGATTCAACATCGCCTGAAGCATGGCTGATGCATCCAGAGGCACCGGGGGAAGTGTTTCGGACAGCGTTATTTCAAGGCGTACGTCTGCACGGGTCGTCTGAGAGACCAGAAGTTCCGACACTTCGGTCATCAGCTCCTCGAAGTTCACCCGCTCGATGTCGAACGCCCTGCTGCGCACGAAGCCCAGCATGTTCATGGTCAACGACTGAATTCGATCCAGGTTTCTTGCCAGAACGTTCCAGCCTCGACCGGCCATTTCCAGATCATCTTTCTGCAGCGCGACGGCGACCGCATCCGTCCCACCGCGCAGGCCCTGAAGAATGTTCTTGATGCCATGACTGATCGCGGCCACGGTTTCGCCCATCGCGGCAAGTCTCGAGTTCACAAGGACTTGTTCAACAAGTATGCGTTGTTCCAGTGCCATGCCCGCCTGGCCTGCCAGGACATGAAGCAGCTCCAGATCGATGTGCGTGGTGCCTTCGGCCATGGTCACCAGAACGACCCCTCGAACCTGTTCTCGGGAACGCAGGGGCGCGGCCACGCACCGTTGGCTTTGTTCTTCAGGGGTTGGTGTCGATTCGGCAAGAACCGAAGTGTCTTCGCGCCTGACGGCCTCCACCAGGGCTTGGTCCAGCTGAATGGGTGCCAGTGACATGGGGTCCTTGTGCCGAGCGACCATCAGATCCGCCTTGGAGTGATGGGTGGCGTTGACGATCACCACGGCACTTTCTCCAGCGGTCGCTGCGAGAATCAGATCGAGGTACCCCTCGAGATACGCTTTCTGGTCCGAGTCGCTCATGGCAAGCTCGGTTCCTGCGATCACGCAGTTCAACTGGCTTCGTGGATCTCCATCCTGGCCCTTGTCGCCCTCGGCTCGAGCATGGCGGCGCCTGATTCTGAGCTCCGAAGAGCTGTTTTCCAGACTCTGGATGGGAATTCTGTCCTCGGGGGTCTGGTCGAACAGGAACAGGCTCGAACCACATCGGATCCGATCTCCCGGGTGCAGCAAGGTCCGACCCTCGATTGCTTCATGGTTGACCATCGTTCCGTTGGTGGAGTCGAGATCTCTGATGAACCAGTTGGTGCCATCCGGCGTCAGCTCGGCATGTCTGCGGCTCACGGAGGGGTCCGTGATCGGCAGCGCCTCGGTCGATCGACCGATCAGCTGTGGCTCGAGATCCGGCAACGAGAATGCCGTCTTCGAATCCGGCCCCTCGATCACGTGGAGAAAACGCATGGAACGGCAACCTCCTCGGCGGTGTCCACATCGCATGCACCGCATTCTTTCATGATGCTAGCACTCTTCCATCACTCGGCACTCTGCGCGTAGGATCTCTTCATGGCCCGCAAGCCCTCAACCTCCTGCCAAGGCGCCTTCAGCCGAGATGCCGATCGTGATCGTTCACGGTCCCGAGCTGTTCCTGCATGCCGAGTACACCAGGCGGCTGATCGAATCCCTCAAGGAAACCCACGGAGAGATCGAGCAGTTCACCTTCGATGGCTCGACCACCTCCTTGTCCGTCGTGTTGGACGAACTGCGCAGTTACGGACTGATGCAATCTCACAAACTGGTCGTCATCGACAACGCCTCGGAATTCATGAAGGCTGCCGGCAATCGGCCTGCGATGGAGCGGTATGCCGCGGATCCGATGTCTGAAGCGACGTTGCTGATGCGTTCTCGTGAATGGCGCCCCGGCAACTTCGACAAGGCGGTCAAGAAGACCGGAACCGTGATCAAGTGTGAGCCTCCGGGAGACGCTGCCGCTGAACAATGGTGTGTCGCACGTGTCGAGAAAGTCCATCAGGTCCGCCTCGACCCTTCGGCCGCTCGACTTCTCGTCGAACGAATAGGAACCTCCCTGTCACGCTTGGATCCCGAATTGTCGAAACTTGCCTCTGCGTGCGGAACCGGGGCTGAACCGGTCATCACGCGTGAGGCGGTGATCGAGCTCGTGGGCCTTGGACGAGAAGAGCAGGCCTGGCTGATCCAGGAACCGATTCTGGCCGGCAATCGAGCCGAAGCGATCAAGACCTTGCAATCCCTCTACGACGTGAGTCGAGCTCCCAGCGTGCTGTTGATGTGGGCGTGCCTCGATCTCGCCCGAAAACTCAACGAGGCGGCCCTCCTCCTCGAGCAAGGCCATGCCGGCTGCCGCGCTTTCGCCCGCCCACTGCAGCTCTGGGGACCGGCCGCTCGCACGGTTGCCTCAGCCGCGGCCAAACGCCTGGGTTCCCAGACGAACCTCGGTTCCCATGTACCAAGGAGTCTGCTTTCGGAACTGGACCGGCGGGCCAAGACCGGGCGAATGCCGCCGACTGTCCGACGCGCCGGCCTCCCGGGAGGCGACCCGACGGACTCTTGAATGCGTGGCGGCCCAGATTGGCCGATAGGACTTACAGTCTGAAAGAAAGCAGCCCCTCGGGAGGACTTGTCGCATAGGCACGGTGGGTCAGGATGACCCCATGGACGCAGGAGCGCACCGCAATGTCTTCGCCCCAGTATCCAGCTCGTTTTCTCTGCGTGATCACTGTGCTGTCCTGCACCCTCACCGGATGTGTGTCAAAGCAGGCTTCCAGCCCTGGAATGGCTGATTCCTCCGCGTCAGGCACGACTCGGGACAGCTTTCCTCGCCGCCACCAACGACGTCGCGCCCAAGCCTTCTGAGACGCTCCTGGTCGAAGGTGACCTGCTCACGCCGGGAACTACCGCCCAATGTCGAGAGCATCAATGCCATCCTTGATGAGATGCTCGCCGGACATGAGGCCCTCAAGGTCCGCAAGGCTGTGGGCGTCGAGCCGAGTCTCTCGTCGCCCGAATCGGCCCAGCCCTCCTCGAACGACTTTGCACTCGCTTCGGACACGCTCTCGGTGCAGTCCGAGCTGATCGCACGAACAGTGGCTTCAGCGGTCGAGACCTCAGCCCCCGATGAGGCTTCCACGCTGACCGAGACCCCTGCCTCGATTCGAACCGACCACCGAGATGATTCGCACCTTGATGTCGTCCGCGGCGCGCAGCGATGCGCCTTTGAAGCAACACCTCGCGCTGGCGATGCTGATGGCATGGGTGTCTCCTGAAAAGCCCTTCGAGCCAGCAGGGCTGACTGAATTGACCGAAGAGGAACGAGCCGTCGTCTCAATCGTCTACGAACACTTCAAGTCATTGGGCACGGATCTCGACGATGGTGGCGGAGAGGCCGATCTCCTCACGGCACTCACGGGAATCATCGATGCCGTCGAGGGTCAGTCGCCCTTTCAAGATCTCCCGCATGGAACTCTGCAGCTGGGTTCGTGACTTTGGTGATGTCGATGTGATCGAACCATTGACGTTTTCCCTCCCAAGGACGCCCGCGCTTCATCTGGTACGTGGAACTTGATGGGGTGTCACCGACCCCAGAGCGCGACCACCGGAGAATGGGCGCATGAGTTCGACGTCAAGGTCGAGGTTCTGACGAAGGACACCGGTATCCCCGGTCATCAGCCCCGTCGAAGACCGGGTTCGGTACGCCCTCGAGCACACGGCTGAGAGATCTCTTTTCTGAGGAACATTCTGGAAATCCCCCGAGGATCTCCAGTTCGATTGGTACACCACCAAGGTCACGATCACCGAAGTCGCCTCGGGAATCCGATCTCAAAAGAGTCTTGATCTTCTCTGGGTCCCCAATCTGGCTGCCGGCGAAGGCCCATTTCCTCAGACAGGCCGCTGTGGACGAATGAACCCCAGGGTCGTCCGGTCATCCTCGGGGTGGTAGCATCTCGAATCATGACCTGGAGTACCAACCAGAATGAGAACCTCCTGAGACTCGAAGGCCCTGTCCGCCTTCGAGATTCAACTGATCCTCGACGATGCACGGGCTCTTCGCGACCATGCCCGAGGTGACGATGCTCAACGGCTGTGTGGTTGCCAATCTCTTCTTCGAAGACTCCACTCGGACTCGCGGCTCCTTCGAAACGGCTGCCATTCGACTTGGCGGTCACCCCATCACTCTGACCTCGTCTGGTTCGAGTGTGGCGAAAGGTGAGACCCTCATCGATACCGCGCTTCAATTCGATGCGATGGGGGCTGATGTCATCGTGGTGCGCAGTGGTCTCAACGGTGGTGCGGAATTGGTGGCGGAGGCGTGTGACGCTGCGGTCATCAATGCCGGGGATGGCCGACATGAACATCCAACGCAGGCACTTCTCGACTTCTTCGTCATGCAGGATCATCTGGGTGATCTTTCTGGAAAAAGAGTCCTGATCGTCGGCGACATCACGAACAGTCGAGTCGCGCGTTCTCACCTTCATGGCCTGCGAGCACTTGGCGCGCACGTGACATTCGTTGGCCCCCCCGGGCTGGTGGATGATTCCTTCACGTCGATTCTCCCGTGCGATGGCGTGACGGTGTCACATGATTTCGATGCCTCGATTCCCGAGGCCGATGCCATCATCATGTTGAGAATTCAGCGCGAAAGAGGCTCAAGCTCATACATATCAACTGATTACAGATCTGGATATGGAATGACTTCCGAGCGTGCGTCACGGCTCACCGCTCAGCAGATCATTCTGCATCCGGGTCCGGTCAATCGAGGGGTCGAATTGGATTCGATGGTCCTTGACGAGCATCCTGGATCAGTGGTCTTGGAGCAGGTGGCCGCGGGCGTTCTCGTCCGGGCGGCGGTTTTGAAAAGGGCGGTGGGTGGTGAATTCTCCGCTCATGAGGGTGAAACGAAGTCGATCTCCTGAGTCATTGGTCCGGGAATCACTCTTTACTCAACCCCTTGACCGCAAAATGCCGATTCTTCGCTGACGGGTTCACTTCATTAATGGTGATTCCCTTCGTCTAGGTTGGTACTCTTGATGACATCAGAAGCATCCGTTTCTGTTCTTCCGCTCGTCGGAAAAAAAAGATCGCTCTGGGAGCAGACAGTTGATCATGCGCTTGAAGAATGAGATCCGTTACCTCCAGCATCTTTTCATGGTGATGTTCTTTCTGGTGTTTTCCATCGGATGTGAAGTCGACAACTACATGGACCCGAGCAAGACCGGGTACTTTGAGTTTGCTCCGACGACCATGCCGATTCTGGAGCGCATCGATGTGATCCAGATCGCCGAAAAGCCCTTCGCGGAAATCACCCAGCCAGTACCCGAGGATCTCTTCCCCGGAAGTCTTGAATATCGTCTGCGTGCAGGTGACGTCGTTCAATGTCAGATCTACGACCTCGTGGCCGCCGATCAGATGGACGTTTCGATCTGTCTCGTCGACCAGTCGGGAAACATCCGACTCCCAACACTTGGTGATGTTTCAGCTGCCGGCTTCACATTGTCCGGTCTTGAAGATGAAATCGCAGATCGGCTCAAGGGCTCGATCACCGACCCGCTGATCACAGTGACCCTTCAAAGTGGTCAGAGTTTCGAATTCACCATCTACGGCGTCGTCAACGGCACCGGTGTCTATTCGATTCCTCGTCCCGACTATCGAGTCATGGACGGGCTCGCGATGGCCGGTGGCACGCTCGCCACAACGGAAAACATTTATGTGATCAGAGAAATCCCTTTGAATGAGCGAGTGAATTCCGATTTCAAGAATCGCAAACAGGGTGATGGTACCTCGTCCTCCTCACGCTCCGACTCGACGACGTCGACGAACACGTCCTCTTCGTCGGACGACATCAACAGTCTGATCGATCAGCTCGACAACTCAGGATCCTCGAATCGTTCCGGAACTCCCGGTATGGTCCGGCAGGACGATGATTCACTGCTCGACCTCGATGGTCTCGATCAACCGAGCAATTCCACAGCCACCGGCAATGCCACGAGTGGCGATCAGAGCTATCGAAGGCCCGCCGAGTTCAAGGGTGGCTCGACCTCTGGATATCGTTTCGATCAGAAGCGTGAGGTCTGGGTGCCCGTCGGTGGTGGGCAGCAGGATGTCGAGATGATGCTCCCCGTCAATGACGGCACTTCTCGTTCACGGTCCTACGCCACCAGAGTGATTCAGATCGACTATCAGCGCCTCGCGCGCGGAGACAGTGAACTCAACGTGGTGATTCGACCCGAAGATCGAATCTTCGTCGAGCCTTCCACCGAAGGCAACGTGTACATCGGCGGCGAAATCAATCGACCAGGTGTCTTCACTCTCCCCAGAGCCGGTCGCCTGACTCTGAGCCGACTGATCTCAGCGGCCGGTGGCTTCGGCCAGCTTGCGATCCCCTCGCGCGTGGACTTGATCCGAAAGATCGGACCCAATCGCGAAACCGCGATCCGAGTGAACCTCTCGGCAATTCGCAATCGGAGTGAGCCCGATCTCTACATGCAGCCCGATGATCATGTGATCATCGGTACGAATTTCTGGGCACAGCCTCTGGCCGTGGTCAGAAATGGTTTCAGAGCAAGTTATGGATTCGGATTCCTTCTCGATCGCAACTTCGGTAACGACGTTTTCGGGCCTCCTCCCACCAACATCGGAAACTTTAACTAAGTCATCGGTGGTCCATCTTCAAGGCCTTATACTCCAATGACTTGCAGTATCAAGGTCTTCATGACAGCGTCCTACCCGTGAGATTCCACTCGAAAATTCCAAGTCAAACGAACCGCTGGGGGGGGTGCGTTCGTATTGATCGAATAGGTCTTTGGAGATCATCAAGCGGGTTTTTCTTCAAGATCACAGCCATCTCCATGATGGTTTGCACGTCATTGGACAGGATGTCCAAGTTGTCACTGCCAATCCTCTTCTCGTTGTGGATGCGCGAGGGGAACAGGTCGATGAGTAGATCATGAGCACGCTCACAGGTCAGAGCCATGTGCCTCCGGAGGAAAACCTTCCACCCGGAGAGTACATCCCAAGTCCAACCATCCTCTGGATGTGTGCACTGTCGATCGCATTGACTCTGGGTCTGAGTTTCTGGACCTTCTTCAACATGCAATTCCGGCTCGCGATCGCCGAACCCTCCGACTGGGGTCACATCTTCGTGGTCCCGTTGATCGCCGTCTGGTTCATCTGGTTGAACAAGGATGACATCACTTCCAAGGCATTCTCTCCATCCTGGGCAGGTCTGGGTTTCATCGCCTTCGGAATTCTGATCTTCACCATCGGTTCGATCGGTCCGAAGCAGTTGATCCATCATCTCGTTCGTGCAGGTGGTGTGTTCTGGGCGGTCTTTGGTCTGATGGTTCTCTTCACGGGATGGCGTGGGTTGAGGCTGATGTCCTTCCCTCTCTTCTACACCTTCGTGTTCGGTGTGGTGATCACGAAGCGCATCATGACTCCCATCACGAACGACCTGCAGGACATCTCCGCTCGCGGGGCCTGGTTCTGCCTCCGGTTGCTGGGATTCGACGTCGACCTCGCGGGAAACACGTTGACCCTTTATCGAGGTCTCGAATCATTTCCTTTGAACGTCGCTGAAGCCTGTTCCGGCATGAGAATGCTGGTGGCGTTTCTCGCCCTGGGTACGGCAATGGCTTATGTGGGGCTCTCCAGAAGCTGGCAGCGAATCCTGCTGGTGATACTTGGTGTTCCGGTTGCGATCTTCGTCAACGTGCTCAGGGTGCTGACGCTGGGCCTGCTCTCGCAATACGACTCGAATTTCGTATCCGGTGACTTTCACACCTTCGTCGGACTCATCTGGCTGATTCCGGCATTCCTGGTCTTCATCTTCCTGATGTGGATCGTCCGCAAGCTCGTCGTCGAGGTACCGGTCGAGCATTCAACCTCCCAGGAAGTGAGCAGGCTGAGATTCACCGCTCCCATCGTTCCACGAGCCGTGGCTGCGATCCTCGTCTTCATCGTCGGCGCCGCGACCCTTCGGGCTGCCGTGGTCCAGTACGGTGTCTTTCTCGAGAAGAAGACCGTGCCCCTGAGAGCTTCTCTGGACACCATCCCACCCGGACTTGGTGAGTGGACGCAATTCGGCAAGGAAGCCGACTACAGCGATGCCATCCAGGAATCGCTCGGCACGAATCTGTTCATCGATCGAAACTACGTCAACGACGATGATTCAGTCGTCGGGATGTCGTTGCATATCGCCTACTACACCGGCGCGATCGATGATGTTCCTCACATTCCAGAACGCTGTTGGTACGCCTCCGGTCTCAATCAAATGACGGATGGAGAGGTCTTTCCTCTCGAGCTTGGTCAGGAATCATGGCTGCCGACGAAGCTGAGCAATGAAGCGACCGGCGAGGCGTATCGAAACACTCAGGTCGAGCATCCGGTCACCGGTCGGATTCAAACCGTGAACATGCCTATCGGCGACATGGAGATTCGTGTGATCGTGTTTGAAAACGCGAAGAACCCCTCCATTCGCACCGTAGGCGGATATTTCTTCATCGCCAATGGCAGACTCACACCAAGTTCGTTCGGGGTTCGAAATCTCGCATTCGATTGGACCGAGGAATACGCCTACTACTGCAAGGTTCAGTTCTCCGCGTCCTACCGGGTGGAGAATAACGATGATTCATACCTCATTGAATATAGAAATTCCGTTGAAGAGCTCTCGAAGGAACTGCTCCCGCAGTTGATGAGATGCCTTCCCGACTGGTCAGAAATTGAAAACCCACCGACTGAGAGTGCGAACTGATGGCAAGTAAACTCAACAAGAAATTCATCGCGATCCTCGCTGGCGCACTTCTTTTCGCCTGCGTGGGCATCGCCGCGATCGCCTTTTACATCATTTCTGGTGATGCGAATCGTGCCTACCAGAATGCGATGGATGAAGAGAAGCAGGGAAACTATGACGACGCACTGAATTACATCGGTCGTGCGATCGGCAAGGATCCAAGCAATCAGTCCTACTACGACGACTACGAACGGATCCTCCTTCAGGTGGTTCCTGAAACCGAGGCGGAAGCCGTCGAGCGGTATCAGCGACAGTACATCCCATTGATGGAACAGCGCATCGGTTTCTTCCAGGGTGACTCGGAGGCCTGGTCGGATCTGCTGCAGATCTATCTCGATCGTGCGAATGTGTTCCCGTTACCTGTGTACTGGGAAGCCGTGATGGACGCTTCCGGCCGGATGCTCGAGGAGTTTCCCGAGGAAGGACCAGCCAATCGTTTCGCGCGTGACACACGCCTGCTTGCGATGTCCAAGACATACGATCTTCTCAAGCTCAACGAACAGGACGAATTCAACTCCACGCTCGACGAGGCGTTGGCATCCGACAGTCCCTCGAGCATCGTCTGGGAAGTCGGAATGAAGCGGCGCATCGAAGATGCGGTGGGGTACAAGAACAGCAACGACACGCTCAGACTGTCTCAGGCACTCATGGGTGAAAAGGATGGATTCGATGTGCTTTTCGAAGGGTTCTCGAAGAGTGGCATGGAGTACACGCCCGGGATACGCCAAGCTCGCCTGAAACGCCTGCTTCTCATGAATACGCCACCTCTCGACGAGATCGGGGATGAGAAGACGCTTGCCGATGAATATTTCAGAGAGGTCTGCGATCGAATGCTCGCAGCGGGCCCAGACGCAGTCGATCCAGTGGATGTCGATGATGTCAGATCGATGTTGACCACGGGAATCATGGATCTCAATGATTCGCGACCCAAGGTTCTCGAGCTTTTCGAGGCCGGAGTTCTGCCACTCGATCTGCAATTGCTGTACGCATCGAATTACATCATCGAGGACCCCACGGGTGCCGCCGAAGTCTCACGTGCGATCATCGCAGCGCCTCGTGAATCCGTCGGATTGATGTCTCTGGTGCAGCCTACGGCACGCCGGAATGCATCCATCGTGCTCTTTGACAGTGCCTTCAACGCATTTTTCATTGCAGAAAATGACCCGGATGCTGAAAATTTGGTCACCATTTCGGACATTGAAGCCAATGCTCAGATCGTCAAGAATCTATTTGCAGGTGTAGCCTCTCAGAAGGATGTGGAGCTCTACATCGACGGCAGTCTCGCGATTCTCGAAGATGACATGTCGCTTGCACGCGCGAAACTTTCGGAACTTCAGAATTCGAATTTCATCAAACGGAACGGGATCGCCACCAGATATCTCCCGCGCTTGATTCTCGCATTCCAGAAGACAGGTGAACGTGGCGCGGCCACCGAAGTTCTCGCCGATTTTCTCAGCGGTGTTCCAATCGACAAGCTGGGTCCACTACGAATCTCCTACGCCCTGGAACTTCTCAATCAAGGGCGGAAGAATGAAGGCATCATCCAGTTGAACGGAGTGCTCAAAGGCGACCCGGGAAACAAGGCCGCCCTGTCACTTCTTCAGCAGGCCAGTGAAAACAGTGCGCAACTCGGGAGCATCGTCGAAAGTTCGTCGACCGTCGCCGATCGCTCCTACCAGCGAATTCAAAATGCGGTTTCCGAGGGACGTCTCGAAGACGCCCTGCAGATGGCACAGGTCTTGAGCGAGCTTTCCGACGACGACAACACGAAGAATCTCGTGGCATTGCTCTACTTCAGATTGAATCGCTTCGAGGAAGCTGAACAGACCCTCAATGAAATCAGTGATTCGGATCAGAGCCTCGCCGCACAACAGCTCAGACTTCTGATGTCGTCCGATGATCCTATCGAGCGACTTCGACTTTCGTCCGCCGTCGTTCATGATGATCCGGCCAGTCAGAATGCTCTGTTTTTCTCAGATCTCCTCCGCTACGTTCGTGCCAACGACGTGTCCGATGAATCGGAGCGTGCCTTGATCGCTGCGGCCTTCGATGAAGCGATCAACGACCTTTCATTGGACAGAGATGTAAGACGCAATTTCTTCGGTACGACTCTTCTCGCCGACTCCTTGAATCTCGGCACCGCCGAGTCGGGCGAAATGACCCGGCGGGTGCTCGAAGCGATTCGATCCGTTGAGAATGATGAGGTCGAACTGGTCAACACGGAAGCCGTCTTCGCTTCACATAACGGTGATTACCAGCGCTCCATCGAGTTGCTTCAACCGCTCATCGACCGCGGCATCGCTTCTGAAGAGACATACCTGATGCATGCTCTCGGGCTTGAGAGTCTGGGTCGCAACCAGGAAGCCGTCGAGTCCATGCGCCTGGCGTTCAACAAGTCCCCGGGAAATGTCTACCTCATCAAGCGCTACGCGAATCTTCTGGAATCGGTCGGAGAGCGTGATCGTGCGCTGGGGGTTCTGAGAAACGCGGTTCTTGCTCCAGTCACCCGTGGATTGATCCTCGAGCAGTGGCTCGCCATCGAAGCAGAAGTCGGCAATTCCGATGTCGCGCTCGCTGAGCGTCAGGCAATCTACGAAAGTGACATCACGGACTCGATCGGAATGTCCGAACCGATCATCAACATGTACAACGCGGTCAAGTACGCTCAGTTGTTGATGACCGTCGCGCCAAATCGAATCTACATCCTGAATAATCAGGGGTCACCGCGTTTCACTGCGAACTCATGGAACGCGTTGGGTGCGAAGCAACGTCGAGAACTTCTCTCAGACTGTCGCCAGACGCTTCAAGAAAGAGGATTCAACACGCTGGACTCCCTCGAGAAGAACGCCAGAAACCAGGACGAGGTCCGACTCATCAGGCTCTCCAGAGCGGAGTCCTACAGGTTGGTGAATGAAGAAGAGAAGCTGGCCAAGGAACTGGAGCGTCTCATCGAATGTTGTGAGTCCGGACTTACACCGACCGAACGTCTACGTGTCGTTTCACTTGCCAGCGGGCAGGAAGACGATTCGCTGGTATTCGATCAGCTGCAGAAAGTCGCCGATTCGGACGACCTCAAGACGATGCGAATTGCTCTTGAGGCAGGTCTTGCCACAGGCTGGACTGGCACGCAGACACTGAGTGACCGTATTGCCGAAAAATCAAACCGAACGCTCGACAGACTCGCGTCATTCAGAATGCAGCTCTCCAACGAGTCGGAGGGAATGATTCGAGACGAGTTGTCGCAAATCCGCTCGACTCCGGAGTTCGCGAGTTCTGTGGATCTTCGCTTCGAGCTGCTCTTGCTCGAAGCCGAAATCGAATTGAGCGCCGCACTCAGGCTGATGAGCCAGTACAACGATGCCGTTGAATCCGTCGGCCTCGCTTCGATGAGCGGAGATACTGATCAACTCGCCCTGCGCCGTGATGATGAGAACTCACTTCGAGCTCAAATTCTGAACTACTTCAGAAAGGGAATCGCCACCTCCGACATGGCAATGGGGGTCAATGCCTCCGATCCAAGGCCATACCTCAGAAAGCACACGATGCTTCAGGCTCTGAATGAGTTGCAACATTCGGAGATGGTCCAGACCGACATGATCGAGAATGCGAAGCGCGGTCGCGATATCAGCCCCATGAGTTGGGCCACGAATTCAAATCTCGTGCGAGCCTACATGACGTCCGGTCAGGGTCAGAATGCAATGCAGACCATCGACCAATATCTCAGGCGAGGAGGGGCCGATCCTCGTTCGCGTTCAGCGATCGCACAGATCGCTCGTTCCGAAAGAATGCCCGGTCTTGCGGTGCCACCCATGAAGGTCGCGATGAAGGCCAATCCCATGGATCCTGAATGGCCACGTGACATCGCCTTGCTTCTTCTCATGGCTGGTGACACCAAGGGTGCCGCCGAGATGTGGTGGAACGTCATCGAACTCGACAAGTCACCAGAAGCGATCGAGGCATTCATCGATCTTGAATTCCGTCAGGACAAGCCGAATCTCGATCGTCTGGATGAACTCTTCAAACTCGCTCCCGGCGTCATCGAAAGTCGCCCGGTTCTCAAGGCAGCCAAGGCGCTCACACTTTCCATGCAACCCGGCCAGGCCCGCCGTGCCCAGCGCCTGATGTCCGAAGCGTACTTCGATGCGAAGGCGATGGTCGACGCCGGTGAACCATCAATCATCATCGACCGAATGCTCACGTATTTCTTCAAGTTGAACGCTGATGTGGTGTCTCTCAAGCAACTTTCCGAACGTCTGCAGGTGCTCATCGAGGGCCCGCTTGGAGCGCATGAATATGCAGGTCTCGCCGCGATCGCCTTCGATCGCAACACGCTTGGTGGTTCGGACCTCGTTGCTGGTGCCGACTATCTGGAGAAGGCGATCGCTTCCGTGAATTCGGACATCACCTACAAGAAGGCTCTCATGCAGCAGATCTCGACCGTGCTGTACAGCAGTGGCCGATGTGGTGATGCAATCGAGGTACTCACCGAACTGATTGCCATGGGTGATGAACAGGCAAGCACCCTGAACAATCTCGCTTACATGGTCATCGAGTGTGAAAACAATCCTCAGAAGGCCCTCGGCTATTCGACACGTGCGATCAGAAACAATCGAAATGTCTCGTCGTATCTGGATACTCATGGCTACATTCTCTTCAAGGTCGGCGATCTCGAAGAAGCATTCAGAAACCTCAAGCGTTCGGTGATTCTCCAGTCATCGTCCTCGAATCTCCTGAATCTTTCGGAGGTATACGAGGCAATGGGTAATAAAGGCGAGGCCATGGTCACGCTGCAACGACTTGAACGCGAGTTTCCTCAGCTCAGCCCCGATAAACAGAAACGCGCAAAAGCACTGATCTCAAGACTCCAATAGGATTCGCATGCGGTGAATTCCGCTGCAATGCCCCCCCCCACACTTACGGACAGACCCATGACAGCACAACCAAAAACCAGGAACACTTCCACCAAGCAGGGACCCAAGAGTTCCTCAGGATCCCTTGGTGGAACAAAGTCCATAGACCCGATCCGATTGCTTCGGCAGAACTTCTGGATCCTTATTGCGACTTTCGTGGCGAGTATCTTTGTCGGTACGGTCGTGTTCTTCGCCCTCAGCTTCCTCATGCCCAGATATCAGGGTCGTGTCGTCTTCGAACTGAATTCAGAGCTCAGTACCGCTGATGACGTGGTCAGCTCCGACTCAAGGAATGCTGATACCGTCACTCGTCTGGCGAAGACTGAAATGAGTCGAATCATCAGTCCGGGTGTCATGACAGGCGCACTGCAGAACCGTGACCTGAGATCCACAGAATGGGCATCTCAGTTCTTCATTGATGGTGCTTTCGACATGACCGAGGCATTGGTCGAGCTCGAAGACACTCTGGCCGTCTCGCACCCGCGAGATACGAACACCTTCCAGGCGCTCTGGGCCGGTCGATCCAAGTCCGATGTCCCCGTCGTTCTCAGAGCCGTGACGGATTCGTACGTCAACGCCTTGAACACCATCGAAGACGTTCGATTCCAGGGTAACCTCAAGATGTTCACCAGAGACCGTGACGATCTTGAGAGTGAGATCAGCATGATCGAGACTGCTCGTCAGAATTTCGTTCGTGAGAACAACATCACGTCACTCAATGAAGCCGTCAACGAGCGCAACAAGCGAAGTGAAAGTCTCAACGAGGAGATCACCGACACCCGGACCAAGGCGAAACTGATTTCTTCGCGAATCAACCAGCTTCAGGCCAAATTGGCCGGCCAGCTTGACCCTTCAAACGACGAAATCCGGATGGCGGAGCAGGAGTCCTCTCTCAGAATCCTGAAGCAGGGCATCCAGGACATCAGAATCGCACTCAACACTCAGCGAGCGCGTCTGTCAGACACGCACCCCGCCGTCAGCAGATTGCAGAAACGGCTGGAATCCGCGGAGGAGGAATATGCCGTCTCGTTGAACGAGATCATCCAGAGAAACCTCAATGCCGACTACAAGGAAGGCATGGACCAGCAGTCCAGCCTTGAGGGTCTCTTGACCTCGCTTGAGAGTGACTACACGGAGGTGACTCAGAGCCTCCGCGACTATGCCTCCGCACTTGGTGAATTGACCTCGCTCGAGCGTCGACTCGAGAACACCATGCAGGAACGCGACGATCTCGATCGCACCATCGCCGATCTCAATCAGTTACGAGTTCGATCCGATGCCTCGAAGGTTCGCGTCATGCAGCCTGCCAAGCTTCCCAATGAACGCTCATTCCCCAAGGCTGAGACGATCATTCCTGCGACCATGATCGTCATGGTCGGCCTTGTGGCAGGCGTGATCTTCCTCATCGCCGTCCTCGACAACAGGCTCAGATCACCGAGTGATTTCGCATCGATCCCGGATGGTCGTCTGCTTGGCATCCTCCCCGATGCACAAGACGATCCGACCGGAATCGAATCGGTCGACATGGTCGTTCGTGATGAGCCTGATTCGGTCCTCTCCGAGACCTATCGTCAATGTGCGGCTCGTATCACACGTGAGATGGATTCAGCTGGTCACAAGTCCTTGCTCGTCATGAGTGGGATGCCTGAGTCGGGTACCACCACCGTCATCGTCAATGTCGCGAATTCCATTCATGCCACCGGGCGCAGCGTGGTGTTGATCGACACCAATTTCAGACGGCCACGTCTCGAGTCCGCCGCAGGCGTCGAGCCTTCTCGTCAGGGGCTTGGAGATGTTCTCGCCGGTGAAGCACCCATCGAGTCGGTGATCAGTGAACATGACGACAGCTTCGACCTGATCGGACCTGGCAGTGAACTGAACCGTGTCTTCGAACGACTCAACACGCAGAAATTCGATGACTCCCTCAGACGTCTCACGGAGCTCTATGACGTGGTGATCCTCGATGGACCTCCCGGAGTCGTCTCTGGTGATGCTCTGATGCTTGCCTCCAAGTGTGACGCGACGATTCTCGTCGTGAGATCCGGAGGCGAGGAGCGAGGTCTCGTCGGTCGATTGATCGGTCAGTTGAACCAGCTTGATGCTTCGTTCATCGGAATCATCTTCAATCGTCCTCGCAACACTGCAGGTGGATACTTCAAGAAGAACTTCAAGACGATGGCCAGCTATACGGCAAAGGATTGATGGTCCTCACGATGACTGCAAGTGAATCACAACACGTGCTCGTCACGGGAGGTTCCGGATTCATAGGTTCGCACCTGGTGGATCATCTTCTTCAACTCGGCCACCGTGTCGATGTCGTCGATGATCTCTCCACAGGCAGACTCTCGAACCTGGAGCCGCTTCTCTCCAAACATTCCGACCGTCTGAGCTTCGTTCATTCCGATCTCTCGGCGTGGCTGGTCGGTGCGGGTTCTGGTTCCCGGTTCGATGCGATCTATCACCTTGCGGCAGCGGTGGGGGTGAAACTCGTCGTGGATGACCCCATCAGCACCATCGAGACGAACATCATGCAGACTTCCGCGGTGCTCGGTCATGTGACTGCGCACGGGATACCGCTCTTCATCGCCTCCACCAGTGAAGTCTACGGCAAGAGTGACTCGATTCCGTTTCATGAAGAGAGCGACATCACGTTCGGTCCCACCAGTCGTTCGCGGTGGTCATACGCCTGTTCGAAGGCGATCGACGAATATCTTGGTCTGGCCCATGCGAAACGACACGGAACACCCATCGTCATCGCACGGTTCTTCAATACGGTGGGACCAAGGCAGGTCGGGACCTATGGGATGGTTCTACCGTCATTCGTCCATGCCGCTCTTTCCGGTCGGCCCTTGCAGGTCTACGGAGACGGTGAGCAGTCGCGCTGCTTCTGCGATGTTCGTGACATCGTTCCGGTTCTTCCGAAGATGCTTGCCAATGTGGAGTGTCACGGTCGAGTGTTCAATCTCGGGAACGACCACTCGATCACCATCAATGAACTCGCACGTCTGGTCCGCGACACACTCGGTTCGACTTCGGACATAGAGAAGATTCCCTACGACGAAGCATACGCGCCCGGATTCGAGGATCTCGTCGCTCGCGCGCCCGATCTCGGTCGGATCAGAGAGGTACTCGAGTTCGCCCCGTCGGTCTCATTGGTGCAGACGATTCGTGATCTTGCTGCCATTGCTGATCTCGAAGGTGGTGCTTCATGAACGACCTCGACCTCGACCTCGACCTCGACGGCAACTTGGTTCTGGAGCCCTCGTTCCTTGATTTCATGGGTGGCTCTATCCAGTCCGTGGATCAAGCCACCGCCAGCTCGATGCTGAACGCCTATGTGCCGGTATTTTTCGTGTCATTCATCGTGACCATTCTTCTGACTCCCGTGATTCGTCATCTCGCCGTGAAATGCGGGATCATCGATCATCCTGACGGTGATCGGAAGGTCCACAAGTTTCCGATCGCCTATCTCGGTGGCGTCGCGGTTCTCGGCGGGCTGTGTGCCGGTCTTCTGTACAGTTACATTTTTCCTGCCGACGTTCCCATCAACTTCGAAATGGTGCCCATCGGCGTGCTGCTCGGCATGTTTGCAATCTCGCTGACCGGTTTCATGGACGATGTCTGGCACTGGGATCCACGGCTCAAGATCGCCGGTCAACTGGTGGCTGCCGCAGGTCTCACTCTTTCGGGAATCGGCACCAACGTCGCTTCCGGCATCCTGGTCCCATTCTTCGGTCTTCCGGAGACGGTTCTCTTCTCCATTGGTGATGTCGGCCTCCGGTCCGCCGACATCTATTACTGGGCTGGCACGTTTCTCACGGCCTTCTTCGTCATCGGTGGGTGCAACTCGGCCAACCTCATCGACGGTCTGGATGGTCTGCTCACCGGTACCCGCGGCGGTGATGGCAATCGGTTTCCTCGTGATCTCCATGCTCATCGCGATCGGACTCCAGGATCCCGAAGGTCAGCGACAATTCGATGGTGCACGGATCATTCTCTGCTTTTCGCTTCTCGGCGTTCTACTCGGGTTCCTTCCTTACAACTTCAATCCGGCGGTCATCTTCCTCGGAGACTGTGGCAGTCTCCTGATCGGATACATGTGCGTGGTGATCATCCTGATGCTTGGCGAAATGGGATACACCCACCTGGTCATCGCCGGTCTCTTCGTCTTTTCTCTTCCCATCATGGACACCTTGCTGGCGATCATCAGGCGCAAGCTCGCAGGCCTTCCAATGTCGGCGGCCGATTCAGGCCATATTCACCACATGCTCCTTCGCTATTTCAAAAGGCAACGTCAGGAAATCGGTGCTCTCGCTCTATTTTCTGACTTCATTGTTCGCGCTTTTCGGCATCGTTCTCTCCTACCTGTTCATCTTTCAGGTGGTTCAGGGACGATTCATCTATGCCGCATTCGTGGTCGTGTTCAGTTTCATCTGTGTGATCGCGATCAAATCCGCTCTTAGAAAGCAGTGGGAAACCGCTTGAAGATTCCGAGGATCTTCCAGGTCATATGGCCCTTCTTCGCGAGGTGTCAGATCCAGACGCCCTCCGCCGAAGAGCCGGGTTCTGCAACTGAAAGAGGCTGACGACAGCCGCCTGTTGAATACTCCACCTCATGCATCAACCTCCTCGCACAACCTCGCTGCCGATCCGCCTGGGCATCATGTCCAATGGCGACCCCACGGACGGGCGGACGTGGTCCGGGGTGCCCACTTCGATTCTGAAGCATCTCGAACCGATGGTTGATTCCGTCGTCTACCTTCCCGCCGGTTCGGTGCCCAGCCGCAGACGAAAATGGGAAGGATGCCGAAAAGGGCTCTCTCGCGCCCTTGGTCATCGTGCTCTTCCCCATTTCGACCGTGGCCATCTGGCAAGACGAGTGGATTCCATCTCCGACGCCGCCCGCCGAGAATCAGTCGATGCGGTCCTCGGAATCACCGTCGACCAGTTCATCGCCAACGTCGATCTCGATGTGCCGCTCATCCATCATTCGGATACGACCTTCCTCGGTCTCGAGGATTGGTACCCGGAAGTCACGAATCTCTGGCCGGCAGCCAGTCGCCGAGGGCACGAAATCACCCGCGAAGCGATTCGTCGCTCCGATCACTCGACCTTTCCATCCCGCTGGGCCGCGAATCAGGCGATTGAACACTACGACGCCGCGCCCGATCGAACGACTGTGATTCCGTACGGATGCAACCTGCTGAATCCTCCCGCCCGCGACGTAACCCTTCGACGAAACGTCGAAACGGGCGCCTGCAGGCTCCTGTTCATCGGCCGCGACTGGATCCGCAAGGGTGGCCCGCTGGTGCTCGAGACCTTGAGGATCCTTCGGGACCGAGGCATCGATGCCTCCCTGACCGTGGTTGGCACCACTCCACCCCAGACGGATCTTCCGGTCGAGACCATCGGTTTTCTCAACCAGCAGGTCACCGAGGATCTCGAGCGCTATCGATCTCTCTGGCGAGAGGCGACCTTCCTCTTCATGCCCAGCCGGGCGGAGACTTTCGGCGCGGTGTACGCCGAAGCGGCGGCCAATGGCGTTCCCTCGATCGCCCTTGACATCGGTGGCGTGGGAGACGCCGTCGTGGACGGGGAGAACGGACGGCTGCTGCCACGCGAATCGGATGCGGAGAGCTGTGCTCGAACCATCAGCGAATTGCTCGATGCGCCGGACGCGTACGAACGACTGGTTCGGAGTTCCCGCGATCGATACGAGACCACCCTCCACTGGAACGTCTGGTGCACGAGCACCCTTGCGATTCTCGAGGGCATCCTCGAGGACCGAAAGAAGGCAAAGATTCGATGACGTTCGCACCCCAAGGGAAAATGCGAGAAGCCGCTCCCGCTCCCATCGCCAGGTTCGAGAGTGGCGTGGGCGTGATCAGGGGCTGCATGTACGTGGTGGGCGGTCACCTCGAACCGGAGCTCTCGGCCACCGCGGCGATGTATCGATACGATCCTTCGGACGACTCCTGGACCAAGCTGGCCGATGCTCCGCGGGAGATTAGTCACGTCACCGCCACCGTGGTGGGTGATCAACACCTGTGGCTCGTCGGGGGATACGTGGGACAACACCCCGGTACCGGAATCGCCGAGTCCTACCGGTATGACGTCAGCCGCAACGTCTGGGAGGAAGGCCCTCCGCTGCCCGCGATCCGGGCATCCGGCGGACTCGCCTGCATCGACGGACGTCTCCACTACTTCGGAGGGCTCGATGCCGATCGTTCCACCAACCGTGACGACCACTGGATTCTGGACCCCGCGGCCGGGAAAGGCTGGGAGACCGCGCGTCCGATGCCCATGGCTCGGACCCACGCTGCGACCGCGATCTACGGCGGCGGGATCTACGCGATCGGCGGACACTACGGGCACGATGTCCCCGGACGTCCGGGCGTGATCGATCCCTCGGCCGATCTCGATGCGGTGCATCGCTACGATCCGATCTCCGATTCCTGGGAGGAACGCCGCCCGCTTCCGCACCGTCGTTCCCATTGCGAGCCCGGAACCTTCGTGCACGAAGGACGAATCTACTGTGCCGGAGGCCGTTCCATCGGTTCGTTCGGTGAACTGCTCCGAGAGGATCGTCCTCTTTCCACTCGAATCAGACGCATCCTGGTGAAAGCCGCCCGCAAGCTGAAGCACGGCGCTTCGAGCGCGGGAGTCGACGATCTTCTTTGCTACGATCCGTCGAGCGATCGCTGGTCCTCGATCATGAAGCTCGGCCGCACTCTCTACGCACCCGCAGCCGTCTGCATCGAAGGCGAGATGATTCTCACCAACGGTGGAGGCCGAGGCTGGCAGGATCCATCGGACCGGACGATTCGAATCCACCTTTGAACACCTCGTGCAGCACCATCATTGGTTCCTTGCTGCGAAGTTGGGCGTCACTGCGGGTCCGAAACGGCGTGGCTCTACGACTGGATCCTCCCACCCGGGATCAGCCCGAAGAAGGCACGGGTCCGAAGGTTCCGACGATTCGTGATCACGGGTCACGCACGCGACACTCTCCAGATCATTTGATGCCTGCTCTCTGGCACGTGCTCTGGGACCAACGGATCAATTGCCCGCTACACCACCACCAGCGGCCAGCTTCGCTGTCCCTGAACCGTCTCCATTCTCGAGATCGGGTGCCACGCCTTCATACTTGAGGATCATGTCGACGAGATCCTTGACGACAGGTCCTGCCACCGTGCCGCCGTAGTGTCCGATCGACTTGTCAGGATCGTCTATCACACAGATGACGAGGACTCGTGGGTCTTCATATGGTGCCGCAGCGATCACGTTGGACGTATGTCTGTCTTTGAAATACCCGCCACCGGGCTTCGGAAGATCCGCGGTTCCCGACTTTCCGAACATCGTGTACTGCTTTGATTTCGCATGTCGGCTCAGGGTTCCTTCGGTGACCACTTTCCCAAGAGCCTTCTTCGTTCGATCTGCGATGTTTCCGGGAATGGCTCTCTTCATCAGCAGGGGCGCCGAGTCGAGAAGAGGTCCATCCTTCGTCTGCAACGTCGGTTTCACCAGTCGAAGCTGAGGCATCAGCCCTCTGTTGCAGAAGGCACTGAACGCTCTGGACATCTGAAGTGTGGTCACGGAGACTTCATGACCGAACGAGACCGAAACCGACGTATTGGCAAACGTCCATTTGTTCAGACTGGTGATCTGGCCGGCGTGCTCGGCAGAGCCGCCAAGCCCGCAATTCGTTCGACTGCCGAACCCGAAGCGAACCAGGATGTCACGGGTTTCATCTTCAGAAAGGGGTCTGACCATTTCCACCATCCCGGTGTTCAGACTTCTGATCAGAATCGTTTCGATGTCCTCGATCGGACCGTGATAGGGGTTGATCCCCGCATCCTTGACGGTGTTTCTTCTTCCTGAAATCGGGATGGGGCCCAGATTGACCTTGATTCGTCCTTGTGCGTCGGTCGGAACGGGACGTGTGCTTCCAACCCCGGCATGAACAGCACCCGACCACACGAAGGGCTTGAAGGTCGAGCCGGGTTCGAATGCATCGACCAGGTTCCGGTTTCTTCCCAGACTCGGTTCGATACGTCGCATCGGGTCATCAAGGATGGCCTCGTCCCAATCCGGTCGGCGTCTCAGAAGATCGACCATCGCCAGGATGTCGCCGTTCTTGGGATCGATCACCAGACATCTTCCGCCACCGGCATTGAACTCCTCGAGTTGACGTCCAAGCCTCTCCTCCGCCAACTCCTGGATGTGCAGATCGATGGTGAGTTGAAAGTCATCGCCGTGGTTGCCTTCTTCGTATGACCCCTGCGGTACGGAGATCACGGTTCCCCCTGCGGTTCTTCGTGACAGAAGCACTCCATTCTTCGCCATGAGATTCGCATCGAGTAGCTGTTCGATGCCGGAGCCACCTCGGCCGTTGTTTCGAACCTTGCCGACGATCATCTTGAGACTGTCGGGGCCGTAGTTCTTCCTGGTCGTGCGCCGATCGAGTCGAAGTCCGAGGTTTCGGCCATCGATCCAGTTCCGGACCCGATCAACCTCCCAGTCTTCAAGAAGTTTCTTCACGACGAGATAGCGCTTCGATCCGGGGCTCTCGATCAACGCCTTTTCGATGTCATCGGGATCGATGTCGATCTGATCGGAGAGTTCTCTGCCGAGGTGCGCGGCTCTCTCCATTTTCAGGTGCTGACGCATCAATGCCATCGGTCCGACGAATCGGCACAGCGCATCGTCGAGGTTGGGGGTGTCCAGCGCGGTGTTCCGGTCGATGATTCTTCGATGACCGTGTTCGAAATAGAAGTTGGGATCGACCGCCAGAAGCCATGCCGGCTTGTCGATGGAAAGTGTCCGTCCCTTTCGATCGTAGACGGTGCCTCTGAAACGTGGTTGAGGTGAACTCGCGCTTCGTGCACCCTGGGTGCCTTCAAGTTGGTCGGATGGCGCGATCTTGAGTTGCCCGACTCTGCCTACGACGAGGATGAGCACCACCAGGATGCCGGCCATCGTGAGACGTGACAACCATTTGATTCTTCTTGTCGACAGGCGTGGCGCAGGATCGGGTGTCATCGTCCGACCACGTCCTTGTTCCGTGTGTTCGCCATGGTGACTCGCTTTCGAATCACCTGAATCGCCTTCCAGTCGTCCTTGTTCTCCGAGATCATGTCATTGATCTCGGCTGGTTCGGTCGCTTCAGCGACCCGCACCTTGAGCTCCTGCATTCTTCGTTTGAGTCTTTCGACTTCATCATGAAGTCTCACCCGTTCACCGACGGTTTCGTACATCCGCTGGCGATTGACCAGAAGAAGACCGGCCATCAGGCCGAGCGCTAGGAGCATCGTGAGGAGCTTGGCGAACATACAGCTCGAAACCTTCAGGTGGTTGGAAGTTGAAGAACGGTTCCGGGACTCAGTCGATCGGGGTTTGGAATGACGTTCTTGTTCGCCAACCACAGCGCGCGCCACTTGTTTCCATCGCCCAGTTCCCGCTTGGCGATGTCACTCAGCGTCTCACCTTCACGAACCTCGACGGTCTTGTTTCTCTTTGCGAGCATGGTCGGACTCGCTTGTGCTCTGGCTACGGTCGATGTCGCCGTCTCTCCGGCGAATTTCTTGGGAAGAACGAGCCGTGTGCCGACTTTGACTCGATTGGGGTTGCTGAGATTGTTGAACCGTGCGATCTCGTCGGCATAGTTGGCTGTTCCGTAGAACCTCTTCGAGATGATGCCGAGCGATTCACCCTTGTCCACGACATGGACATCGAGGTCAGCCACAGTCTGTTCACTGGGTTGCGGTTTCACCCGCGCAGCCCCCATACGGATCTCGCGCAGAGGTTCGGATTTCGGATCCTGAGCGGTCTGAGTTCGTTGCGTCGAGCGATTCGACTGCACTTGAGTGGCAGGTCTCAGTATTTCCGAGTCTGGAATCTGACTGGGATTGGTCGCGATCAGCGGATCTTCGTGCACTCGGTTCCCAGCCGACAGATAGTCGGACACCAGGATCCCTGCAAGAAGGAGAAGTCCGAAGCCAAGAACCAATGCAAGCTTGTTTTCGCGGGTCATTCGTCTGCTTCCCTGCATACGTGCCCAAATGGGCGTTCAGCTGACCTGTGCGCCCACCTTGGCGCACCTTAATTTTGCCGATCTTGAACGGGCGTTCCGTCCGATTTCGGGATCACTCGGTCCGATCGGCTTGCGGGTTCTTCGTTCCAGCAAGCCATCCCGGTCCATCTCGACGAACCTCTGTTTGATCATTCGGTCCTCAAGGCTGTGAAAACCTATGAGAGCCAGTCGAGCTCCCGGAGCCAACCAGCTTACCTGTCCCTTCGTCGTGCGCCGTGCGCCATGATCGAGTTCATTGAGCAGCGCCTCAAGCGCTCCCAACTCATCATTGACCGCAATACGCAGCGCCTGAAAGGTTCTGGTCGCTGGGTGCACCCGGGAGTCCCGCGCCCGTGAGCCGTAGCTTTCACGGATGATGCGAGCGAGATGCGCCGTAGTTCTAATCGGTGCTTCGGACCGTTTCTCGATAATTTTGCGTGCAATCCGCCCGGCAAGTGGGTCTTCACCGTATCGACGGATGATGTCGGTCAGTTCTTTCTCGTCAGACATGGCCACCAGAGCTTCGGCATCGATTGGTATCGAAGGGTCCAGTCTCATGTCCAGCGGTCCGTCGAACCGGAGGGAGAGTCCGCGGTCGGGGGTATCAATCTGATTGCTGGCGAAGCCGAGATCGGCCAACACGCAATTCGCCTTCAGGCCTCTTTCCAACAGTTCACGACCGGCAGCCGCGAACGATCTGAGGATGCAAATCGGCTCTAAGGATGTCTCAGAGCGTATTCTGGCGTCTGAATAGCTCAGGTTTTCCGGGTCGAGGTCAAAGAGGATCAGCTGGCCTCTGGAGTCGAGACACTTTGCCAACTCCACCGAATGGCCTCCGCGGCCTGCCGTGCAGTCGACGATGACATCGCTCGGATTCGGGGCCAGTTGTTCCAGGACCTCGTTGATGAGGACCGGAATGTGGCCATGGTCGTCTGTTGTCGACATGGGATCAGGCATCGAAGAGAAGTCGTGCAGGGTCCTCGATGCAGTCCTTGATGTGCTTGAGAAAGGTGACCGCCTCGGTGCCGTCGATGATTCGATGATCGTATGAGAGGGCCAGATACATCATCGGCCTGAGGATGATCTGTCCCGGGTTGTCCGGATCCTCCACGGCCCGCTTCTTGATGGCGTGCATGCCCAGTATTCCAGACTGGGGTGGATTCAGAATCGGGGTCGACATCATCGAGCCATAGACTCCGCCATTGGACACCGTGAAGGTTCCGCCGGTCATCTCATCGACTGAGAGTGCTCCGGTCTTGGCGCGTGCGGCGAAATCTCCGATCGTGCCCTCGATCTGCGCGAAGTTCATCCCTTCGGCGTTTCGAATCACGGGAACCACCAGGCCTCGCTCGGTTCCCACTGCGACTGCGATGTCGTTGTAGTCGTGGTACTCGATCTGATTGTCGACGATGTACGCATTGACCTTGGGGTGAGCTCGAAGCGCCGAGACGGAGGCTTTGACGAAGAAGCTCATGAATCCAAGACGGACTCCGAAACGCTTTTCGAAGTCATCCTTGTATTTCGAGCGCATGCTCATGACGCCGGTCATGTCGGCTTCGTTGAAGGTCGTGAGCATTGCGGCGGTGTGCTGAGCACCGACCAATCGTTCCGCGATCTTCTGGCGAAGCTTGGTCATCTTCTCCCGCCGTACTTCGCGAGAGCCGACGGGGGCGGCGACCAGTGTTTCCCGCGCCTTCGCAGCTGGTGCAGCGGCTGATTTCGCCGCACTCCCGGCTGGTGCTGTCGGGGCTGCCGATCGAGCGGGGCGTTCGGCGCCGGTGGCCGACATCACATCAGCCTTCATGATTCGGCCGGATGGTCCACTTCCGGTGACACCCTTCAGGTCCACGCCACGTTCCTGAGCGATCTTCTTCGCGACGGTACTGGCGCGTGCGCCACCATGGCTTCCTTCCGAGGAGACTTCGGCGTGTGACGCTTCGGTGGATTCGGAGGGATTTTCTGCTGGTGAGGCACCTGCCGGTTTTTCACCTGGCTCCACGGTCCCCAGCACCGCACCAACGTCGAGTTCATCGCCTTCCTGAGCGGAGATGCTGAGGATTCCGTCGTTTGGTGCACCAACTTCGAGGGTGGCCTTGTCGGATTCGATCTCGCAGATCGCCTCATCCTTCTCCACCCAGTCGCCGTCCTGCTTCAGCCATGCTCCGACCGTGATTTCGGTCACCGATTCGCCGGGAGAGGGAATGATGATTTCGTGACTCATCGTTGCGTCCATTTCACTGAGTTCATGCGTGTCCGTTCCTCTGCCGGGTCATTCCAGCGTCGGGTCAGGAGGCTTTTTTCTTGCGTCGGGTCTTGGGCGGGTTCTTGCCACGGATTCTCGAGTCCGAGCGCTGTTCCATCTCGTTCTCCTCCGAATCCGCTTCGGTCGTTTCCATCGGAGCGACTTCGTCGGTCGACTCCACAAGCACATCCTTCGGGTCATCCGCCTGGGTCGATGGTTCGGAGGTTTCACGACTCTTGGCGGTGTGATCGTCTTCGGGAACGTGTCCGGTCGGTCCGTCATCCAGCGTGGGCGTTCCGATCGCTTCGTCGAGGATCGTCTTCTGCTCGAGATTGCTGATGGTCATGGAGCCGACTGCGGGTGAGGCACTTTCATGTCGCCCGATGTAGGTCAGGTCCAACTCGAGATGCTTCTTGAACATGCTCTGCATGAATCGCCATGCGCCGTTGTTTTCAGGTTCTTCCTGGACCCAGTTGAGCCTTTTCGCATTTGGATAGCGAGCGATGATCTCCTTGAGTCGTTCAAGGTCGATCGGATAGAGCTGTTCCATTCGGACGAGTGCGAGATCCTTTCGACCGATCTCCTTTCGTCGACCATCGAGGTCGTAGTAGACCTTGCCGGTGCAGAAGCTGATCTCGGAGACCGCCTCCGACTTGACCGAGTGATCGTCGATGAAGGTCTGGAACCGTCCTTCCGTGATGTCCCCAGCGGTGCAGCGAGCTGCCGGCAGTCGAAGCATGCTCTTCGGCGTCATGACCACGAGGGGCTTCCGGAACGGTTGCTTCATCTGGCGCCGCAGCATGTGAAAGACCTGGGCGGCCGAAGAGGGGTAGCACACCTGCATGTTCTGATCGGCGCACAGCGACAGGAATCGTTCGAGGCGTGCACTTGAGTGTTCAGGCCCCTGTCCCTCGTATCCGTGGGGGAGGAACAGGGTCAGGCCTGAGGCCCGCTGCCATTTCAACTCCGCACTGGCGAGGAACTGATCGAAGATCACCTGTGCACCATTGGCGAAATCACCGAACTGGGCTTCCCAGATGATCAACATCTTCGGGTCCGCAAGGGAATACCCGTACTCGAAGCCGACGACGGCACACTCCGTGAGCGGCGTGTTGTGGATGCAGATGTGTGCCTGATCCTCGTTCATCTCGTTGAGGCCGGTCCAGCTTTCGCCGGTGATCTGATCGTAGAGCACGGAGTGCCGGTGACTGAAGGTGCCTCGTTCCACATCCTGACCGGTCAGCCGAACGGCATTTCCTTCCAGAAGCAACGACCCGTAGGCAAGAAGCTCGGCGGTGCCCCAGTCGACTTCGGATGACTTGTCCTTGAACGGAACGTTTCGATTCTTCAGACCACGCGCGACGGTCTTGTGCGGTTTGAAGTCATCTGGCGTGGAGGCGATCGTGGACCCGATGAACTTCAGAGTCTCCGGATCGATGCTGGTGTCAACATCGTCGAAGTTGTATTCAGTCTGCAATCCGGACCAGATGCTCTTGAAGGGATCCACCAGTGGATCGACGGGATTCTCCTTCGACGCGGCCTGGGCTTCCTCGAGTCTGGCATTGAGCAGCTTCAGACGATCATCGAATGCGGTTTCCGAGACTTCCTTGCGGGCCAGAAGTTCGTTCTGGTAGAGCCGTGAAACCGGCTTCTTGGCCTTGATCTTCTGATACATCAGAGGCTGCGTGAATGCCGGTTCATCCGTTTCGTTGTGACCGTTCTTCCGGTAGCACCACATGTCGATGACGACGTCGTTCTTGAAGGTCTGTCTGTATTCCAAGGCGAGTTGGGCGACCCATGCGCAGGCTTCCGGGTCGTCGCCATTGACGTGGAAGATGGGTGCATCGACCATCTTCGCGACGTCGGTGCAGTAGTGCCCGCTGAAGGCGTCCTTCGGTTCCGTCGTGAATCCGACCTGATTGTTCACCACCACATGGATCGTGCCGCCCACGTTGTAGCCATCCAGTCGCATCATGTTGAAACATTCGGCGACGATCCCCTGGCCCGGGAAGGCCGAGTCGCCGTGGATGATCAACGGAATGACTTCCTCTCGGTCGAGGTCGTTCTTGAGTCTCTGTTTCGCGCGACACCTACCCAGCACCACCGACGTCACAAACTCGAGATGGGAGGGATTCGGTGCCAGCGTGAGTTTCACGTCCTGGCCCGAGATGGTGGTCCGGATGTTCGAGTATCCCTGGTGGTACTTCACATCCCCGCCACCCTCGAGATAGTCCTCCATCCAGGATTCTTCGAACTCGGTGAAGATCTGGCTGAAGGTCTTCTTCAGCACGTTCGCCAGCACGTTCAGCCGCCCGCGATGCGCCATCCCGATCGCGATTTCCTGGATTCCGTTGGCCGGTGATTCCTGAATGATGTGGTCGAGAAGGGGGATCAGGGATTCTCCACCCTCCAGGCCGAATCGCTTCTTGCCGACGTATCGTTTCTTGAGAAACGCTTCGAACCCGTCCGCGTCGGCGAGCTGCTGAAGCAGCCTGAGTTTCTGATCTCCCGAGAACGCACGACGGTTCCTGATCGGTTCCATGCGCTTCTGAAGCCATCGTCTTCGTTCACGGTTCTGAATGTGCATGTACTCGACACCGATGTGTCTGCAGTACGTCTCTTCCAGAAGCTCGATGATCTCGCTCAGGGGCGAGGGGTTTGGAAGTGGAAGGGTGCCGGGGTCGAACATCTTGTCGAGATGTGCGTCCGAAAGGCTGAGTGCTTCAAGGGTGAGTTCGTCTGGAAAGGGTCGATGGCGTTCGAGGGGATCAAGGCTTGCCGCCATGTGACCGAAATCCCGGTACTGGTAGATCAAGGCATCGACGCGGCCTTGCTTCGGATGGCCGGAGTCAGCGTCGTCATGGTGTCCCGGCGGTGTGGAATCCACTGCAACACCGGACGTCGTGTTTCGATCAAGCCCGAGCTCGAAGCCCAGGAAGAATCGATTCCAATCGTCCGAGACCGAATGAGCGTCCGCCTTCCATTGGGAATACATCTCATCGATGAACTCCGGATTGAAGGCATTCACAGCCCGCCCGGATTCTGCTCCGGGGGCGGGGGTTGACGCTCGTGATTCTGATCCGGCTTCGGCTTCGCCGTTGGCCATGATGACTCGCTCCAATCGGATCACTCCATTCTACGATCTTCCGACTCATTTCGAGATGGTTCAGGGCGACTTTTCCGTGTGTTTCGAACTGAAATCTGGTCAGAGCAGAGCAACCGGATCCACATCCACGGCAACTCGTTCCCCCGGAGTGAGCACGCCCTCTCTTCGAGCCCGAAGCAGAACCGAGCGGAGTTTTCGAGGGTCCTCCGACAGAAGCAGGATCTGCATCCGATCCCGACCACCGATTCTGGTGATCGCACATGGTTCCGGCTGAGTTATCGAGACCTCATCCTCGAGCAATGCCTCGATGCCCCGGAACAGTTTCTGGCTGTACCTGAGGCATGCCTCCTCGCCGGTCTCCCGAACCACCAGTCGTGCCATTCGCCGAATCGGAGGGAGTTCGAAACGGAGGCGTTCTTCGAGTTCTTCGCGTGCGAACGACTCGAAGTCATGATCCGCCGCCAGTCTGATCGCGGGTGCATCCGGTTGGAAGGTCTGAATAATCGCCAACCCGGCGCCACCGCCCCGACCACATCGCCCGCTGACCTGCGACACCAACTGAAAGGTTCGCTCCGTGGCTCGGAAATCAGGCAGGTTCAGGGCGGTGTCGGCATTGATGACGCCCACCAGCCGTACGTTCGGGAAATCAAGCCCCTTGGCGATCATCTGAGTTCCCAGAAGGACTTTGATCTCACCTCTTCCGAACCGATCAAGTGTTTCGTGAAAATCATCGGCCCCTCGCATCGTGTCCGAATCGACCCGCTTGATCTGATCCGCGCCGGCGAGACCGGTGAGGATCCCGCGGATCTCTTCCTCGACTCGCTGGGTCCCCAATCCGAACACCGTGATTTTTCTCGAGCACAGCGGGCACTTTTTCGGAAGCCGCTGTTCGGTCAGGCAATGGTGGCATCTCACGAAATCGTGAAGACTTCCCGAGCCACCCACCGCAGCTCGGTGGTTGACCATGCCTGCATCGCATTGATCGCATTTCATCACCCATCCGCACTGTTGGTCCGGGCAGGCGATGTAGTTTGCGTATCCACGTCGATTCAGCAGCAAGATGGCCTGGGCATCGGCGTTCAGGGTCTGCTTCAAGGCCTGTGCCAGTCGTGGTCCCAGGAGATGTATGCGCCTGTCCTTGAACATCTTACGTTCTTCTGCAAAGTCCACGATCTGAACTTTCGGCAAGGAAAGGCCCGGTGCTCTGTTCGGCAGTCTGTGCAGCGTGTTCCGCTTCAGTGTGACGGTGTTGTGCCAGGTCTCCAATGATGGTGTGGCACTCCCCAGAAGAATCGGGCATCCGGCCAGCTGGGCTCTTCTGATGGCCACGTCTCTTCCGTGGTACCTCGGCGCTTGATCCTGTTTGTAGGACCCATCGTGTTCTTCATCGACGATTACGATTCCGATGGAATCATCGGGAATCGGCGCGAAGATCGCGCTTCGTGCACCCAGTACGATCTGCGCGTCTCCTTGCGCCACCATGGTCCATTGCTGGTTTCGTTGGGCTTGTGTGAGTCCTGAATGAAGAAGGGCGATCTTCGCTTCCGGAAATCTGTGAAAGAGTCGGCTTGCCGTCTGTGGTGTCAGCGCAATCTCGGGCACCAGCATCAAGGCGGTCCGTCCTCGTGCGATCACCGACTTGATGAGCCTGATGTAGACCTCCGTCTTGCCGCTTCCGGTCACTCCGAGAAGAAGATGTCTCGAAAATCCATCATCAATGATCGCCTCGATCGCCTCGATCGCAGCCGCCTGCTCTGCGTTCGGTCGGATGTCATCTCCATCCGTCGCCAGGACGGTTGATCTCTCGAGCCAGGCGGCTTGGACATTGGTTCTGGTGGTTTCACCGATCATCCCAGCGTCCAGCAGCGCTTTGATCGGCACCTTGCTTTTCAACCCAGCTTCCTCGGCCAGGGCGCCTATTTCGATCGGGCCGTCTTCTGGAGCGCGGGCGTGCAGGACCTCGAGGACCCGGCGCCTGCCAGGTCCGAATTTCTTGGGAAGTGCGTCCAGAGCTGGCGCGTCCTTCGGCAGGTGCATGAAGTGTCTGGTGACCCGACCGGTTCCTTTTCTGACCGCGGCCGGCAGCATGGAGGCAAGGGTCATTCCAATCGGGCAGGCGTAGTAGTCACTGATCCACTCCGCAAGGGAAAGCACCTGCGAGGGCAATCGTGTTTCCGTCCCATCCTTCTTCAAGACCGCCTTGACCTTCAGCGGATCGACCGAAGGCATCAAGTCCGGGTCGGTCGAGCCATCATGAACCGCCAGAATCCACCCGGAGGTCGGGGCATTGCCACGTCCGAGTGGCACCACCACCCGATCGCCCGGAAAGAGTGGTCCCAGAGCGTCGGGGGCCGCGTAGGTCAATCCATCCGGATATCGATCGATTCCTCGTTCAAGTGCCACTTGAACCAGTCGTTCCGGGGCAAGATTGAGAAGGAGGTCGGTGTTGGTCACGATTTGATTCTACGGTGAGAAAGCTTTATTTCGTGTGTTTTCAACACACTGCCAGGGTGGATCTGACGAACTTTTTCTCATGAGACGCTAAACTGCCCCAGAATGGTGGACTCAACGCACAACGATACGGCTTCCGGCAGACTCGCACTTCGAGATGGAACGCTCTTTTCCGGCATTGGATTCG